>DASUGM010000120.1:0-4261 GCA_036274055.1 Vicinamibacterales bacterium | reverse complement strand
GGTCCGCGATCGACCGGCCGGGCTTACGTGTACGACACGATCACGGGAAAACCGAAATTCGTCGTCGACTCGGACGACACCGGCGCCGCGCTCGGCGCGATGTTTCTCTCCCTGCCTGGCGACGTCAACGCCGACGGCGTTGACGATGTGTTTGTGTCCGACTGGGCGAACAGCGCGAAAGGTCCGACCACCGGGCGCGTCTACGTGCACTCCGGCAAGGACGGATCGCGCCTGCACGCCTGGACCGGCGAGAACGCAGGCGACGGTTTCGGCACGACGCAATCGATCGCTGGCGACGTCGACGGCGACGGCTTCGCGGATCTCGTCGTCGGCGCGTGGCAGTACGGCGGCGCCGCGCCGGGCGGCGGCCGCGTCTATCTCTACTCGGGCAAAGATGGTGCGCTGATGAAGACCTTCACGTGCAAGACGCCGTTCGATACGTTCGGCTTCGACGCGGTCGCGATCGGCGACGTCGACAGCGACGGGACGAGTGATCTGCTGATCACCTCGGGGTGGAGCGCGATCAGCGGCTATCACTCGGGGCGCGTGTTCATCGTTTCGAGCGGCGTGAAGCGGGCATCGCTCCCACGCGACTAGCCCAGAAGTCCACGGTCGGACACGCGTCGGTGCTGATGACGCCCTCGGCGTAGTCCTTGCCGGCGATGGCGCCGGTGATGAGCACGCGCCCGTTTTCTACCGCCGCGAATTCTCCCGCCGCGGTAGACGGCGCCGGGACGAAGGCCTGCGTAATTCCGCCGCACGAGACGAACACCAGCCGATCGTTCTCGATCGTGAAGCCGATTTCTCCTCGTTCAAGGGCGATGTTGCCGCTCCACTGGCCGTTGAAGTCGGTCATGGTCGGGTGGCCGTAGGTGAAGCCGCCCGCGAGCACGGCGGTCTGGCCATCGGGGTTGGTCACGACGACATCGACGGCGCCGGCGTCGTGGCGGGGCACCGTGACGTAGAGCGAGCGGGCGTCGGCGAAATAGATCTTCCCTGCAAGTCCGTCGAATGTCACGGTGACGCCAGTGAGGAAATCGTTGCCGGCGATCTCGATCGCCGTGCCTCCGGCGGTGGCGGCGGTGTTCGCATCGAGCCGGGTGATCGTCGGCGGCGGCCGCGAGACGAAGGCGAAGCCGCGGGCCACTCGCGCCGTTTCGCCGTCGGGGTTGGTGACGACGACATCGGCCTCACCGATTCCGCTGAGCGGCGTCGCCGCGTTGAGTTCGCTACCGCCGATGACTCTGACGTTCAGTGCAAGACTGCCACCGAAGGTGACTGTCGCGCCGGTCTTGAAGCCGTGGCCGGAGATTCGCACTCCGGTGTATTCGTTGATGAAACCGTGTGGTGGCGTGATCGAGAGGATCTCCAGCGGCTGGCCAGTCGGGCCGGCCGGAGAATCGCTGGACGCCGAGCCGCAACTGACGCTCGCTCCGGCGCAGACAAGGGCCAGGACGAGCCGGGACACGCGCATGGTCCCGTTGTAGCAACCGCGCGCGCGGCGCGCCAGCTACCTGGATGCGTAGGTCACGTCGGCACCACGACGGCCACGATTGTGCCAGTCGGGCCCGACTCAATCGTGCAGTGCGCCTTCAACCGCCGGGCGCGCCGCTGAATGCCCGCCAGTCCTTGCCCCTCGTGCGCGATCGTCGCGTCGAAACCGCCGCCGTTGTCGGCGATCACCAGCACCAGGCCAGACGACTCCGGCCGGAGGGTCACCGCCAGCTTCGTGCAGTGCGAATGCCGCACCGCGTTGCTGACGGCTTCTTTGAAAATGAGCAACACGTCGCGGCGGACGTCCATGCCAAGTCGAAGGTTGTCTGCGTCGGCGGGCGCAACAAACTCGAGCGCGATGTCACGCGTCGCGCAGACCTCTTCCGCGTGACGCCGCATGCGGCGCACCAAATCGCGCAGGTCTTCACGCTTCGGGTTGATCGCCCAGACGATGTCGCTCATCGAGCTGACCGACTCGCGCGCGATCGACGCAATCGAGGCGAGCGGACCGCTGCCGCCGCCCGCGGCGGCGACCTCACTGATCAGCGCAATCCGCGTCAGGTTCGCGCCGATGTCGTCGTGGAGGTCAGTGGCGATGCGGGCGCGCATGTGCGCGATGGCTAGCAACCGGTCGGCGCGTGCCTGGTAGAGCGTGTGCACCAACACTGCGACGAGCAGGGCCGCGGCGCTCACGAACCACCAGCGTTGCCAGACGGGGCGAAGGACAGTGAACGTCACCGTCGCCGGCGTCGCGCTCATGAGGCCGTCGGAGTTGATGGCGCGGACGTGGAAGACGTAGTGACCGGCGCCAAGATTCGCGTAGGTTACCGTGCGCCGGTCGACCGGCGTTGTCCAGTCGGCGTCTGCGCCGTCGAGGCGGTACTGGTAGCGCAGTACATCGCCCGATCCGAACGCGAGACCGAGAAAGTCCAACTCGATCTCGTTGCGGGGCGGCGAGAGATCGCCGAGCGTGAGCGCGGTTTCGCCGACGGCGGACAGCGGCGAGGGCACGCCGCCGAGTCGCAATCCGCTGATGAACACCGGCGGCGCCGTTGGTTGCCGGTCCGCTTCCGGCGACAGGCGCACCAGGCTGTTGCTCGTGCCGAACCACAGCGTGCCGGATCGATCGAGGTATCCGGCA
The DNA here is from genome assembly GCA_036274055.1 of Vicinamibacterales bacterium. Classification (GTDB taxonomy): domain Bacteria; phylum Acidobacteriota; class Vicinamibacteria; order Vicinamibacterales; family SCN-69-37; genus DASUGM01. Next base: position 1,626 of record DASUGM010000120.1, on the reverse strand, counting down.
GTGACCAAACTGTCGGGCAGGCCGTCGGCAACGGAAAAGTGCTTGACCCGGCCCGAAGACGGGTCGAAGCGGTCGATGCCGGCGCCGCCGGCGAGATAGAGAAACCCGTCGCGATCTTCGGCGAGGACGTTGATGTTGTTGCTGGAGAGGCCCTCGGCGGTCGTGTAGGCAACGAATGAAGGCGAATCAGGTCTGTCGGCGTCGACGCGAATCAGGCCGCTGTGTTCGGAGGCCAGCCACAGGCGCTTCGATCGGTCCACGTGCATCGCGAGGATCGCGCCGGCGGGCAATCCGTCCTGCGTTGCATAGAAGGTGAACGCCCCATCGACGTACCGCGCCAGACCGCCGTTGAACCCGATCCAGATCCGGCCGGCCGAATCTTCACCAATCGCCTTCGCGAGATCCTCCTTCGGCAGCGGCAGCTCACGTCGATGCGAAAAGTCCTCGAGTCGTCCTGTCGTCCGGTCCCATCGCGCCAGGCCGCGCAAGGTCTCGCCGTAGGTCGAGATCCAGATGCCGTCACGCGAGTCCTCGAACAGGCGATAGACCTGCCCCGCGGCGAGACCGTCGCGCTCCGTGAACTGCGCGGTCGCCATCGTCTGCGCGATCGACGCGAAGCGCGGCATCGCCGGGAAGCGAAAGACACCGGCGCTGGATCCGAGCCACCAATCGCCGTGGCGATCGCGCAGCGTGACCGACTCTGTGACCCAGCCCCAGCCCACCGGCGGCCGCGGCCGGAACCAGGCAACGCGGCCGGCGGCAAGACAGCCAAATTCTTTCTGCGCCGTCGCAGTCAAGACTGGACCCGGGCCATGCCCCTTGACGCACAACGTGCCGGCGCTGTCTTCGAAGATCGCGCTGGCGGATTCGACGCCGTCAGCCTCGGCGTAGGTCGTGAAGCCGCCGCGCGCGAGTTTCATCGCGCCGGTTGCCCCAAGGCCCACCCACAGATTGCCGGCCAGATCCTCGGCGAATGCGCGGACGTTCGCGTCGGACAGGCCGTTTGCCTTCGTGTAGACCTTGACCAGAGGCCCAGTGACGCGATCGGGAAAGAACTCGACCAAGCCTCGCCCAGTGGCGAGCCAGATCCGGTGGTCGGCCGTCTCGATCAGCCGCTGGATCCACTCGCTCGGCAGGCCGTTCTGCACGTAGAGGGGGTACTCGAAAGTGACGCGCCCGGTCTCGGTCTGGGCGCGATAGAGACCGCCGTCGTACGAGCCGATCCACAAACGGCCGCGATGGTCGAGCAGCAGGTCCGACAGCCGCTCGGTCGGCAGGCCGTCGGCGACGTGATACGCCTTGACGCTGCCATCCCGGCTGCGGCGGTACAAGCCAAACGAGGTCGTAATCCACAGCGAGCGCTCGTGGTCCTCGACGATCGCGCTGACGTCGCGGCGATCGGGAAAATCGGCAGGCAGACCGATGTCCACGGTTTCGAGCGCGTCGCCGTCCGGCCGATGAACGACACGCGAGAGACCCTTGCGGCTGCCGATCCAGATCACGCCGTCGGCGTCCTCGCGCAGCACGTTGATGGTGCGCGCCCGCCGATCCTGATCCTCGGACGTGATCGGCGTGAACAGCCGAGGCGAGCCGGTGGGATCGAAACGCACCAGTCCCGCATCAGTC
>DASUGM010000119.1:0-9611 GCA_036274055.1 Vicinamibacterales bacterium | reverse complement strand
ATCACATTGACGTCGACGACACGCCGCATCGCCGCGGTCGTGGCCTCTTCGAGCGTGCCGTGATAGCCGATGCCGGCGTTGCAGATCATCACGTCGAGCCGGCCGAACGCCTCGATCGTCGCGGTGACGAGTCGATCGGCGTCGGCTTCGATGGTGACATCGGCGGCGACCGCGATTGCCCGGCCGCCGCGGCCGCGGATGGCGGCGACCAGCTCGGCGAGGAGAGCTTCGCGCCGCGCCGAGACGACAACGGCGCCGCCTTCGGCGGCAACACGCTCGGCAGTGGCGCGGCCGATGCCGGCCGACGCGCCAGTGATCGCGACGACGCGTCCGTCGAGCCGGCCCATTTCGAGATGATAATGCACGCGTGAACGGGGCCCGGATGAGCCGCGCGTTGATCGTCGCGTGCGCGATCAACTTCGCGCTGGCAATTGCCGTGCATTGGTCGGTGCTCCGCGGCTTCGCGAATTCCGGTGACGAGTACGCGTATCTGCTGAGCGCCACGCTGTTCAGCGAAGGCCGGTTGTCGGCGCCCTCGCCGGAGCCGCGCGCGGCTTTCGATCTGAACCACGTCGTCAACGACGGCCGCTACTACGGCAAGTACACGCCGGGCTGGCCCGCGATGCTGACACTCGGCATCTGGGCCGGCGCGCCCTGGCTCATCAATCCGCTGCTCTCATTGGCGACGCTGGTAGTCCTTTACCGCATCGCCAGCCGGCACGCGACACCGCGCGCCGCGGACCTCGCCGTGATTTGTCTGGCAGCGAATCCGTTCGTCGTGCTCAACTCGGCGTCGTTCTTCTCGCATCCGGCGTGCCTGTTCTTCCTGACGCTGTTTTTCAAGGCCTTGCTCGACGCCGGCGAGTCTTCAGCGCGCGGTCGCGATGCCGTGGTGATGGGGACAGCCGCGGGCGCGGCGCTGCTGGTGCGGCCGTACACGGCGGCGCTGGTCGTCGTGCCCGGTCTTGCCTGGCTGCTGATTCGCCTCGTCCGCGCCGGGCGCGCGCCTCAGATCGCGCCCCTCCTGGTCCGTTGTGGAGCGGCGTTCCTGCCATTCGCCCTCGCGCTGCTGGCCTACAACGCAGCGCTGACCGGCAATCCCTGGCTGCCGCCGTTTCTGCTCGTCGATCCGAACGACCATCCCCGGCTGACCGGCGGCGACTTCAGCCTGGTCCACGGCGTCTGGTCGAACGGCGTGCTTCGGCTGCTGCGACTAAGTCTTTGGGTGCCGCTGTCGGTGCCGCTCGCGGTGGCCGCCCTGCTAAGCGCGCGGCGGACCGCGCCGCTCATCGCGCCGCTCGTCATCGGCGTCGTGGCGATCGTCGGCGGCTACGTCTTCTATCTGACCCCGGCTGGCAACGAGTACGGGCCCCGCTACGCGTACGAAGCGATCGGCGCGCTCGCGATCCTGATGGGAGTCGCGCTCGCGTCCCTCGGCCGCAAGGCGCGGCCTGTGATTGCGATCATCATCGTCGCCAATGCGGGCACGCTGGTGTTTCGATGTCTGGAAGCGGCGCCCGCGGTTCGTGAACGGATGGCGGTCACGGATCTGGTGCGCGAGCGCCACCTCACCGGCGCGATCGTGTTCCTGCGCACGGGTTCGGGATCGATGCGGGCACGCGACCTCACCCGCAACGGCACGACCTTCGACGGGCCGGTGCTGTACGTGCTCGATCGCGGCGACGCGAATCGCGAGACCCTGGCGCGCCATCCGGGCCGGAGCGGATGGATCTTTCAGTACGATAGTGCGACCGGTTCGGGTACGCTTTCACGCTACGCCGATGGATCCGCTCCCGCTGCTTCGCTCGCTGGTCGCCGCTAACTCGGTCAACCCCTCGCTCGTGCCTGGCGCGCCCGGCGAAGCTGAAGCCGCCGAAGTCGCGCGCGCGGCCATGGTCGCCGCAGGTCTGGACGTCGTCGTTCAACCCGTCGTCGACGGCCGCGCCAACGTGATTGGCGTGCTCGACGGCCGTGCGGCGGGCGCGTCGGTGATGTTGTGCGGGCACCTCGACACCGTCGGCGTCGAGGGCATGACCGCGCCGTTCGCGCCGACCATCGAAAACGGCCGGCTCTACGGCCGCGGAGCGCAGGACATGAAGGGCGGCGTCGCGGCGATGATTGCCGCCGCGGCGACGCTGGCGCCGTCGTGGTCGCGCGGCCGGCTGATCGTCGCCGCCGTGATCGACGAAGAGCACATGAGCGTCGGCGCCGAGGAGCTGGTCAAGGCATGGCGCGCCGACATGGCCATCGTCACCGAGCCGACCGATCTGCGGCTCGCGGTCGGCCACAAGGGTTTCGCCTGGATCGACGTCGCGACCCGCGGCCGCGCCGCGCACGGCAGCCGGCCGGACGAAGGCCGCGACGCGATCGCGCGCATGGGTCGCGTTCTGGTCGCGCTCGAAGCCCGCGACCGTGCCCTGCGGGCGTTGCCGCCGGTGCCGTTCCAGGGCACCGGCTCGCTTCACGCGTCTTTGATCAACGGCGGCCGCGAGCTGAGCAGTTATCCCGACGCATGTTCCCTGCAGATGGAGAGGCGCACCGTCGGCGGCGAGGACGCCCACGTCGTTCAGGCGGAAATGGATGCGCTGCTCGCGCAGCTCTCGCGCGAGGATTCGGACTTCCACGCCACCGCGCACGTCGTCGCCTACCGGCCGGCCTATTCGCTGGCCGCAGATCACGCGCTCCCGCGCGCCCTCGGTGCGGCGATCGAGAAGACGGGCCGCTCGGGTGAGCCAACCGGCATGACGTTCTGGACCGACGCCGCAATCCTCGCCGACGCTGGCATCCCGTCGGTGCTCTTTGGGCCCGGCGGCGCCGGCCTGCACAGCATCAGTGAGTACGTGAATGTCGCGGATGTCTACGCGTGCAGAGACATCCTCGTCGACACGATTAAGAGCCTTGTGTAGGCTCAGGGCTCACGGCTCAGGGCTCGGTGTCAGCCCTGAGCCTACAGCGATTCTTTCAACACGCTTCTGACGACGAACCCGACGTTCGCTGGCCGCTCGCCCAGCCGGCGCATGAAGTACGGAAACCACTCTTTGCCGAACGGCACGTAGACACGGAATGGGTAGCCTTCGGCGGCGAGCGACGCCTGCAGATCGCGGCGGATGCCGTAGAGCATCTGGAATTCGAAACGTTCCTTCGCAATTTTCTCGGCGGCAGCAAAGGCGCGGGTGGCGTCGATCATCGCCGGATCGTGCGTCGCGATCGCGGGGTAGTGGCCGTGTTTGAGCAGCACCTTCATCTGCTCGACGAAGGCCAGATCGACTTCGCTCTTCTGCTGGAACGCGACGTCGGCGGACTCGCGATACGCGCCTTTGACCAGCCGGACGCGGCCGCCGATGCGGTTGACGCGGGCGACGTCGCGGTCGGTGCGGCGCAGATACGACTGCAGCACCACGCCGACATTGCGATAGCCGATGCCCCACAACGTCTCGAAGGTGTCGAGCGTCGGGTCGACGTAGGGCGAGTTCTCCATGTCGATGCGGACGAAGACCTCGGCCGGTGCCGCGATGTCGAGCACCCGCCGGAGGTTGTCGAGCGCGGTCGCGCGGTCGATGTCGAGGCCGAGCTGGGTCAGCTTCAGCGACAAGTTCCGGCTGACACCGGCCTTGACGATGGCGCCGACCATGTCGATGTACGCCGCGGTCGCCGCGTCGGCAGCTTCGCGCGACGACACGCTTTCGCCGAGGAAGTCGAGAGTCACCAGCAGTCCGGCCTTTTCGACGACGCGTGCCGCCTCGATCGCTTCGGACAGACTCTCGCCGGCAATGAAGCGGCGGGCAAAGCTGGCCTGCCGGCGCATGCCGTAGCGCGAGGCGAGGCGCTTCAGCGTCGCGCTGCTGGCGAGCATGGAAAACGTTGCTTTGGGGAGCGCTTCGAGCATCAGTTGAGTCGTCCTTGCCGGAGACTGCCGGGCGTCGACGTCATCAGCGCCGACGGGGCTGTGATTATAGCGAGTCGGCGGTCACGACGACGCTTCGATCTCCCGGCAGAGCGTCTCGGCAAACGCCGACGTCGTCGCGTCGCCGCCAAGGTCCCGCGTCCGGACGCGTCCCGCCGTCAGGACCCGGGTCACCGCCGCGCGAACGCGCGCTGCCGCGGCCTGCTCGCCGATGTGGTCGAGCATCATCAGCGCCGACATCAGCAGGGCAATCGGATTCGCAAGATTCCGGCCGGCGATGTCCGGCGCGCTGCCGTGCACGGCCTCGAAGACCGCGCCCTTCTCGCCGAGGTTGGCGCCGGGGACGAGTCCGAGACCGCCGACCAGTCCCGCGCAGAGGTCGGAGACGATGTCGCCGTACAGGTTCGGCAGCAGCAGCACGTCGAACTGCTCGGGCTTCATCACCAGCTGCATGCAGGCCGCGTCGACAATGCGCTCGTCATAGGCGATATCGGCGAACTGTTTGGCGACCGCGCGCGCCGACTCGAGGAACAGACCATCGCCGAGCTTCATGATGTTCGCCTTATGGATGGCGGTGACCTTCTTGCGGCCGTGCGTTCGCGCGTGCTCGAACGCGAAGCGCGCGATCCTCGTCGACGCCTTCTCGGTGATGATCTTCAGGCTCTCGACGACGCCCGGCACGACGACGTGCTCGAGGCCGGCGTAGAGATCCTCGGTGTTCTCGCGGACGATCACGAGATCGATGTTCTGGAATCGGGCGGTGACGCCCGGCAGGTTCGCCACCGGCCGGAGGTTGCTGTAGAGGTCGAGCGTCTTCCGCAGCCCGACGTTGACGCTGGTGAAGCCCTCGCCGACCGGCGTCGTCACCGGTCCTTTCAACGCGACGCGATTGCGGATGATCGAGTCGAGCAGCGCCTGCGGCAGCGTCTTGCCGGTCTGCTCGACCGCCCGGACGCCGGCGTCGTGACGGTCCCAGTCGATCGACACGCCGGTCGACGCCAGGATTTTCACCACGGCATCCGTCACTTCGGGGCCGATGCCGTCGCCAGGAATGAGAGTGATCGTATGACTCATCAGTGCTAGCATACGCGGGCTTTTCGACCAGCCGGAAACAGAGCGAGTGATCGTGAACTTCTACTGGAGGTTCCGTGGCAACAGCCGTCGCCGTTCGTCAGGTCGCACGTGAAGTCGAATCGTTCATGGGCGGCGTCGTCCGCCGCAACCCCGGGCAACCCGAATTCCACCAGGCGGTCCGCGAAGTCGTCGGATCGCTGATGCCGCTCGTCCTCGACACGCACGACTATCAGCGCGAGCGCGTGCTCGAGCGGCTGACCGAGCCGGATCGCAGCATCGCGTTCCGCGTCTCGTGGATCGACGACCGCGGCGCCGTCCAGATCAACCGCGGCTATCGCGTTCAGTTCAGCAACGCGATTGGGCCGTACAAAGGCGGGCTGCGATTTCACCCGACCGTCAATCTGTCGGTGTTGAAGTTTCTCGGCTTCGAGCAAATCCTGAAGAACAGTCTCACCGGTCTGCCGATGGGCGGCGCGAAGGGCGGATCCGATTTCGATCCGAAGGGCAAGTCCGACGCCGAGGTGATGCGGTTCTGCCAGGCGATGATGACCGAGTTGTTCCGCCACATCGGCGAGGACGTCGACGTGCCCGCCGGCGACATCGGCGTCGGCGGCCGCGAGATCGGGTTTCTGTTCGGCCAGTACCGGCGGATGGCGAATCGCTACGCCGGCGTGCTCACCGGCAAGGGCCTGGCCTACGGCGGCAGCCTGATCCGCACCGAAGCGACCGGCTACGGCTGCGTCTACTTCGTCGAGAACATGCTCAACCACGTCGGCTCGACGCTCAAGGGCAAGACCTGCGTCGTCTCGGGCTCCGGCAACGTCGCGATCTACACGGTGGAGAAGCTGCTGCACCTGGGTGCGAAGGTGGTGACGCTCTCTGACAGCGAGGGATTCGTGTACGACAAGAAGGGCCTGACCAAAGAGAAGCTCGAGTGGGTCAAGGAGCTCAAGGAGCGGCGCCGCGGCCGGATCATCGAATACGCGCAGAAATTCGGCGCCGAATTCCACAAGGGCAAGACGCCGTGGCGCGTGCCGTGTCAGGCCGCGTTCCCGAGCGCGACACAGAACGAACTGGAGAAGGCCGACGCGGTGGCGCTGGTGAAGAACGGCTGCAAGGCGGTCGGCGAAGGCGCCAACATGCCGAGCACGATCGACGCGACCACGGTCTTCGTCAAAGCCGGCATCGCCTTCGGCCCCGGCAAGGCGGCCAACGCCGGCGGCGTCTCGGTGTCGGGTCTCGAGCAAAGCCAGAATGCGCAGCGCCTGTCGTGGACGCGCGACGAAGTCGACGAGCGGCTGAAGAAGATCATGACGCAGATCCACGATCGCTGCCTGGCGTTCGGCACCACCAACGGCAAGGTCAACTACGTGGACGGCGCCAACCGCGCCGGCTTCGCGAAAGTGGCGGATGCGATGGTCGCCAATGGGGTGTTCTAGAGCCGTGCGCTGTGCGCGGTGCGCCGGTGCGACGTGCGGGGTTCCGGGGTTCCGGGGTTCCCGGGTTCCGGGGTTCTCGAGGCTGAGGTGATGCGATGTTGCGAAGCGTGACTGCGGCTGTCGCGCTGTTGTGCGCGGTCGTTTCCGGCGTCGGCGCCCAGACCCCCGCGGCATCGGAAGTCCGCGTCCGCATCGACACCGAGCATGGCGCCATCGTGCTGGCGCTCGATCCGGCACATGCACCGCTCACGGTCGCCAACTTTCTGAAATATGTCGACGGCGGCTACTACACCGGCGGCCGGTTCCATCGCGCGACCCGGCCGGACAACTACGTCGCGGCGCCGCCGGATCGGCCGCCGATGCAGATCATTCAAGGCGGCATCAATCCGGATCGCGCGAAGGAAGCCGAGGCCTCGATCCCGCCAGTGCCGCTCGAGCGCACGACTCTCACCGGTTTGAAGCACGTCGCCGGCGTCGTCTCGATGGCGCGCGGCGCCGACGCGGATTCCGGGCGATCCGATTTCTTCATCCTGCTCGACGACCAGCCGTCGATGGATGTCGGCGGCAAGCGCTATCCCGACGGCCAGGGCTTCGCCGCGTTTGGCAAGGTTGTTGAAGGGCTGGACGTGGTGAAGAAGATCAATGGAGAACCGGTGAAGGGCCAGGCCCTGACGCCGCCGGTCCCGATCAAGTCGATCACACGCTTGCGGTAGCGCATGCGAGCCGCGGCCTTCGCACTCTCGCTCGCGCTCGTCGGCCTGCCGGCACAAGCGCCTTCGGGTCGCATCGATGTACGCGTCGTGACGTCGCAGTCGACGATCATTGGCGCGGAAGTCTACCTGCGGCCGATGGACGGCCGCGCTCGGAAGGGATTCGCGCGTGACGATGGCGTCGCCACTTTCACTGGACTCTTGCCAGGCATCTATCAAGTGTTCACGCCGCAGGGTTCGTGGTCGCCCAAGTCGGCGGAACGCGTGGTGGTGCGTGAAGGCGAGCACACTGAGGTCGAGTTGCGAGTCGGGTGGAGCGGGGCGAGGCTCGAATGCTCGTGGTCGGGCAACGATTTCGACGACACGCCACGTGGTGGACGCGTGCCCGCGCCGCGCCGGTCGCGGACCGATCGCGGCGTCGGCCCGCGCGGATCCATCTATGGCGTCGTCCGTGATACGCGCGGGAATCCACTACCGGTCGCGCGTGTTCAAGCGACGAACCGGAGGTCTGGCTGGACTGAGTACCGCCGGACGGAGTTGACCGGCGAGTTCGGCATCGGCGATCTGGCGCCGGGCCTCTATGATCTTGACGTTCATGCAGCGGGCTACGACGGCCATCGTGTGGGTGTGACCGTCGCTGCCGCGCAGCGAGACCTCGCCTTCACGTTGTCGGCGAGTGCGCCGCCTGGCGCCGCGCTCGCGCCTTCCGACCGTCACGTGATCGTCAACCTCGAGACGGGATGGGGCGGTCTGCTCGTCGCTCTCGATCGATCGAGCGAGCCATCCCGCTGCGCTCGCTGACATCGTGATGCGAATCGATCGTCACGAACTCGACGACGGCAATCTCAAGCGTACGGCGGATGGCGAGCTCGCGATGAACGCATGGCCCTATTACTTGGCATGGCAATGCGGCGCCAGGCAAGGCGCCGCCGCCGTCGATCTGCGGCTGTGGATGCGCACGGATTCCACTGGAGCGCGGCTGACGTTCGAGAGCGACGCCGGCGCCGTGGGCGGACGACTCGTCGGCGGTGCCGACGTTCTGGCGCGATTGCTCAAGAGTCCGCTGTTCACGCCGGTGGCGCTGATGGCGATCTCCAGAGCCAGCCCATCAAATCACGCGTCTGGCGGTGTCGCATTTCTCCAAGACGGCGTCCATCGAACCCAGCGATAGTCGCGCCTCGCCCTGAACTTGTCGAAGGGCAGGAGGCTTCCGTGCAGCACGCGATCAACTGGTTCGAGATTCCGGCCAAGGACTTCAAACGCGCGACGACGTTCTATCAGGCGGTGCTCGGCGCGACATTTCAGACGATGAACATGTTCGGCACCGACATGGCGATGCTGCCGGCCGACAACGAGCACGGCGGCGTCGGCGGCGCGATTAGCTGCGGCCCCGACTACGAGCCGGCGATGTCAGGTGCGTTGGTCTACCTGAACTGCAACCCCGACCTCGCGCCGGCGCTGGCGCGCGTCGAGAAAGCGGGCGGCAAGGTCATCGTCCCGAAGACGCAGATCTCGCCGGAGTTCGGGCACTTCGCGTTGTTGATCGATACCGAGGGGAACAAGGTGGGGTTGCATTCGCAGGGTTGAGCTGAGTGAAAGGCACCTGCCGGAAGAGCTATTAACCTTGGAGAACGTGGAGCAGAGCAGGTTCTCAATCCCTTGGGAGAGCTTGGCGAGATGAGCATCTCGGCAGGGTTTCCCCTGGCTGTAGAACCCGCTCTTCTCCACGTTCTCCAAGGTTAATAGTTCTTTTGACTATCGAAGCCTCATCGCCAGCGCCGCCGCGACTTTTTCCAGCAGCTCGCGATCGCTCTGCCCGAAGGCCGCCGGCCTGTCGCTGTCGATGTCGATCTCCCCGAGCACGCGATCGCCATCCAGGATCGGCACGACGATCTCCGACCTGGTTTCGATGCTGCACGCGAGATAGCGCGGATCGCTGTTGACGTCGTCGACGACGATCGTCTGCTTTTCGCTGGCGGCGGCGCCGCAGATGCCGCGGTTGAGGGGAATGCGGGTGTGCGGCGACGGCTTGCCGAGATATGGCCCGAGGACCAGCTCGTGATCGTCGAGCAGGTAGATCCCGACCCAGGTGTAATGCGGCAGCCGGTCCTTCAGCGTTGCGACCGCGGCTTCCATCGCGCTCTGGCGCGTTGTCGCAGAGTGGATTTGGCGCTCGATGTCGTCGGCGAGCCTTGGCGTCGTGTCTGTGTGCGTCATGGTTGTCCGTGGCGGAAAAAGCGACCCGGTCCCTTTTTCAATGCTGATCCCGTAACTCGATCAAGATGAGAAAGGCGCCAGCGAACATCGTTGCGAGCATCAGGCCGTTTGAAATCCCGTGCAGGCGGCCGAACTGCTGACGCGCCGGATCGGTCTCCGGCAGGCTGGCCACCGAGCCGTGGGTCGTGTTGCGGATCTGGTCGATTGCCGGAGCGATGTAAAGGGCGGTGGTCAGACTGAAGGCGAGCATGCTCACCGTCAGCCACA
>DASUGM010000118.1:0-11750 GCA_036274055.1 Vicinamibacterales bacterium | reverse complement strand
CTGCTCACCGAGAATGACTGCAACGTCAAGATCCGTGCCGGCCTGCTCGACGTCAAGGTGCTTCAGCAGGTGAATGACGCCGGTCTCGAGCTGTGGACGCCGGTCATGAAGGCCGCCTTTCCGGTCGAGGCCGCGATGCTCCGCGACGTGTTCAAAGCCATGCAGGTCGCGACGCCCGCATTGACGCGCGACGACTACACGCTCGACCAGTTCCTGGCCGCGATCACCGAGCTTCAATCCGGCGTGCGAGCGCAGCGAACGAGGACGGTTCGCCCTGTCCGCGTTCACAAGCGGCGGGTGCGGTACGTCGTCGGAGGCTGCACGGCCGAGTTGTCCGATGTCACGGTCGACGGCGTCGAGACGCGAACCATCGCGGTCGAGGCGGAAGACGCCGCCGCCGTCGTGGCCGCGGTCGAATCACTCGGCTTGTCGGGCTACGTCAATACAAATTATTCACGCGGCCTGGCCGCGACGCTCTCGGGCCGGCCGCCACGATACGCGGTGCTCGACGTCGGCACCAACTCGGTGAAGTTCCACATCGCCGAGCCCGGCGCGGACGGCGCATGGCATACCGTGGCCGACCGTGCGGAGCTGTCGCGCCTCGGCGAAGGATTGAAGGAAGGCGGCTCGATCACCGAAGAAGCAGCGGAGCGGACCGCCGTCGCGATCAAAGGCATGGTCGACGAAGCACACCAGGCCGGCTGCCTCGCCGTCGCCGCGGTCGGCACGGCCGGCCTGCGGATGGCCAGGAACTCCGCCGACGTGCTCGAGACGATCCGCGCGCGCACCGGCGTGAAGGTCGAGGTCGTCAGCGGCGATGAGGAAGGTCGACTCGCGTACCTGGCGGTGCGCCGCGGGCTGCCGCTCGCCACCGGCGACCTGGTGGTGTTCGACAGCGGCGGCGGCAGCTCGCAATTCACCTTTGGCGCGGGCGACCGCGTCGCTGAACGATTCAGCGTCAACGTCGGCGCGGTGCGCTACACCGAGCGTTTCAGGCTCGATGGCGCGGTCACCGCCGAAGTGCTGCGCGACGCGATGCAGACGATCGCCGTCGATCTCTCGCGCATCGCCGGCCGCGCGCAGCCCGACACGCTGGTCGGCATGGGTGGGGCGGTGACCAATCTGGCGGCCGTCAGTTCCGCCATGGCCACGTACGATCCCGACAAGATCCAGGGCGCCGCGCTCACGCGCGACGAGATCGATCGGCAAATCGAGATCTACCGCACGACGCCGCTGGAGAAGCGCCGCGCCATCGTCGGCCTCCAGCCCAGGCGCGCCGACGTGATCCTCGCCGGCGCGTGCATTGTCCGCACGGTGATGGCACTGCTGGGCAAGCACGGACTGACGGTCAGCGACCGCGGCTTGCGTCACGGGCTGCTGGCAGAGCGCTTCGGCTAGAGCGATTTCGCCGGCAGCTTCGCGCCGAGGACGTCGAGCGGCTGGATGTCCGGCGCAGCCGCGAGCAGCGCCGGTGCCTGCGCCATCAGGGCCTGCGCAATCGGACCGGCCAGGTGACGCTGCCGTCCTGCTTCGTCGGCGAACGCATCGAAGATGGCGAACGTCGTCGGGCCGAGGCGCAGGGCAAACCAGATGAGCGTCGTCGCTTCCTGATTGGCCAGGGCGAGGCCCTGCTTCAGGAACTCGACGACATCGTTCTCTTTGCCGGGCTTGGCTTCGAGTCGGGCGAACAGTGCGAGCTTCATGATGTGTCTCCTTGATTCCGAGGACTCCGACATGGAGCCGCGGTCCAGATCAGGAGGGTAGCCTCGCGGCTCGCCATGGACTATTGACAAAAATGCCATCATTGATACCGTTATTGACATGCGCGTTTCCGTGCTCGCGTTGGAGGGCGTCTTCGACACCGGCTTGGCGACGGTCCTCGATGCCTTCCAGACCGCCAACGAACTCGCGGATCTGTCGGGTCTTTCCTCCTGCCGGTTCGACGTCAGCGTCGTCGGCGTCCGCAGGACCGTCAAGACGTCGCAAGGCCTCACGGTGCCCGTGCGTCCCGTGGGAAAGCGGGCTCCGGATTGCGTTGTCGTCCCGGCGATTGGGTTCAAGATGCCCGACCCGTTGCAGCGAGCCTTGGCGAGGCCCGACGTCCGCGATGCGGCGGCGCTGCTGCGGCAGTGGGCCGATCACGGAGCGACGATGAGCGCGGCCTGCGTTGGAACGTTCGTGCTCGCCGAGTCCGGCCTGCTCGATCATCGTCCTGCGACCACGACCTGGTGGCTGGCTCCGCTGTTCCGCACTCGCTATCCCACCGTGCTGCTGGACGAGTCACACATGCTCGTCAAGGCAGGAAGGATCGTCACCGCCGGCGCGGCGTTGAGTCACATGGATTTGGCGTTCTGGCTGATTCGGCAGCAGAGTCCGAAACTCGCCGCGCTGACGGCGAAGTATCTGATTGTCGACTCGCGGCCGTCACAGTCGGCGTATGTCCTGACCGATCACCTGATTCACAACGATCCGCTGGTCGAACGATTCGAACGGTGGGCCCGGAACCGGCTCGCGCATGGCTTCTCGCTCGACGAGGCGGCGAAAGCCGTCGCCTCCAGCAAGCGAACGCTGGCGCGTCGCCTGCACGCGGTGTTGGGCAAATCACCGTTGGCGTATTTTCAAAGTCTGCGAGTGGAGCGCGCGGTGCATCTGCTGAAGACGAGCGATGCGAGCGTCGATCAGATCGCGGAGCGCGTCGGCTATGCGGACGGAGTCACGCTGCGGACGCTCCTGCGACGCCACCTCGGCCATGGCGTCAGAGAGATTCGCCGGGCAGGTTGAACCGATCGGTTCACTCTGGCCCGGGCGTTCTTGAGCAACTCTTCAAAACAGGCCTGAAAACCGCCAAACTGGCGCCCGCGCACCTGGCCTCCGCATTGCCTCCTTCCTGACCCGAAGGAGAGCTTCATGCGTATCAAGTCATTGCTTCGGTTCGTCGTCGCCGGCTTCGGCCTGCTGTTCACCGGACTCGGTCTGCGGTTCTGGCTCGCGCCGGATCAGGCCGGGGACACGTTCAACCTGGCCGCCCTCGGGGTGCCTGGGCTCGTTAGCCTCCAGGCCGACCTCGGCGGCCTGTTCGTCAGCCTCGGCGTGATCGCGCTCGCCGCGGCGTTCACCAGGCGTCAGTCACTTGCGACGGCGGGCGCGATTGTGCTCGGTGCGATTGCGTCCGGCCGCGTCATTGGTGCGATCACGTCGGGCGCCGCCAACGCGCACCTGGGTTCGCTCGCGCTCGAGGTCGCCGCGGCGGTGGCGCTCGCGCTGTACGCACGCCGCTCCGGCGACAGCCTGGTTACGCCGGCGGGTTCGCGGCGCCGGCTCGCCGTGGCCGGCATCGCGCTGGGTCTGGTGGCGGCCGCCACGGCGGCCGTCCTCAATCCAACCGTCGAGCAGTGGCTGTTCAACAGAGGCGCCGCCGACAACATGACGCGCAGCAATGCGGCGCTCCTTGACGAGGACGCGCTGCGCGTCGCGGTGTGCGGATCGTCGGCGCCGCTGCCGAGCGCGTCGCGCGCCAAGGCGTGTGCAGCCGTGTTTGCCGGCGGCAAGTTCTATCTCGTCGACGTCGGCCCGGAGTCGGTGGAAAACCTGGTCACCTGGGGCGTGCCGCTCGCGCAGATCGGCGGCGTGTTGCTCACGCACTTCCACTCGGATCACATCGGCGACCTCGGCGAAGCGAACCTGCAGACCTGGGCCAACGGACGCCAGCAGCCGCTCAACGTCTATGGCGGTCCCGGTGTCGATCGCGTCGTCGGCGGCTTCAACGACGCGTACCGCGCCGACCAGACCTACCGCACCGCGCATCACACCGCCCGCTGGATGTCACCGGAGGCGTGGCCGCTGGTGCCGCAGACGGTGGAGATGGACGGCGAAGAGACCGGCGCCCGCGATCGCACCGCGATCGTCCTCGAGGAAAACGGCGTGCGCATCACCGCGATCGAGGTCAATCACGACCCGGTCGTGCCGGCCTATGCGTACCGCTTCGATTACAAGGGGCGTTCGGTGGTCGTGAGCGGTGACCTGAAGTACCACCCGCCGCTGGCGATGGCCGCGAAGGACGCCGATCTGCTGGTGATCGAGGCGATCTCACGCTCGATGGTCAAGGCGCTGCAAACCGCGGCGACGAACGTGTCGCGCGAACGTCAGGCGATGATCATGCACGACATCCAGGACTACCACATCTCGCCGACGGAAGCCGGCGAGCTCGCCAACATGGCCGGCGTGAAGCTGCTGGTCTTCTATCACCTGCTTCCGACTCCGGACAATTTCATCGCCCGCCGGCTGTTCGCGCACGACCTGCGCGCCATCCGGCCGCGCGACTGGACGATTGCCGACGACGGCAGCCTTTACACCTTGCCGGCGGGATCGCGGGACATCCGCATCGGCCGCGTGGCGCAGTAGGAGCATCGACATGGCTGAACGCACACTCACCGGCACGCCCTCGTTCCCGAGCCTGATGACTCGGGCGGCACTCCGCGCCATCGGCGTCCATCCGGAAGACCCGGGGGCCATCGCGCTCGACATGAAAGGCACGAGCGCCCTCTGCATCGGCACCAATCACGGCGTCCTGGACATCGGCGTCGCGACCGGCGTGTTCGCCTCGGAGCTCACGGTGCCGTACTACGTGTTCGCCGACGCGCACATGACCGTCGATGTCGCCAGCCCGGCAGGCGGCATCATCCCGATCGATCCGTTGTCGATGAAGCCGGCGCTCCGCACGCCCAGCGACGACCGGCTGCTCGGCGATGCGACGCTGCGGACCAAGTTGATGAACTCGCTGGCGGTACCGAGCGTGGACTTCACCGCCTACGACATCATCTTTTTTGCAGGCGGCTGGGGCGCGGCATTCGATCTCGGCCAGAGCGAGATCGTCGGCCGCAAAGTCAGCGAGGCCTGGACCGCGGGCCGGGTGGTCGGCGGTATCTGTCACGGTCCGCTCGGTTTGCTCAAGGCGCGCACGCCCTCGGGCGAGTTGCTCGTCAAGGGCCGTCGCCTCACGGCAGTCACGGACAAACAGATCCACGAACTGGGCGTCGGGATTACGCCGCTGCATCCCGAATCGGCGCTGCGCGCCGCCGGCGCCGCATTCGAAAGCCGGCGGCACGGTCTTCGGGATTTCTTCGCGAATCACTTTGTGGCGGACGGTGATCTCATCACCGGCCAGAACCAGAACGCAGGCCCGATGACCGCGCGCTTGATGATGCAGCGCGTGATCGACAAGGGCCGTCGTCAACAGAAGGGAGCGGCAGCATGAACCGGTTTCTAAAGATTTTGTTGGTGGCCGTTGCGGTCGCGGCCGCGACCGCGGCGGCGGCGAGGCCGGCCGAGGCCCAGTTGAACGGCGAAAACCTCCTCGGCGACATGGGCGTGAAGAGCGGCTCGCAGCCGGCGCCGGGCTTCTACGCGGGCTATCTGTTCTACCGCTATCACACCGACACCGTCCGCGACTCGCGCGGCAACGAGCTCACGTTCGACCCCGGCGGCAACCAGTCGATCAACGCCAGCGTGCCGCTGGTGGTCTACGTGAGCAAGGTGAAACTGTTCGGTGGCAACCTCGGCATGATGGGCGTGCTGCCGATCGCCAACGGATCGCTCGAGGCGCCATCGCTCGGACTGTACGAGGACGCCAGCACAGGTCTCAGTGACGCCTACATCATGCCGTTCCAACTTGGATGGCATCGGCGCCGGGCAGACATCACGACCGGGTTCGCGGTCTTCATGCCCAACGGCCGCTACGAGGCCGAGGCGTCGGACAACCTGGGCAAGGGCATGTGGAGCTACGAATTGTCGGCGGGCACCACCGTCTATGCCGACCAGGCGCGCAGCATCAGCGTCGCGGCGATGGCGTACTGGGAAACCCACACCAGGAAGGCCGGGACGCAGAAGGCCCTCGCCGGGCCGATCACGCTCAGCGGCGTGCGGCCAGGGCAGTTGCTCACGATCGAGGGCGGCGCGGCGAAGTCGTTCCTGCATGGCGCCGCCCACCTCGGCATGGCGTACTACGGCCAGTGGAAGCTGACCGCCGATGACCTCGGCGGTCAGGCGTACACGCCGGACGGCGTGCGGCTCGCGAAGCACCGCGTGTATGGGATCGGGCCCGACCTCTCGTTCCCGATTGCGACCAGGACGCGCCTCATTTCGGTGGTGAATGTGCGCTATCTCATCGAAACCGGATCGCGCATGAAAACCGAAGGCTCCTCGTTGATGGTGACGACCACGATGCCGTTGCCGCTCGTGACATTAGGGGCCGGCAAGTGAGCGTCACGATGGAACCGACGCGGCGGGGCTTGAGCCTCGTCGCGTCTGCGTCGTCTGCGGAGGCCGGCCGCCTTGTTCAGGCTGACGTCGACGGTTACCTCTGGATCAAGCGAGGCGGCGTGGTTGCGTATACCGGCGATCTTCGTTTTCATCTCGCGCCGGTCGTTCATTCCGACCACGTGGGTGTGCACCGCGGCCCGATCCGCGACGCGATCAAGCGTGAGCTGGCGCCGTTGTCAAAAGCCGAGGGCCGCGGCCGCTTACTCCTCAGCAACGACGGACATGGCAATCAGATCGTCGAATTGACGGGTGACACCCTCTTCGTTGCCTCACCGAGCCTGCTGGCGTTCGAACCATCCCTGGCTCACGACCTGATGTTCTTCGGCGGCAGCCTCGCGATCCCGGGCGGCGTGCTGGTGGTGAAACTGGCCGGGCACGGGCGCGTCGCCATCAGCTTTGCCAATCAGGCGACGACCATTCCCGTGACGTCCGATGCGCCGGTCTCGGTCGATCCCGCCGCGCTGGTGTCGTGGGCGGGCGACTGCTGGCCGCGGCTGAAGACCGATCTCGACGCCGGCTCCATCGTCGGGCACGGCGGCGGTCAACCGATTCAGTTGTTGTTCTCGGGAGACGGCGACGTCACAGTGCAGGCGCGCAGGCACATGGACCTGACCTCGACGCTGACGGGCCTGTTGAAGCGCGTGATTTGATCAAGCGAGCGCCAGGCCATGGCGTCGCAGACGCACGTACAGCTGGCGCCGGCTGAGGCCAACCGCTCGCGCCGCCTTGGACTTGTTGAACTTCGCGGCCTCCAGCGCTCGCTCGATCACGGCGCGTTCCAGAGCGCGCAAGTCGGATGAGGCGGGAGCGACGGCCGTGACTGGTGCGGCCGTCGCCGTGGAGGCAGGCACGAGACCCAGATGCGCGGCGGCGATCGCGCCGCCGCCGCTGACGATGACGGCGCGCTCGAGCGTGTTGCGGAGCTCGCGCGCGTTTCCCGGCCAGGCGTGCGCCAGCAGCCTGGCTTCGGCGTCGGTGGAAATCGGCTGCGAGGGCCGGTCCAGGTCGTGGCAGATGAGCGCCACGAAATTCCGTGCGAGCGGCAGAATGTCCTCGCGGCGATCGCGGAGCGGCGACAACCGGATCGGGAACACATTCAGGCGATAGAACAGGTCTTCGCGGAACTGACCCGCGGCGATCGACTGTTCGAGATTGCGGTTGGTGGCGGCAATCACGCGGACGTCGGTTCGCAGCGTGCGCGTGCCACCGAGGCGCCGGTATTCGCGTTCCTGCAGCACGCGGAGCAGTTTGGCCTGCGCCGCGGGCGGCATCTCGCCGATCTCATCGAGGAACAGCGTGCCGCCGGACGCCAGTTCCAGCTGGCCCGGCTTGCCCTGCACGGCGCCGGTGAACGCGCCGCGCTCGTATCCGAACAGTTCCGCTTCGAGCAGCTGTTCGGGCAGGGCAGCGCAATTGATGGCCACGAAGGGCGCGCGGTGCCGGGCCGACACCCGGTGGATGTGCCGCGCCAGCACTTCCTTGCCCGTGCCCGACTCCCCGAGCAGGAGCACCGTGGCTTTCGTCGGCGCCACCAGGCCCGCCTGTCTGAGCACTTCCCGTGAAGCGGCCGATTCGGCGACGACGTCCTGGGTGCCGGTCTGGGTCAAGGTCTGGTTCATGTCCTTCCTCGCTGTGGACCAATGCGACGTTTCGGACCAAGTTGGCTAGAATTTGTCCACCGCCGTGCAGCGACCCGACGACCCTCCCAAGGCGTCCGGCCCGACCGGGACTACCGACGAATTACTGCCGGAGGTCTACGAGGAACTCCGGCGCCTGGCCCAGGCGCGCATCGCCCGCGAACCCGCCGGCCTCACGCTCCAGCCCACCGCCCTGGTCCACGAGGCCTATCTCCGGATCGCCGACGGCCGCTCGGACCGGAAGTGGGATCACCGCGGTCATTTCTTTGCCGCGGCCGCGATTGCGATGCGCCGCATCCTCGTCGAGCGGGCGCGGCACTATCGCCGCGTCAAGCACGGCGGTCAGGAACGCCGCGTGGAACTCGATCAGGACGCTCCCGCGCCGGGCGAGGAGCTGGAGGACGTGCTCGCGATTGACCAGGCGCTGTCGCGGCTCGAACGCATCGACACCGGCAAGGCGAAGGTGGTGATGCTCCGGTACTTCGCGGGCCTGACGATTGAAGAGACGGCCGCGGCGCTGGACATTTCGCCGGCAACGGTCAAGAACGAGTGGGCGTTTGCACGCGCGTGGCTGCACGACGCCCTCCGATCGGTCGACCCCGCGACTGGAGGAGACGGGCGGTGAGCCGCGCCGCGAGCGATCGAGCGAGCGCCGTCTTCATGGCGTTGTCGAACGTGGCGCCAGCAGACCGCGCCGGCATGATCGATCAGGCGTGCGGCGCCGACGCCGGGCTTCGGGCTGAAGTGGAGCGCCTGCTGGCCGCACTCGATCTTCCCGACATCGTGTTGCCTCAGCGGCTCACGCCAACGACGGTGGGCGGCTTCACGCTGATGCGCGAGATCGGCGCCGGCGCGGCCGGCGTCGTCCATCTCGCCCGTCAGAAGCATCCGGCGCGCATCGTCGCGCTCAAGATCCTGCGGCGCGAGTTCGTGGCCAGCACGATCCAGCGGCGGTTCGAGATCGAGGCCGAGGTGCTGGCGGAACTCCAGCACCCGGGCATCGCGCAGATTTTCGCCGCACACCCGGGGGATGACGAGACGCCGCCATTCATCGCCATGGAGTTCGTCGACGGGCCGACGCTCACGGACTTCGCGGAATTGCGCCGGCTCTCGGTTCGCGATCGAGTCGACATCGTCGCGCGCGTGTGTGACGCGATTCAGCACGCGCATCAGCGCGGCATCATTCATCGCGATCTGAAGCCCGGAAACATTCTCGTCACCGCCGACGGCCAGCCCAAGGTGCTCGACTTTGGCGTCGCCCGGCGCGTGACCCCGGGACGATCGGAGAATCCGGCCACCGAGTCCGGCCAGCTCGTCGGAACCCTGGCGTACATGAGCCCCGAGCAGGTGCGGGCGAAGCCGGAAGACGTCGACACGCGCACGGACATCCATGCGCTCGGTGTGATCCTCTTCCGGTTATTGGCGGGACGTCTGCCGTTTGCCGACGGCGATCCGTCGCTGCCGGAGTTGGCGCAGCGCATCGTCAGCGATGAGCCGATCCGTCTTGGCTCGCTCGATCCGGCGTTGAAGGGCGACCTCGAGGTCATCGTCGCGCGGGCGATGGCGAAAGAAAAAGAACGGCGGTACGCGTCTGCGGCCGACCTGGCGTCCGATCTGCGGCGCTATTTGACCGGCCAGCCGATCGCGGCCTCAGCGGATTCCGCGTGGTATGTCGTGCGCCGCCAGCTGGGACGCTATCGCCTCGCGCTCGGCTTCAGCGCCGCGGCGCTCGTCGCCGTCTCCGCCCTGGCATCCTACGCGTTCGTACAACGATCGCGCGCCAATGAAACGAACGTCCGCCTCGAACGTCAGCTCGCCAGCAGCACGATCGAGCGTGGGCGACTCGCCGGCATGACCGGCAATCAGCCGGTGGCCGAGGAGCTCATCTGGCGGGAGTTGTTCAAGAATCCCGGGTCGATCCATGCGCGCTGGGCGCTCTGGGAAATCTACGCGCGGGAACCGAATCTCTGGACGACGGTTCCGCACGCGACCGGCACGCAGACGTTGAAGTTCACGCCCGATGGCACCCGGCTGGTCACTGCGGGGCGGCTCGACGCCACCGTTCACGTGCTCAACGCCGAGACCGGCGCAATTCAACAGACGATGAAATGGCAGCCGGCCAGCGGCACGCGCCGGCTGCACATCACCCGCGACAGCCAGCGCGTGGTCCTCGGTACCGAGGACGGTTCGATTCGAACCTGGGATCTGGAGACCGGCAGGCTGATTGCGCAACTCGTGACCGTGGCGCCGAGCCTCGTCGATCTCGCGGTGGCGGGCGACGACGACACGATGATCGCGATCGGGCCCGACCGGGTGGAGCTGTGGTCGCTGTCAAAGAGTTCTCGCACCGCGGAGGTGACTGGGATCCCGCAGCCGGTCGCGGTTGCCATCGATCGCGGCGCGACAGTGGCCTCGGTGATCAGTCTCGACGGTACGGTGACCGCCATTGATCTGACGACTCGCCGCATCCGCTGGCGCGCGGGACGGCACCCCTCTAACGGCCTGAGTCTCGCGATCGATCCGGCCGGGCACCTCGTCGCCTCGGGCGACACGACCGGAGGACTCCGGATCTGGGACGCGAAGACCGGCGCCCTGCGACGTGAGATGGCGACGTCGATTGGACGCGCGCGCAATCTATCGTTCAGCGAGACCGGGACCCGTCTGCTGGTTGCCGGCGTGTGGCGCACGGATCTCTGGGATCTCACGAACGAAGGGTCTGCGCCGCTCGCGCTCGGCGGCTCCGATGGCTCGACCGATGCGCACCTGCGCGCCGATGCCATGCGCGTCGCCTCGTGCAATGGCGGCAACGGACAAGTCCGTTTCTGGAATGTCGCCGCTGACGCCCGGATCCAGTCGTGGCGCGCGCATACACGCGCGGTGAACGGCATTGCCGTCGCCGACGACGGGCAGTCGATTCTGAGCGTTGGCAATGATGCGGTCCGCGCCGTATGGCGCGTCGGTGAACCCCGGCCAGTCACTTCGGCGGCGGGACCCGGCGCCGTCGTTGGCGTCGACCTGAGCCGCGACGGCAGCAGGCTCCTGACCTCCGGCACGCCGGCGCAGACGTCGGTCTGGGATGCGGCCACGGGTTCGCGTCTCGCCGTGCTGCCGACTGGAACCCTGTCGTCACGCGCCGCGGTGTTCGTCGGCGACGGCCAATACGCCGCGGTCGGCGACCGAAATGGCGGCGTCCGGATCTGGGAGTGGGCGGCGGCGCTGACCGATCACAACCCGCGCGTGTGGCCGGACACCGGCAGCGAAGTAATGGCGATGCTGGCGGATGAATCGCGCGTCGTCACTGCGCATGCGAATCGGACGGTACTGATGCGTGAGGTCGGCAGCGGCCAGGAGGTTCGCCGGTTCACGTCCACATCAGCTCCGTACTCCGTGACGCTGTCGCCGGATCGCCGGTGGCTGGCTGTGGGCACGTTCCTCGGCGCTGTGGACGTGTTCGACACGGCGACCGGCGCACCGGTGACCTCGCTCAAAGGCCAAACGGCGCTCGTACCCAGTCTGGATTTTTCCGCGGACAGCCGGCTGCTGGCGGTCGCGAGTCGCGACGGAGCCATCCGACTTTGGGACGTCGCCGATCGCCAGCTCCTGGCGACGATTGCATCGCGTCCGGTGGGAGCGAGCCGCGTCCTGTTTCTGCCCGGCGACAAGCGTCTGGCGATTGGATACGACGACGGCGAACTCGAGATTCGCGATCTGGATTACTTCTTCCGCTACGCGGCCGGCAACGCCGAGCACCAATTGACGAAGTTCAGTGCCGCCGGCGAGACGTTCGCGCGGGGT
>DASUGM010000117.1:0-8587 GCA_036274055.1 Vicinamibacterales bacterium | reverse complement strand
GCCTTTATGCAGCTGCTGCATAAAGGCCACCCGACCTCTACGCGCGCTGCAGCCGCCGCGACAGCCGATTCGCCAGCACGGACTCGGCCAGCAGCATCGCGATGCCGGCAACCAGCAGGAACCACCAGATCGACTGCTTTTTCTCGATGTCCTCGGGCGTCAGGTCGGGACGCTCGAGTGACTGACCGGTCGCGGTCACCGCCGCGCGACCGGTCACCGAGCCGAGAAAATCGGCCGGCGAGAGCGGCGAGAGGTCGGATTCGGCGCCGTCGAGATTGACCGCGACCGCGAACGGCTTGCGGTCGACCGCGCTCTGCAGCCGCACCGAGTAGAAGCCCTGCTCGGCCAGTTCGATCGACGGCGCGCCGCCGGCGCCGAGCGTCGACTGATCGCCCGATGGCGAGACGACGATGCCGGTCGCGCCCTTGATGCTGTCGGCGGCGCCCGTGCGACCTTCGCGCACGATCGCCCCGATTGGCTGCGAGATGTCGAGCAGCCGCCCGACGGTGTACCAAGCCTCGGGCTGCTCGTACTGCGCGAGGTATTTCACCATCTCGTGCAGCAGCGGCACGAAGATCGCGCGGTTGGTGAAGTCATTCCAGCGCTGCGCCTCGAGCGTCGACGAGAACGCGACCACTCGCCCGTCGCCGACCCGGCGCTCCGTGACCGCCGCGGCGCCGTCGTCGAAGCGCGCGAGCACGCGGTCGGTCGCCGTCGGCGTCAGCGCCCGGTACTTGAAGAAGTGCACGTTGGTGAAGTTGCCGTTGCGCGGGTCCTTGAACGGCTCGAAGACTTTGTGGCTGTAGTCGAGATAGCCCAGCGTGCCGCCCCGCAGACCGGCGCGATCGACCGGGGCGCCGAGCGCGCCCGGCAGCAGCAGCGTGTCGTTGCCGAGCGGATTGTGCTCGCCAAGGATGATGAACAATCCGCCGCCCGCTTTGACGAACGCGGCCAGCCGCTCCGCCGCCGGGGTCGAGAGCGCGCCCGAGTCGTTGAGGATCACGACCGATCGCTGCTCGAAACTCGCTGGGGCGACGCGCGACACCGGCACGACTTCCGTCTTGAACGGCGGCGCCTTGCCGACGTCGAGCGCGGTGGTCAGATAGAGACTCGAGTCGGAGCCGGCGCCCTCGCCCTGGACGAGCAGCACCGAAATCGGGCGGCTCGGCGACAGCACGAAATGAAACGCGTTGTCGGCGGCGAGCTTGTCGGTGGTCGCCGCAGTGACGGTGGCGCGCATGTGCGACTCGGACACCGTGAGCGTGTCGAACGTGACCGAGCCCGACGCATTCGGTCCGACGCTGACGTTGGGCGTGCCGACCACGCGGCCGTCGATCTCGAGCTTGACCGGGACGTTGGCGATCGGCGTGCCGCCGCGATTGGTGATGCCGGCGGTGAGCGTGACGCGCTCTTCGTTCTGGAACGCCGCGCGCACGATCGCGACCGAGGTCACGGCGACGTCGCTGGTCTCGATGTCGTTGACCGTGATCGGCGTGATCGTCGCGCCCTCCGGCAGATGGATTTCCTCCTGCCGCTGCCAGCCCGACTTCTGGAAGTCGGAAATCAGCACCGCTTCTTTTCGCGGCAGCGACGAGCGCGTCAGCATGCTTTGCGCGAGGCGGAGCGCCGACGCGTACCGCGTCGAGCCCGAGGTCACCTTGGCGTTGTCGATGGCGGCGTCGAGGAGGCCGCGATTCGAGGTCGCGCGCACCGTCTCTTCGGGGCCGTCGTCGAACAGCACGAGCGTTCCCTGATCGTCGCCGCCGAGCCCGGCGACAATCTTGTGAGCTTCGGCCTGGGCGCGCGTCCAGTGGTCGCCGTAGCCCATGCTCGCGGATCGATCGAGCAGGATGACGACCTCGCGCGCGCCGCTGGTCGCGGCCGCGGCCTTGACCGGATCCTGTTTCAGGAACGGCCGGGCGAACGCGGCAACCAGCAGCAGCATCGCGCCGGCACGGAGCAGCAGC
This sequence comes from Vicinamibacterales bacterium, assembly GCA_036274055.1. Taxonomy (GTDB): domain Bacteria; phylum Acidobacteriota; class Vicinamibacteria; order Vicinamibacterales; family SCN-69-37; genus DASUGM01. Next base: position 6,620 of record DASUGM010000117.1, on the reverse strand, counting down.
AGCCACCAGTTGTGAATCCTGCGGCGCTCGACCGACTGATATGGAATCCGCCGGATGAACATCAGCGATGGAAACTCGATGACGTCCTTGCGCTCGCGCTGGATGAGATGAACGATGATCGGCACCGCGATCGCCGCGGCGCCGATCAAGAACAGGGGGGCGAGAAACGCCATGGCTTACCGGACCCGCATCAGCCGCTCGCGATTGCCGAGATAGCTGAACAGCGCCTCGTCGAGCGGCTTCGCGGTGTTCAACAGGACGTAGTCGATTCGTGACTCCGAGCACTTGGTGCGCAGCGTCTCGATGTGCTCCTGAATCATCTTCCGGTACTGCGCCGCAAACACTTCTGGCACCACCGGGACTTCCTCGCCGCTCTCGACGTCCATGAATCGCGACGGGTCGTTGTAGGGAAAGTCGATCTCGGCCGGATCGAGCACGTGAAACATGATCAAATCGTTGCCGAGATGGCTGTAGGGCTTGACCGCCTCGAGCAGGTCTTCCGGATTTTCGTAGAAATCCGAGACCAGCGCGATGATGCTGCGGCGCCTGAAGTGCTCGGCCAGCTTGGTCAGATTGGCGAGCAGCCGCCCGGGCTTTTCCGGTTTGGCGCGATCGAGCGTGTGCAGCAGCACGTTGAAGTGCTTCGCCGACGGCGGCACGTGCGTCAGGACGTCCTCGTCGAAGGTGATGATGCCGACGCGGTCGCGCTGCCGCTGTGACAGGTAGGCGAGGCAGGCAATCATGAACTTCGCGTAGTCGAGCTTCGAGACGCCCTGGCTGGCGAAGCCCATCGACTTCGAGCAGTCGACCAGCGCGCAGAAATTGGAGTTGGTGTCGGCTTCGTACTGTTTGACGAAGTAGCGATCGGTGCGCGCGTAGAGCTTCCAGTCGACGCGGCGGATGTCGTCGCCGGCGACGTAGCCGCGGTGCTCGGCGAAATCGATCGAGGCGCCAAAGTGCGGCGCGCGGTGCAGGCCGTTGATCAGGCCGTCGACGACCCAGCGCGCCAGCAGCTCGAGATCCTTGATCCGCGCGAGCACTTTCGGATCGACGAAGCGCGCGCCGGGAACCAGATGCGTTTCCATAGATCAGGCCCAGGGCCCTGGGCGTCAGGCCCTAGCGACGCACTGAGAGCTGAGAACCTCCCAGGGCCTAGGGCCTAGCGCCAAGGGCCTAATCACATGCCGCTTTTGGGCAACGGGACGGTCTTCAGCAACTCGTCAATGAGCGCATCCGAGGTGACGCCTTCCGACTCGGCGCGGAAGTTGGTCAGCACGCGATGACGCAGGACCGGGTGCGCGAGCGCTTTGATGTCCTCGAAACTGACGTGATACCGGCCTTCGGTGAGCGCCTTGGCCTTGGCGCCGAGAATCAGGTACTGCGCCGCGCGAACCGAGGCGCCGAACGCGACGTATTTCTTGACCAATTCCGGAGCGCTCTCCGGCCCTTTCGGGCGGCTCGTCCGCACCAGCCGAAGCGCGTAGCGCATCACCGGCTCGGCCACCGGCACGCGGCGCACGAGCTTCTGGAACGCGATCAGATCCGGTCCGGTGACCGGACGCTCGAACTTCGGATCCAGAATCGCCGTCGTCGTCCGGACGACGTCGAATTCTTCGTCTTCCGGCGGATGCTCGATGACGATGTGGAACATGAACCGGTCGAGCTGCGCTTCGGGCAGCGGATAGGTGCCTTCGAGCTCGATCGGGTTCTGCGTCGCGAAGACGAAAAACGGCTCTTCGAGGACGTAGGTGCGCCCCTGGATGGTGACGCGATGCTCCTGCATCGCTTCGAGCAGCGCCGCCTGCGTCTTCGGCGGCGTGCGGTTGATTTCGTCGGCGAGGACGATGTTGGCGAAGATCGGGCCGGGCGCGAAGGTCATCTGCCGGCGGCCGTTGGCGTCTTCGTTGATGATGTCGGTGCCGGTGATGTCCGACGGCATCAGGTCCGGTGTGAACTGGATGCGGTTGAACTTGAGATCGAGGACCTGCGCCAGCGTTCGCACCAGCAACGTCTTGGCGAGGCCGGGCACGCCGACGATCAGACTGTTGCCGCCGACGAACAGCGTCAGCAGCACCTGATTGATGATGTCCTGCTGACCGACGATCAGCTTGGCGAGCTCGGCTTCGATCTTCTTGCGGCCGGCGTTCATTCGATCCGCGAGAGCAATGTCCTCAGGCGAATCCATGGTGACGATTTTCTCAGTGGTCGGTGTAGTCACGATTCCTCGCTGTTGGCTCAGGGCTCACGGCTCACGGCTCGGAACTCAGCGGACGCTGAGCCGTGAGCCCTGAGTCATGAGCCCTTAGTGCGTTATCCCGTACATGAACAAGTTGATCCCGAGCTTGTAGGCTTCGTTGTTGGCCTCGATCGGCGCGTAGCCGGTGTCCGACCATTCCCAGAACTCCGACATGTCGCTGTTGAAGCCGGCGATCGCCATCATCCGCTTGTTCGGATCGTTGTCGACGAACAGGCCGCGGAAAATCGGCCGGCCGGCGTCGTAGGCCTGCGGGATGATGTCGAGCGAGTTGATCTCGAAGAACGAATGGAAGATCGGATGATTGGCGTCGATGTCGATCCACCGGCCCTCAGGAAACGCCCGGCTCATCTGCAAGTCGAGGTTCGCCCACTCGCCGCCGCCGCGGAAGTCGTCGAAAATCAGAAACCCGCCCTTGAGCAGGTACGAGCGCAGATTCTTCACTTCCTGTTCGGTAGAGAGATACCAGTAGCCGGGCTCGGCCATGTAGGCGATCGGGAACTTGAACAGCTCCGGATCGCTGAACGTCATGACGCTGCTCTCGGTGAGGTGCGCCTGGACGTTGGTCAGCTCGCTGAAGATCTTGAGGAAGTGCTCTTCGCCGCGCGGGTAGTCATGCGCCCATGGCGCGCCGCGACCCCGGCCCCAGGGATAGCTCATCCGGACGAAGGTGAACCTGCCGTCGTAGCGGACGTTGCCGCTGTAGGACATGTTGCTGTAGCCGCCGCGCTGCGCGAACGGCACAGCGCCTGCCACCACGACGAGGAGCACTGCGACGATCAGGCCGAACTTGAGCCGTCTCATACATTCTCCCTACGCCAACCCGCGTGACCGCCGGTACATCCATTCTCCGCCCATCAGCGCCAGAAACATCGCCAGCATGATCGGCATGTCCCACAACTCGCGTTCGTCGACGACGGTGATGCCTTTGCCGCTGTAGGTAATCGCATCGACCAGCGATGCGGTCTCCGCGGCCTTGAAAAAACGGCCTTCGGTTTCCTCGGCGATGCGGCGCAGCAGCGGTGCGCGCATCGCGGCGTCGAAGTACTCGGCGTCGCTCGGGGCGACGCGGACGTTGGCGGTGCCGCGTCCGACGTCCTTGCCGTCCTTGGCCGCGCCATCCACCGCGACCTTGTGGACGCCATCCTCGGTCGGCGTGAAGCGGCCGCGATACTCGCCGTCGTGTTCCACCGTCCAGTCCATGACGACGGTCTCGACCTTGCCCGAGGGCGCCGTGATGTGCGCGCTGATCCGGCCGTCGTTGACACCGCGATACTCGGGATCGACGACCTCGGCGGTGAGCGTAATCGGCTCGCCCTTCTGCACGTGATCCGGCGTCGCCGACACCATCACGCGATCGGGCACGCCGTCGGTCAGCCAGCGCGCCAGCCGCTGCCAGAACATGTGATGCGTCTTGTCCTCGACATCCATCTTCGCGTGCATCCGCCAGATCCACGTGTCCTGCGGCTGCAGCACCAGCGTCTTGCCCTTGCCGTAGCGCTGGTAGGCGAGCACGATCTGTTCGCGGCCCTTTTCGTCGAGCCCGCTCAGCAGCACGGTCGCGCCGGGCTTGAGCTCGCGCAGCGAGTTGACCGACGACAGGGGCGGCAACTCGCGCCATTTGGCCGCCGCTTCGTCGTCCTTGTCCGTGATCTGCGTCGCCGCGTGGCCCTGGCCGGCGCGCGTCGGCCGGACGATCAACTCGATCGGCGGATACGTCGGCTTCATCGTGCCGCGCTCGATCACCACCGGCAACGCGTCGGACAACGGCGTGCCGCCCCAGCCGCCTTCGGCGAAGGAGAAGGCGCCGCCGAGCGCGAGCAGGCTGCCGCCGCGGACGTCGACGAAATCTTCCAGCATGCGCTGCTGCTCGGGCGTGAAGGCGGCGGCTTCGACGCTGCCGAGAATGATCGACCGGTACTGGAACAGCTCCTCGCGCGTCATCGGGAAGCCGTTGACGAGTTCCTCGCCGTTGTCGACGCCCAGGCGCAGGAACTTGTCGGGCGCGCTGACCGTGGCCTGCGCGGTCCGCTGCAACAGCACGACCTGCAGGTTGTCGTCGAGATCGGTCGCCTGACGGACGAACTTGGGTTCGGGCCGCGGTTCGCCCTCGAGGTAGAGAATCTTCTCGCGGCGGTTGTAGACGTCGATGAGGACGTCGCGCTGATTGTTCTGCGTGACTTCCTCGGCGCCCTGCACCGGCACGCGGAAGCGGAACACGCGCGGCCCGACGTCGCCGGCCTTGAAGCGCACCTTCACCGTTTGCGCCTCGCCGTCGCCGGCCAGGGTCAGGTCCTGCTGGCTGATGATTCTGCCGCCCTCTTCGACGATCAGCGGCAGCTTGGTGCCGCGATAGCCGGTCTGCGTGACGACGACATCGAGCACGAGCGACGTGCCCTTGAGCGTGCGCCGCGGTGTTTCAACCCGCGTGACCTCGACGTCTCGCGTCAGCCGCTCCTTGCCGACGCCGACGGCGAACACCGGCATCCCCTGCGCCTTGAGGCCGGCGATCGCTTCGTCCATCGGCGTCTCGGCGTTGTCGGCGCCGTCGCTGACCAGGACCACGCCGGCGACCGGCAGGCCGCTGAGCTCGTCGCGGACGCGATTGAGCGCGTCGCCCATGCGCGTGCCGGTACCCGCGAAGGTGAGGTCGGCGGTCGACTGCAGCCGCTCGGCGGAGGTCGAGAATCGGAACACGCGGGGCACGAAGCGCTTGCCGAGCGCGGTCAGCAGCGGACCGTCGGGACGGCCGAGTTGATCTTCGACGAAGGCGCGGCGCGGGCCGCCGTTCTCATCGGCGACGCGCATGCTGCTCGAATCGTCGAGCAGGATGGCCACGAAATTCTGTTGCGGCACCGCGACCTTGAGCAGGAGCGTCGGCCGGAGCAGCGCGAACAGCGCGAGCAGGAAGAGCGCGGTGCGGGTCGTGATCAGCACGATCCGATCGCGGCCGGTGACCGCCGCCAGTTGCCGGTAGGTCCAGACCGCGAAGAGCGCCAGCGCCGCGACGATCGTCGCGGTCAGCCACATCGAGCGCGAGGCGCCCAGTACAAAGTCGCCCTGCTCGAAGACGAGCCGCTCGTACTTGAAGAGAGCGCGAAAGAGGGCGTCGAACACGGGAGCCGGGATTGTATCTCAGCGAAATCTGGCCAGGCCGGCCGAACTTCGGACGGTCCTATCTCGAGGCGTCAGCAAGCGTCTGTCGTGCATACTCCACCACCGCTTCCGGCGCGGCTGCGACACCGCCTTGTGCGGCGTCGGGCCGTCCGCCGCCGCGCCCACCGAGCGTGGCCGTCGCGCCCTTCATCCACGCGCCCGCATCAAGCGAGACATCCGCGGATCGCGCGATCACGACCGGCGCGGGTTGCCCGTCTCCGACCAACACAACCACAAAACCGGGTTCGCTCACAATTGCCTGGGCGATCGTCTTGAGGGCGGCCGCGTCGCGGCCGGCGATGACCTTTAAGACGCCGCGACAGGCCCCGATGGTTTCCGCGCCGGCGCGAAAATCGGCCGCCTGGTGCACCGCCAGCTCGCCTTCCAACCGTTTGACGGTCCGCGCGGCCTCGCGTACCTCGGCCTGCAGCCGCTCCAGCGTCGGCGCGATCTCCGCCGCGGCCACCGACAGCGTCCGCGTCGCCCCGGCGACGATGTCGCGCAGGGCCGCATGCGATCGCAATGCCCGCCCGCCGCAGACGAACGAGACGCGCGATCCGCCCTTGAACCGCTCCCAGCCGGCGACCGCGACCATGCCGACCTGACCGGTTCGGGCCACATGCGTGCCGCCACACGCCGAGAGATCGAAATCGGCAATCTCGATCAGCCGGAGCCGGCCCGGCCGGAGCGACTCCTTCCGGAGCGGCAACGTCTTCGCTTCTTCCTCGGAGACGAACCGGATCGAGATCGGGCGATCCTCGAACACGATGCGATTGCATTCGGCCTCGGCGGCGGCGATTTCGGCCGCCGTGACTTCGCGCGCCAAATCGATCGTCGACGACTCGGCACCGAGGTGGAAGCTGACGGTGCGCACCCGCTGCAGCTGATCGAACGCGGCCGAGAGCATGTGCTGGCCGGTGTGCTGCTGCATGTGGTCGAAACGCCGCGCCCAGTCGATGTCGCCGTGCACGACGGTGCCGGGCGCGATCGGCGCCGAGGTCACGTGCGCGATGGTCCCGTCGTCCTGCTCGACGACGTCGAGGACGCGAACTGAGCCGAGCCGCCCGGTGTCGAACGGCTGTCCGCCGGAGGTCGGATAGAACGCCGTGCGATCGAGGACGACGTGCGGCTTGCCGTCACGCTCCTCACACGCCACGACCGTCGCCTCAAACGTGCTCATCGCCGGGTCGGAGTAATAGAGGGGGACGGG
>DASUGM010000116.1:0-8147 GCA_036274055.1 Vicinamibacterales bacterium | reverse complement strand
CGACGCGAGCCGCCGCGCGATTGGCGATTTGTAATTTGCGATTTGCAATGGCATTTCCGATGGCGCGATTGGGCTGTCGCTATTGCACGAATGCGGGATTGGCCGCCAATCGCCAAATCAACAGTAGCGATTGCACAATCTCCCAATTGCCAATGCAATCGCAAATTGCAAATTACAAATTGCCAATCGAGCTCGCCTCGCGGCGACGCGAGCGACGCTAGCGAAGCGACGCGACGACCTTGCCGAAAAACTCGTCGCTGCCGCGTGAAATCCAGCGCACGACCACGACCAGGTCGTTGACCCAGTCGATGTAGATCAGATTCGAGCCGTTGCCCTGAAACGCGACGACCGAGCGCGGCACGGATGGATACATCGGATTCGGTTTCGAGCCGTCAGGCCGGGTCGCCGGATCGTTCAGATACCAGTTCATGAAGCCGTAGTTTGCGCCGGAACCGTCGCGCGTCACCGTCGGCGTCTTCGCCATCTTGATCCAGGATGGCTGCACGAGTTGCGTGCCGTTCCAGTTGCCGTTGTGCAGAAACAGATAACCGAAACGCGCCATGTCCCAGGCGTTGATGAACATGCCGCCGCCGTGATGCCCGCCGCCGGGGACCGACGGCATCTTCTTGCCGTCAATCGTCACGTAGGCGTTTTCGTACGGCTCCCAGTGCCAGCTGCTCGACGCCCCGATCGGGTCCATGATCGTCTTCTTGAGGACGTCGGGAAGCGGCTCTTTCAGGACGTAAAGCGTCGCCAGCGACAGCACGTTGACGCGGACGTCGTTGTACTCGTGGCGCGTGCCCGGCTCGATCAGCTCGCGCTGTTTCCACTGCTCGGGCGTCTGATTGCGGGGCGGGCGATCGGCCCAGTCCGGCTTGGTCCAGAGTTCGCCGGACCAGTCGCTGGTCTGTCGCAGCAGATGGTTCCAGGTGATCTTCGCGTTGTGCGCCGAACTGAAGAGGTCCACGCCCGTCGGCATGTAGGGCGCCACGAGATCGTCGACCGACTTGATCTTCCCCGCCTCGACGGCCTCGCCGACCACGGTCGACAGGAACGTCTTGGTGACGCTGTAGGTCATGTCGGCGCGATCGACGTCGCCCCACTGCGCGGCGACGTAGCCCTTGCGGATGATCACGCCGTTCGAGCCGGCGCGCACCTGCGTCGGTCCGATCAGGTTGTTGTACGGCGCCTCATTGGCAAACACCCGCGGCGTGTCGATCGCGAGGTCTTTGTCGTTGGGATTCTGGTTCTTGATCGCCAAGGCGATCGCCTCGTCGAGTGTGGCTTTGTCATATCCAATCGCCGCGCCGTCGCGCGCCTCCCACTTCCCCGCCGGGGGGAAGTACGGCTTGGCTGCCTGTCTTGCCGGCAGGGAGACGACGAAGAGCGAAAGGAGGAGACTGACGAGCGTGAGGCGGCGGGTCATAGGGGTCTTCTAGATATTAGACGCGAAGGTAGTCGCCGGACGGCCGCATCGTTGTGGCCGTTAGGCTACACTCCCGCGCGTGCCACTACGCTCCGGGACCCGCCTCGGTCCCTACGATGTCGTCGCCCCGATCGGCGCGGGCGGAATGGGCGAGGTCTATCGGGCACGTGATACGAAGCTGAATCGCGACGTCGCCATCAAAGTCCTGCCTGAGATGTTCGCGAAGGATCCGGAACGCCTCGCGCGGTTCACGCGCGAGGCGCAGACGCTGGCGGCGCTGAACCATCCGAACATCGCGCACATTCACGGCATCGAGGAATCGGCGTCCGGCCAGGCGCTGGTGATGGAACTGGTCGAGGGCACGGACCTGTCAACCATGATCGCCCGCGACGGCGCCATGCCGCCGAAAGATGCGACCGCGATCGCCCGACAAATCGCCGACGCGCTCGAAGCCGCGCACGACGCGGGCATCGTCCATCGCGATCTGAAGCCCGCCAACATCAAGGTCAAGGACGACGGCACGGTGAAAGTGCTCGACTTCGGACTGGCGAAGCTCGTCGGCCCGGACGGTACCGGAGCAGGTCCGCTTGCCTCCGGCGCCAGCGCGACGATGACGTCGCCGGCCATGACCGCGATGGGCGTGATTCTCGGCACGGCGTCGTACATGTCGCCCGAGCAGGCGAAGGGGCGCGCGGTCGATCGGCGCGCGGACATCTGGGCATTCGGCGCGGTGTGGTTCGAGATGCTGACCGGCACACCGCCGTTTCCAGGCGAGACGATCACGGACGTGATCGCCGCAGTCGTCACGCGCGACCCGGACTGGAGCCTGCTTCCCGCCCCGACGCCGCCGGTGGTGCGACGGCTGCTGACGCGGTGCCTCGTGAAGGATCCGAAGCAGCGGCTTCGCGACATCGGCGACGTGCGGCTGATGCTCGCGGACGGCGCGGAGAGTGGCGCGCCACCGCGCACCGCACGAACGGGCGGCTCTGGCGCCACCGGTTGGATCGCCGCCGGCGTCCTGCTCGCGGCGCTCGGCGCGGCGATCTTCTGGCCGCGTGAGGTGACGCCGGCGGCGAACGTGCCGATCATCAAGTACGACGTGATGCCGGCCGGCAAGTCGACGCTGCGCCTCGACTCGCGCCCCGGCGTCGCCGTGTCACCAGATGGCAGCAAGATCGTGTTTGTCGCGACCGAAGACGGCGTCACGAAGCTGTACCTGCGCCGTCGCGACGACGCCGAAGTACGCGCACTGCCCGGCACCGACGGCGCGTCCGACCCCGTGTTTTCCGCGGATGGCAAGTGGCTCGCCTATGCCGGGGCCGCCGATCTGATGCGCATGTCGCTCGACGGCACCCCCGTCAGCGTCGCCAAGGTCAACGACTCGCGCGGCCTGATCTGGCTGAATGACAAGGAGATCGTGTTTTCTCCAGAAGCCGTGAGCGGACTCTTCATCGTGCCGGCGTCCGGCGGCACGCCCAGGGCGCTCACCTCGCTCGATCCAAAAACCGACGACCGGACGCATCGCTGGCCCGCCGCCGTGCCCGGCGGCAAAGCGGTGCTGTTCACGGTCGGGAAGCTCTCCAGCCCGGACAACTACGACGACGCGCGCATCGACGCGGTGATCGTCGCCACTGGCGAACGGCGCGCGGTGATGGAGGGCGCGAGTTTCGTTCGCGTGCTGTCCAACGGATCGCTGCTCTACGCGAAAGGCGGCACGTTGTACGCGGCGCCATTCGACAGCGAGCGGCTCGTCACGACGGGCGCGGCGGTGCCGGTTCTCCAAGGGGTGGCCACGGACACCACGACCGGCGTTGCCCACGTGAGCGTCGCCGGCGATGGCACACTCGCCTATATCCCGGGCGGATCATCGACCGCCGATCGGCAGATCGTGTGGTCCGATCGCAAGGGCACCATCTCGCCGATTGCGCTGCCGCCGGGTCTCTACAACGACATCCGGGTGTCGCCTGACGGCGCGCGGATTGCCGTGCTCGTCGGTTCCAGCGGCGCCGGTGACGTGTGGATTTACGACACGCACAGCACAGCCTTCACGCGTCTCACCTTCGACCAGAAGAACGCGAGCCCGGTGTGGAGCGGCGATGGCCGGTGGATTTACTACGCCTCGATCAAGTCGACCGGCGACGAAACCACGGTGCGCCGCCGCCCGGTGGACGGCTCGAGGGAGCCCGAGTCGCTCGGCGTCGTCAAGACCCGCGGCTTCCTCGACGCGGTCGATCCCTCAGGGAAGATGGCCTACCTCACCGAATACGCGTTGCGACAAACGTCCTACGTCGACATCGGCCAATTACCGCTCGCCGGAGGCCCGCACACGCTGTTGATCGGCGGCCAGGGCTCGCAGAGCGCGTCGTCGATTTCACCGGACGGCCGATGGCTGGCGTATCAGTCAGACGAGGGATCGCGCTTTGAAATCTACGTGCGCGATTTGTCGGGCGCCGGGGGACGCTCGCCGGTCTCGACGACCGGCGGCGAGGAGCCGCGCTGGTCGGCGGACGGCCGCGAGATCTTCTACCGCAATGACACACGCTTCATGGTGGCCGCAGTCACCACCAAACCGGAATTCCGCAGCAATCCACCGCAGGTATTATTCGAGGGCATCTACAACCTGCGCTCCGATACCGGCATGACCTACGACGTCGATTCGAAGACCGGCCGTTTCGCAATGCTTCGTCCCGCCGGACAAGCCGCTGGCGCCGCGGCCGCACGGGTGCGCGTCGTCATGAACTGGATCGAGGGCGCGTTGGGTGGGGCACGGATGGCAACCGCGGGCGGGAAGTAGCGGGATCGTACTGACTGAAAAGCACTTGCTAGGAGCAGATTCACAGGGAGAAGAATGAGAAGAGAAAAGAGAAAGAGGAAGAGCGCTAGAGGTTCTTCCAGAAGAGTAAGAACTCCCTCGTGGCCTTGCTCTTGCTCGTCTCATTCTTCTCCCTGTTGATTCGCTCTTGTTACCGCCTCCGTCCCTCACGTGCCGGCGTCACCGCAAGCAGCCCGCGTTCCACCAGCGTCGGCGGCTTCCGCATGTGGGTCGCCTGCTCCCACGCGTAGGCGACGGACAGCAGATCGCCGTCGGTCCACGGGCGGGCCGAGAATTCCAGACCGAACGGCAGGCCGGTCGCGTAGAACCCCGCGGGAACCACCACCGCCGGCACGCCGATCATGTTGACCCAGCTCGTCGCCGAATGCGGGCCTTCGCTGAGGCGGTTGTCCTGCGCCATCGTCTCGTCCGGCGGCGGCATTTGAATCGCGGGATAGACCAGGCCGTCGAGCTTGAGACGATCGAGCGTCTCGAGATACGCGGCCAGCATCGCGCGCCGCGGCGCGTGATACGTGCGCTCGGCGTCGGGATCCTGGTCGAGCAGACGCTGATCGATCCGCACGCCGCCGAGATGCCGGAAATTGTCCTCGGTCCCAATCGACGAGGTGAACAGCGGCGCGCCGACCACCTTGAGGTACTCGGCCGCCGAATGGTATTCGGCTGGACCGAACGCGGCGAGAAACCGGTTGGTGCCGTCCTGCATGTAGGCGTAGGTGGACACGCGGCTCGAGAGTTTCGCGAAGCTCACCGGCAGAAGACCATCATCGATGACGACCTCGGCGCCGGCGGCACGCAGCGCCGCGACTGCCTTCATGAACAGCTCGCGGGTGTCCTGGCGCAGCGGCATGTTCGCGGCGGTGCGTAATTTCTCGAACGCCGTTTCAGGCACACCCGGCGGGATGCCGTGAAACGGGATGCCATCGCCGTTGAGGATGAACGCCGGCACGCCGAACCGTTTGCCCGTGAGCGCATCGGCCTTCAGCAGCGGCTCGTACGGCGGACGTTGCGCCCCTGCCGGCGATCCGACCGTCTTTGGATCGAGCGGATCTTCCCCGGTCATCACCGACAACGCGATCGCCGCGTCGGTCGCGGTCCGCGCGATCGGGCCGGTGTTGTCGAGGAGCCAGTCGAGCGGGGCGATGCCGGCGATGCTGACGAGACCGCGCGTCGGAAACACGCCGACGAGCGCGCTGGTGGCCGCCGGCATGCGAATCGAATTGCCGGTGTCGGTGCCGTTACCGAGCACGGCGAAGTTCGCGGCCACGGCGGTGACGGTGCCGCCCGACGATCCGCCCGGCGAAAATCGCACGTCGTAGGCGTTGCCGGTGCGGCCGAACGCGCTGCTGCGATTGGTATCGCTGTTGGCGAGGTCGGGCATGTTGGTGTGCCCGACGACGATCGCGCCGGCGGTCTTGAGCTTCGCGACGATGGTCGCGTCCCGTGGCGCGATCAGCTCATGGCCGGGACGCGTGAATCCCTCCCAGCCGGCGGACGTCACTTCATCCTTGATGCTGGTGTTCGCCTTGATCACGATCGGCACGCCCCAGAGCGGCGGACGCACGCCGCTGCCGCTTGCCGCCTCGGCGTCCTCGCGCGCGGCTTCGGCCAGGGCGCTGCTCTTGAACACGGTCTCGATTGCGCCGTAAACGCCGTTGTAGCGATCGATGCGATCGAGATGCCACTGTACGACCTGCGTCACCGTGTACTTCTTGTCGGCATAGAGACGATGGAGTTGCGGGATGGTGACGTCGAGGAGATCGTGATCGATCGCGGCGTCCCGCGCGGCGGGTTCAGGCGTTGTTCGGCACCCGACGCCAACGCTGAGAACGACAGTTACGCCAACGGCAACGACAGCTCGATGGGCCATGCCGCAGAGCATACCCGGCAGTCGTCGACATATGCCCGCCGCGGCCCGGGCGGTGGTGGCGTAGTGGGCGCTGGCTCGCGCCGGGGCGGAAACACCACGGGCCGGATGAGCAATCGCTCACCCGGCCCGTCGAACTAGAGAACCCACCAGTGCCCAGTGCCCAGTGCCCAGGGCCTGACATGCGTCAGTGCGTAACGACGTCGTCTTTCTTCTTGGCACCCAGCCCCTGAATCTGCAGGCCCGTCGCCACTTCCGGCTTGGCTTCCTTGAGCACCACCTGGCGGTAGAGCTCGGCCATCTTCTGGTGCTCCTGCTGCGCCTTGCGCGCGCGCAGCTTCTCTTCGCGCGCGGTCTTGGCGATGCCCGCCTCGTCGAGGTCGGTCTGCTTGCCCTTGTTGACCGAGTCGGCGTCGAGCTTCAGCGTGTGCGCGGTCGTGTCGAGCGCGACCTTCTTGCCGCCGGCGAAGATCTCGTGCCGGCCGTGCTCTTCGTACCACTTGGTGAGCGTCGCCGTCATGTGCATCTTCTCGATGATGTTCCGCCAGCCGATGCCGGTGTTGTAGGCGCAGAAGCTGATCTCGCCCTCCTGCGTCGCGTACGGAATGATGCAGCGCTCGGTGCGGCGGAAGTCGTAGTTGAACAGGTCCTGGAACCACATCCCGGCGATGAACAGGAAGTTCCAGCGGTCGGTGCGGCGCTTCTCGATGTCCGCCATCGTCCGTTCGCCGGTGACCTTGCCGTAGTCCTTGCCGGTGGCGCCGAAGGTCTTGTCGAACTTCTTCATCAAGTCGGTGAGCTTGAAGTGCGTCGGCGCCTTGAACGGGTCGTAGTTCTTCATCAGCGCCAGCGCCATGCCCGTCACCGAGAGGAACCGGCCGCGCGCGGCGTCGTTGACCTTGGCGACGTCCTTGGCCATCGAATCGGCCTTGAGGAACGCCGTCACCGGCACTGCTTCCTTGGTTTCCTTGTCGATCATCACGGCCATGCCGATGCCGCAGTTCGGGTGGCACCCGCACGAGAGCTGACCGAAGTCCGCGGCCGCGCCGTGGACGAGGTCGGCCCAGTCGCCGAACGTCGCCGTGAACGAGATCGGGAACCAGTCGCGGGTCGGCTCGCCGAGGCCGGTCTGGTTCTTCACGTCATGCGCCAGGTGCGACAGCGTGTAGCGCTGCGCCGAGCGGCGTTCGTCGGTGATCTCCTCGTCGCGGCCGGTGAACGACACCGGCTGGAACGAGAGGAACGAAATCTTGCGCGGGTTGTCGAGCGCGAACTGGATGATCCGCCCGACCTGCTCGTTATTGACGCCGTTGACGATCGTCGTCACCGGAACGATGTCGACGCCGGACTTCCACAGGTTCTCAATCGCGCGCAGCTTGACGTCGAACAGGTTGCCGACGAGCCGATGCGAGTTGGCGGCGTTGCCGATGCCGTCGAACTGCAGATACGCGTAACGAAGGCCGGCTTCCGCCGCCGCCTTCGCGAAGTCCGGGCTCTTGGCGAACTCGATGCCGTTGGTCGCCGCCTGCACCGAGTTGTAGCCGACCTTGCGGGCGTACCGCACCGCGTCGAGGAAGTACGGCGACAGCGTCGGCTCACCGCCGGAGAACTGCACCGACATCTGGCGCTTCGGTTTGATCGAAATCGCGTTGTCGAGGACGGTCTTGATCTCCTCCCAGCCCAGCTCATGCACGAAGCCGACCTGGTTGGCGTCCATGAAGCACGGGTCGCACATCATGTTGCAGCGGTTGGTCAGGTCGACCGTCAGCACCGCGCCGCGGCCGTACTTGATCGTCGACGAGCCGTGGTTGTGCAGCTTCTCGTCGTTGTGGGCGCGGATGTCCGAGCCCGGGAACGTGTCTTCGAGGTGCTTGAAGAAGGCGGTGTCGATCGCCATCACGTCCTCGAAGTGGCCGTGGATCGGGCAATCCTTCACCATCAGGATCTTGCCGTCGCGCTCGATGATCGTCGCCTTGATCTCGCCGATCTTCTCGGTGAGCAGCACCTTGTAGTCGCGCTTGCCG
>DASUGM010000115.1:0-3534 GCA_036274055.1 Vicinamibacterales bacterium | reverse complement strand
GAGCTTCCAACGCAGAGTCAGCACGTGCGCGCCGGCACGAAGCGGGACGCCGGGCGCCGCGAGCTGCCAGGCGATGTCGACGCTGCCGGACGTCGCGTTGTCGTTGCCCTGATAGAGCTGGGTGTAGAGCGTCTTGCTGAGCGTGCCGTTCGAGGCGACCCCGTTGACCACGTTGGACGTCGTCCAGGAAACGCGCGACGCGGGAATCGCCGTGCCGCTGGGCGGAACGAAATCGCCGTCGGCCTTGACACTGGCGCGCACGCCGCGATTGATTTTGAGTACGGCGCCGCTGAACTGCAGGCCCGGCGACGATGAGATGCCTGCGGTCGAACTGCCGACGTTGGTGACCGCGAAACTCACCGCGGCCGGCAGCGTGATCGTGACCCGTTCAATTGCCTGCGTCGCGACGTCGCGGACGGCGAAGCCAACCGCCAACGCGACGGCGACGAACACGACGCGCGCGGATGCGGAAGTCACTCTCGCCCGCCTCCGCCAATGCCGCGCCACTGAATCGGCTTCCCGATCACGGTCAATGGAAACTCCACGCCGGTGACCGGCGCGTCGTCGCCGAGCGTGATCGGCCGCTCGACGCCCGCGGCGGGTTGAAAGGTCGCGGGCAGGCGCGCGGTATCAAGGTGCACGAGGTGCGCGCCCGGCCACACGTTATAAAAACTGTAGGCGCCGTCAGCTGACGTGGCGACGGCACGGTCATCGAGAAGCACGACGATCCCTTCGACGCCCTCGCCCGTATCGAATTGTTTGTTGCTGTTGCGGTCCACATAGACGCGTCCGTGCACCGCGTTCAATGGCGCGACCAGCAGACTCGCCGTCGACCGGCTTGTCGGCGTGACGACGAGCGTCTGGCGGCGGCCGTCCCAGGCGAACGCGGCCGGCAGAAACGCGG
Organism: Vicinamibacterales bacterium; assembly: GCA_036274055.1. Classification (GTDB taxonomy): domain Bacteria; phylum Acidobacteriota; class Vicinamibacteria; order Vicinamibacterales; family SCN-69-37; genus DASUGM01. The sequence continues at coordinate 2,630 of DASUGM010000115.1, read as the reverse complement.
TGTCGAGCGACAGTTCGTAGGTGCCGCGCGGCAGGTGCAGGAATGTGTAGTGGCCATCGGCGTCGCTGACGCCGGCATAGGCGCCGAGCAGGACACGCGCGCCAGCCACCGGCCGGCCCGCATGATCAACGACGGAGCCGTCGATGCGCCCGCCCCGCGACGGCGTCGCGATGTCGAAGGTGCGGCTGACCATCACGCGGCCGCGCGAGCGATCGAGTTCGCCGGGAATCGATTGAAAGGCCGACAGCCGGCCGAACTCGGCTTCCACGGCGAACGCGCGCGGCAGCTGCTGAACGAACCGCGCGCGCAGCCGTTCGGGATTGCCGAAGTCGGGCACCGCGGTCACCACCTGCAGCGTCGAGTGATTGGTCAGCCGCACCGACGTCTGCAGTTCTTCCCAGTGCTGCGCGGCGCCGTGGGGACTCCAACCGGTGGCCATCTGCAGCGTCAGCTGCACCCGGGTGCCGGCGTTGTAGGCCGCCATCGACTGAATCTGCTGGCGTTCGATTGACTCCGGAACGCCGGCCAGGTTCATCGTCGTCTCGCCCCAATGTTGGCGATAGAAGGTCTGCAGGCGGCCGGCGGCGACGTTGGCCGACACGGCCGAGAGCGCCTGCGTGATGTTGGCCGACTCGGAGAAGGTCCGCTCGAAGGTCAGGCGCATCCATCGCGACACGGGCACGCGTAGAAAGATCGAGCGCCAGGTGCCGCGCTCGCCGGCGACGTCGGAACGCACCACGCTGCCGCCGACGGCGAATCCGCGTGCGACCGGCACCTCGGCGAAAAGGCTGCGATCGATCGCGCGCACCGGGCTGCGCTGGTCGCGCCATGAGGCGGCGAACGAGAAGTGCGGGAATGTCCACTCGGTCGCGGCCAGCGCCGACTTGTCGGACGCGATCTCGGCGTCGAGCAGGGTCTGCGAGGCGAAGCGAATCTGATCGCGGTAAGCGACGACCGACGGCCGCGGCGTCACGCCTGGCCGCGATCCGTACCAGGCGAGCGATGGCCGTCGATCGCCGCGCGCGCGCCAGGTCGCACGCGCGCCGCGGCTGGCGCCACTGAGCAGGGAAAACACGTCGCCGGCGTCGATGCGCCAGCCGGCATCCGGATCCGCCAGAGTGAACGTGCCGCGGTCGAGCCGCGTGCCCTCCCGACCGTGAGTGAAGAGCGTATCGAGGGCGACTTGCCGGCCGCCGTAGGCGCCACTGGCCAGCCATTGCGCGCCCCAATCGGCGCCCTGCACGTAGCCAAGACCGACCGACGTCTGCAGACGGTCGAAGGCGGACGGCAGCAGCGGTGCGGCGCTCAACGCCCGCCCGGCATCGTCAGGAACCACGGGATCGGGGGCGGGCTTGTCGATGACAAAGGTCCGCAGCGGCGCCTGCGAGGTCGGGTGGCCTTTATGCACCGACTGCATAAAGGCCACCCGACCTCCTTTTTCCACGGCCGCGGGTAGCGCCGACGCAATCACGAGCCAGCAAATGAACTCAGTCACTGCCGCCACGGCTGACGAGTACTTCGCGCTCGGCGCCGACGTAGTGGTCGGCGCCAAAGTCGAGGATGGCGCGGAGCCGATAGGTGCCGGCAGGTAGATCGACGGCGGCGGGCAGCTTGACCGCAATCGCGCCTTCGATCGACGGCTCGGTGAATACCGTGGTCCGCGGCAGCGTCACCGTTGCCGTCGGCGAGGTCGCGGCGCCGCTGAAGAACTCGAGCTTGCCTTCGATGCCGAGCGGCGTATTGCCATCGTTACGGACGCGCAGCGACGCCGAGTCGGCGGAGACGCTGAGATCCAGGATGCTGGCCTCGCGCCGGACGTCGCCGACGTAGACGAAGATGCCGGTCGAGACCGAGGCGAGGAAGCGGACGCCGACACCGGCGGTTTCCACCAGGGGATCGGGCACTTCGTCTACCGTGAGGGCGCACCAGTAGCCGCCGGATGGCAGCTCGTGCGGCACCGTGATGCTGATGCGGACGGTCAATGTTTCGGTCGCCGACACGGTCGCATCGACAGGATTGAGCGCGACCCATTTGGCGCATGAGCGGCGCAGCGTCCCGGGGGTGCCGTAGAACGACTGCGTGCCGTCTTCACTGCGCCAGAAATCTTCGACTTTGGCGTGAAAGGTCGAGCGCGGCTGCTGCGGATCGAGCGTGAGCTTGAACTGCCGCGTGATGACGTCGTCGGGCCGCGCGGTGACGCGGATCGATTCGAGCGTCGCACTGAACGACAACCGACCTGACTGCTGGTCGGCGGCTACAAGAGGCGCCGCCGCCAGCAACAGGATGGCAATCCACTTCGTGTTCACGAACCGATGCTCTCGAACTTCCAGGTCACCGACAGCGTGTGGCTGCCTGATCGCTGGACGCCGCTGTTGGCGGCGAGCGTGAAGACCAGACCGGTCGTCGAGCACGCCGCCGCGTTGGCGTCGCACGTCGAGACCTGCTGGAAACTCACGTTCGACAACGTGCCGGCGACGCCGGTCGCGTTGGTCCACGTCGCGGCGTTCCACGACACGTCGGCCGCCGCCCACGTCGTCGCGCCACCCACCGGTGGGGTGAACGCCGCCGCCGCGGCTTGAACCGAGACGCGCAGCTGCTTGGTCGCCGTTGCCAGGACGATGTTATTGACG
>DASUGM010000114.1:0-2642 GCA_036274055.1 Vicinamibacterales bacterium | reverse complement strand
TCCCTGTGATTTGCTCGTGGCCGGGCGCAGCCTCATCTCTCGAGCCGCCGGCGCGGCGGTCGGCTGAGGAGCGAGCTGAGTCACGTGCGCGATTCAATAGCGGGCTCACAAGGAGAAGAATGAGAAAACCAGGAGTGGTTCTTCTCTTGCTCTTCTCGGCCTGCTCCCTGTAAATCGCTTTTGGCCAGCTAAGCCGTAATCGCGATGACGCGGACCGGACTGCCTGACCCGTTGACGATCTTCAGCGGCGCCGCGATCACCACCGCGCCGGTCGGCGGCAGCTGATCGAGGTTGCACAGGCTTGCGAGCCCGAATTTTCCGGCGCCGTGCATGATGTGGTGATTCGGAAACGGCGGGTCGAAGGAACCGGCCTGGCCGGCGTCGGTGCCGATGGTTTCGACGCCGACGCCAAGCACGTCGCGGTCGTGCGCCAGCAGCCGTGACGCGCCCGGATCGAACCCCGGCGTATGTGGACCGTCGTCGGCGACATTGAGGAACGCCGCCGGATCGCCGATCCGCGAACTCCAGCCGGTGCGAAGCAGCACCCAGGACGCCGGCGGAATCCGGCCGTTTTCCGCTTCCCAGTCGGCGATGCGCCCGGGCGTGAGCAGAAAGTCGGGATCGCTCTCGACCTCGCGGCTGACGTCAATGACGCACGCCGGGCCGACGAAGCGCCACGCCGGAATCGAATCGGTCGCGTTGTCGGGCAGATCCTTGCCGGAGATCCAGTGCACCGGCGCATCGAAGTGCGTGCCGGTGTGCTCGCCGAAACGAATCGTGTTCCAGTACCACGCCGGTCCGCCGGCGTCGTACCGCGAGATCGGCTCGATCGTCACGCCCGGTGACGCCGCGAAGATCTTCGGCAGCCCGATGACCGGCGTCGCTGGCCCCAGCGGTTGCGTGAGATCGACGACGCGGAGGGCGCCGTCAACGAGGTCGTTGACAAGTCGTACCAGGACGTCGCTCATTGTTCACTACTCAAGCGGTTTCCTTTGAGATATCGCTGAAATTCGAATCGGTTTTCGAGGAGTCCCAGATCGGTGACGAAGGCCGCCGGGCCGACCGCGTCGACCTTCGCCACTAGCGTCGTCAGGTCGCGCGCGTCGAGCGCGGCAGCGAACGCTGCCGTGAATGCATCGATCGTGTTCACGGTCCCGGTGCGCGGCACGCCCGCGGCCGCGGCAATGCCGGCCAGATCGCTGCCGGTGCTGGTCGCGGTGGGGAAGCCGCCCACCGACAGCAGGCTCTCGTTGTCGAAGACGACGTGGACGAGGTTCTTCGGCCGGTAACGGGCCAGCGTAGTCAAGCCGCCAAGGTTCATCAGCACCGAGCCGTCGCCGTCGAGGACGATGACCTGTTTTTCCGGACGCGTCAACGCGATGCCCAGTCCGAGCGACGACGCGAGGCCCATCGCGTGCTGAAGATAGAAGAAGTTGGGCCGGTGTCCGATCGACTGCAGTTCAGCGGCGACCGCGCCCATGATCGTGACCACGACGCGCGATTCGAGCGCCGGGTAGATCGCTTTCAGCGCATCGAGGCGGGTCATGCCGGCTCCTCCCACATCAGCTCACGGTGGAGCAGCAGCGCGACCGGGCGGAGCGACGAGTAGGCGAGCGTCTGCGCCTTCGCGATCCGGCGCGCGACGTGATCGGGATGATCGAGATCGATCCGCGGAATGCGCAGCGCATCGAGGACGTGCTCGGTGACGCCGCCGCCTTCCGTCTGCCAGGGGTCGCGCTCGCCGAACACGCCGCGGTGGCTGATGAGCATCAGCAGCGGAATCCGGTAGAGCTGGGCGCCAGAGACGATGCCGTTGATCGAGGCGAGGAAGCCGTGGTTCTGCATCAGCATCGCCGACTTGACGCCGGCCAGATGCGCGCCCGCCGAGATGCCGACGCCTTCCTCCTCTTTCGCGAGGCGCACCAGCGTCATCGCCGGATCGTCCTCGGCCATGCGGATCAGGTGCACGAGCCAGGTTTCCGGCAGCGCGGAAAGCAACCTGATGTCGCAGGCTTTGAGCGCGTCGTAGATCACGCGCGAATGTGCGGAGGATACGGGCATGCGACCGGTCATGATACAACCGCTCGCGCATGAGTCTCCTCCCCGGCGCGCGCGTCGGCCCCTATTCCGTCACCAGCAGTCTCGGCGAAGGCGGCATGGGTCAGGTCTACCGCGCCCGCGACAGCAAGCTGAATCGCGACGTCGCCCTCAAAGTGCTGCCGGATCTGTTTGCGAATGATCAGGAACGGCTGGCGCGGTTCAACCGCGAAGCGCAGACGCTGGCGGCGCTCAATCATCCGAACATCGCGCAGATTTACGGGCTCGAAGGCCCTTCGACAGGCTCAGGGCAGGCGGCGCTGGTCATGGAGCTGGTCGACGGCGAGGATCTGTCGAAGCTCATTTCCCGCGGGCCGGTGCCGGTGCCTGAGGCGCTGGCGATCGCCAAGCAGATCGCCGACGCGCTCGAAGCGGCGCACGATGCGAGCGGGGACGCCGCGGCAGATCGCGAGCCTGCCGCCGGGCGTCGTCTGGATCGATGCGATGCCGGACCGGCAGAAATTTCTCGCCATCGAGCCTGAGCGCACCGGCGTCGGGTCGGTGACGGTCGTCCAGCACTGGGCGGCGGCGCTGCGCTGAGGGGG
>DASUGM010000113.1:0-7890 GCA_036274055.1 Vicinamibacterales bacterium | reverse complement strand
AGAGCACGTACGCCAGCGCAAACCCGATCTGCGCGACGAACATCATCCGATACATGTGCGCCCAGGAGACGTGGTTCTCTTCGACCGCGAGATCCTCGGGCCGCTTCAGCATCAAGTAGAGGACGTACGACCCGTAGAGCGTCATGACGACGCCAAGCACATGCAGCAGCGTCGGGTTGCCAGTGAGCACGCCAGCGAACACGCCCACGTTGATCAGGATGAACGGCAGCACGAACGACGGCGAGATCATCCACGCCGCCTTGCGGACGCCGTAGATGATCGGCAGCGTGCGGCAGCCGCCGCGCCGATCGCCCTCCATGTCGGCAAAGTCCTTGGTCGTAGAGGCGCCGAGCAGGAACAGGCCGAAGATCGTGCCGATGTACCAGGGCTCGACGCCGATGATGGTCTTCACCGCCGACCAGCCGACGACTTTCAGCAGCACGCCGCGGGGCACGGCGATGGTGATGTTGGCCCAGATGCCACGTTGCTTGGTACGCAGCGGAGGCACCGAGTAGATGTAGGTCGCGACGATCGCGATGACCACGAGCCAGAAGCACTCGTGGCGGCCGCCGGGCGCAACCATCCACGCGAGCACCAGCGTGATGGCGTAGGTGATCACGGTGAACCACCACGCCTCGGTCATCGTGAGCCGGCCGCTGGGCAGCGGCCGCTTGCCCTTGTTCACGCGATCGATCTCGAGGTCGTAGATCTGGTTGAGCGCGTTGTTGCCGGCGTTGAACACCGCCGCCATCACCGCGCCGATCACCGCGGGCTCGAGGATCTGCCAGCCCCAGCTTTCGCGCGGGTGCGCGCCCATCGCCGTGATCGCGCCGGAAAACACGCCGAGTGCCGGCGCGATGAGCGTGAAGGGCCGGCCAAACTCGAGGTAGAGCGCCAGTCGTTTCATCGGCTACGCCAGCATACCTGCGCCGGCGACCGCGAGGCCGGCGCCAATCAGCGCGTTGACGAAGTTCAGCGCGTCGTTATTGAGAGTGCCGCGGGCTTCGAGCGTCGCGCCGAGCGCGCCCTCGACGAGCGCCGCGATCGTCGCCGCGGCGGCGACGAGCGCGATCGACGACGACGGAATCAGGCCGAGCCACACCGCGACCGATGCCAGCAATAGCGCAGCGACCACGCCGGCTGCTGTGCCCTCGAGTGAGACCGCGCCCGACGTTCCAGGCCTGACGCGGCGGAACGTCGTCACCAGCCAGGTCGTCCGGCCGAATGCCTTGCCGATTTCGCTGGCGACGGTGTCGCTTGCGGCGGTGACCAGCGCGGCGACCATTGCCAGCCGCGCGAGGTCGGCGCCGACGACGCCGATCGAGATCAGCGCCGCGAACGCCGCGAGCCCGGTGTTGGCGATGGCGTTGCCGGCGCCGCGACGGCCGCCGCGGCCTTCGGCGATGCCCAGCGTCGTCTTCTTCCGCTGGCCGATCCGCGTGGTGAGCGCCGCGGCGAGAAACGTCGCGAACAGCATGATCCAGCCGGACCAGCCGGTCCCCGCGAAGACAGCAACGCCGATGACAAAGCCGGCGATCGCGCCGGCGATCGTCACGGTGCCGGCGAGCCACCCGAGCAGCGCGAAAACCGCGTTGACGCCGGCGGCTAGTGGCAGCCGCGCGCCGACGACGGGCCACCAGGCATCGAGCTGCGCCTGTTCAATCGCGGCGAGTGGCGCCAGCACCAGGATGGCGATCGCCGGCACGGTGATGTTGTCGTTGAGCTTCAGCGGCACCGTCTCGGCGAAGGCGGCGGCAACCGCGGCCGCGATCGGCGCGGCGAGCGGCCACCACGGCGCCACCGCGGTCGCGTCGGTCACCGTCCACAGCGCGAGGGTGACGCCAGCCACGCTGCCAAAGACGATGAACGCGATCAGCCCGCCGACCGACTTCTCGCGATTCCACGGCAACGGCACCGTCCGCAGGTGCGCGCCGACCAGCGTCGCGAAGCCGTCGCCGGCGGCGAGGATCGCCCACGCGGCGGCGACGATCTCGGGCCGTGACGGAAAGCAGAGGATCATCGCCAGCACGACGATCGGGTAGATGACAATGCCGGACTCGGTGAGCCCGCGCCGATCGCCGTCGTGAAACACCGACGCGGCGACGCGCGGCAGGACGAACAGGTTGTTGAGGACCGCGATCGCGGCCAGCGCCGCCGCCTGCCACCAGGTCAGATAGCGGAGCAGGAAGGCGAAGCCGCCAACCAGGATGTGCACCGTCTTGCGCCGCGCTTGCGAGAAGGCGGGCATCGGGTCAGCGGCCGGCGCGCGTCTCCGCCCGCCACCAGTCGAGCGTGTCGTGCAGGGTCTGCTCGACGCGAATCTGCGGCACCCAGCCGAGCTCGGCGCGGATGCGCGTCGCATCGCCCTGCACCACCGGCACGTCGTTCGGACGCATCTTCTCCGGGTCGATCTCGACGCGAATTGCGATCGTTGACAGATGGCACAACTCCTCGAGCAAATCGCCGATGCGCCAGGCGCGGCCGGAGGAGATGTTGTAGGCGCGGCCGGCAGTGCCCCTGGTCATCACCCGGTCGTAGGCATCGACGACATCGCGCACGTCGGTGATGTCGCGCCGGGCGTCGAGGTTGCCGACCCGCAGCACCGGCGGCGCCAGCTGGGCCTCGCTACGAGCAATCTGGCGTGCAAAGCTCGACACCGCGAACGCCGCGCTTTGTCCCGGCCCGATGTGGTTGAATGGCCGCGCGATGACGACGTCGAGGCCGTCCTCGGTCGCGGCGCGCAGCGCGAGCTGATCTTCCGCGAGCTTGGAAAGGCCGTACGGATTCGGTGGCACCGTCGGCGCCGTTTCCGCGATCGGCTCGTCGCTCACCTGATAAATCTGCGCCGACGACACCACCAGGACGCGACACTCATGGTGATGCGTCCGGACCGCCTCGAGCAGATGGTGGGTGCCGAGCGCGTTGGCCTGCAGATGCGGCAGCGCGTTCTTCCACGACGTATCGACACTCGGCGCGCCGGCGACGTGAAAGATCTGCGACGGCTCGGTCTCGGCAATCGCGGCCGCAACCCCGTCCCGGTCGCGCAAATCGACGGCGCGCCAGTCGAGATGCCGGTTCGGATCGGGAGGCGTGCCGCCGGGTCGGTGCCAGGCGACCAGCGGCGCTCGATCGGCGAGCCGGTCGAGCAGATGGCGGCCGACGAATCCGGTCGCCCCGGTGACGATCGTGGGTCCCGCCATCGCGTCAGGCGCGCGGCCGCGATCCGTATTGCGCGGCGTAGTACGCGGCGTACGCGGCGTCCTGCTCTTTGATCGGCCGCCACCACCACTCGTTGGCGCGATACCACGCCACGGTCTCCGCGAGGCCGCGATCGAAGGGCATCTGCGGCGCCCAACCGAGTTGCCGCAGTTTGCCGGTATCGAGTGCGTAGCGCCGGTCGTGACCGAGCCGATCCGCCACCGGCGTGATCAGCGACACCGGCCGGCCCGCCAGCGCGAGGATGCGGTGGGTCAGGTCGACGTTCTTCACCTCGTTGCCGCCGCCGATGTTGTAGACCTCGCCGTTGACGCCGTGGTCGATGAGCAGATCGATGCCGGTGCAATGGTCGTCGACGTGCAGCCAGTCGCGCACGTTCAAGCCGTCGCCGTAGAGCGGCAGCGGCTTCTCGTCGATCGCGTTGGTGATGAACAACGGAATGACTTTTTCCGGGAACTGATTCGGGCCGTAGTTGTTCGAGGCCCGGGTAATCACCACGGGCACGCCGTAGGTCGCGAAGTAGCTGTAGGCCAGCCGGTCGGCGCCGGCCTTGCTCGCCGAGTACGGATTGCGGGGCTTGAGTTCGTCGGTCTCACGGCTGTGCCCGGTCGGCACGCTGCCGTAGACTTCGTCGGTTGAGATCTGGATGAAGCGGCGCAGGCGCTTCGAGTCACGCGCGGCTTCGAGCAGCACGAACGTTCCGAAGACGTCGGTGGTGATGAAGTCGCCGGCGTGTTGGAGCGACCGATCGACGTGCGTCTCGGCGGCGAAGTGCACGACCACGTCGGCGTCCCGGACCAGCGGCGCGGCGACGGCGGCGTCGGCGATGTCGCCCTTGACGAACGTGTGCCGCGGGCTGTCGATCACGTCGCGCAGGTTTTCCAGACGGCCCGCGTAGGTCAGCTTGTCGAGCGTGGTGATGTGCCAGTCGGGGTGCCGCGCGTGCGCCCACTTGACGAAGTTCGAACCGATGAACCCCGCGCCCCCGGTGACCAGTACGTTCGTCATCGTCGTGCTACCAGCGGATGCCGACTTCCGAGTTGTCGCCGAGCATGAATCTGTAGGCGGACGGGCGCACCGGCAGCCGGTAAATCGAGACGTTCTTGCCGATCAGGCTGTCTTCGATGCGGTTGGCGATGTCGGTGATGGTCGCGCCCTCGAGAACGATGCTGTGCTCGATCTCGGTTTCGCGAATCGTGACGTTGTCGCCGATCGAAGTGAACGGCCCGACATAGGCGCCCGAGATCTTCGCGCCGGCGCCGATCACCACCGGTCCGCGCACCACCGAGCGCTCGACCGACGCGCCGGCGGCAATCACGACCTTGCCCTCGATCCGCGAGGCCTCGTCGATCGTGCCGTCGATTTTCCGCTCCATCGTGTCGAGAATCAGCCGGTTGGCCTCGAGCATGTCCTCGAGCTTGCCGGTGTCTTTCCACCAGCCCTCGACGATGTGCGGGCGGACCTCCAGGCCGCGATCGATCAGATCCTGAATCGCGTCGGTAATCTCGAGCTCGTTGCGGAAGCTCGGCTTGATCCGCTTGACCGAGGCAAAGACCTCGGCGCTGAACATGTAGACGCCGACGAGCGCCAGGTCGCTCTTCGGTTCCTTCGGCTTTTCGACCAGCCGCACGACCCGGCCGTTGGACAGCTCGGCGACGCCGAACATCTGCGGGTCCGGGACGCGCGCGAGCAGAATCTGCGCCGCCGGCTTCTCGCGGCCGAACTCCTCGACGAAGCGGCCGATGCCGCGATTGAGCAGGTTGTCGCCGAGGTACATCACGAAGGGATCGCCCTTGATGAAGTCCTCGCTGATCAGCACCGCGTGGGCGAGGCCGCGCGGCGCGTCCTGCTCGATGTAGGTGACCCTGGCGCCGAAGGCGCTGCCGTCGCCGACCGAGGCGCGAATTTCCGCCTGGGTGTCGCCGACGACAATGCCGATGTCGGTGATGCCGGCGCTGACCAGCGCCTCGAGCCCGTAATACAGCACCGGCTTGTTGGCCACCGGGACGAGCTGCTTGGCGCTGGTATGGGTGATGGGACGCAGACGGGTGCCCTTGCCCCCGCTCAGAATCAGGCCCTTCATTGACGGCCGCTATTATCTCCCAGCAAACGACCCGAACGAATTCGAAAAGGATCCGATGCCGGCCAGCGTCACCGCGATCGCCCAGCTGTGGATGGTCGGCGACACGCCGAACGCGGTGTTGCGCTGCTGGTAGTCGAACGACACGCCGCAGCACTGCGTGTTGTAGCTGGTGATGAAGCGCTGCTGCAGCCAGTCGCGGCGCAGGATGTCGTAATTGAATTCGTAGGTCCCGGACAGGCGATTGGCGCGGTCCCGGATCGTCGTCGCCGCGTTGATGTAGTGGGTGGCGTTGCGCGGATCGTCGAAGCCGGGCAGTCCGGCGATGACGAACTGCTTCGAGTAGCCCGCGGTGACCAGCAAGGTCCGGCTGCCGACGGTGCTCGAGGCGCTGACCGTCCGGATCTCTTTTTCCTTGGCGTCGATTTCCATGCGGAACGTGCTGGTCACGACGTCGGTCGGCCGGTTGACCACCTGAATCTGGACGGGTGAGAACTGCGAGGCGCCGGTGGAACTGCCGTTGAGATTCGACTGGAACTCGGGGTCGACCGCTGCCGCCAGCGCGTCGGTGTACCAGCTCTGCGTGATCCCGATCGACAGGATGTCGCGAATCGCGCCCGGCGGCGCGTTCGGATTCGGCGCGGCGCCCGGCAACGGCGCCGGCGACGGCTTGCGCACCAGGATGCGGTTGGTCAGTCCGTAGCGCAGCGTCGTCACGCCGCCGACGAGGGTATCGACGCCGTAGTCATTCTTGACGACCTCGTCGTAGCGGCGAAACGGGCTGGTGCGGACGATCGAAAATGCCGGCTCGATCAGGTGCTTGACGCGCTCGGCGTAGTCGCCGTTGGGCTGCCAGATGCGCGCGAAGATCGGGCCGATCATGTCGGCGCGCATCTCGAGCAACTGTCGCGTGATCGCGACCGGCACCTGCTCGCCGGTGGCGAGGTCGATGCTCTCGCCCCAATGGGTCAACCGCCATGACGCCGCCGTGGTCAGCGTCAGATACGGCAGCTTGCTCAGCGGCGCCCGCACTTCCGGCTTGCCGTCGAACCGCCACAGGCTGCGGTTCGTGAGCGGGTCGTAGAGATCGTCCTGCCGCACCAGATAAATGACCTCGCCGTTGCCGCCGAGGTAAACGCGTGAGCGCCCCAACGCCTTCTCGCCGACACCGATGTTGACCGCCGGCGTCCGGCCGCTGCGTGTCGCGGCGTCGACGCCCTGGAAGATGTCGCGCTGATCGTAGGTGCCGCTGAAGCGGTAGCGGCCGAGGCCGCCGGTGACGGTGGCGCCGAAGCTGCGCTCGCGGTTCGAGAACGAGGTCAGGTTCTGCTCGTAGATCTGTTGCGTGGCGATGTCGCTGAAGTAGTTGACGTTGGCGAGAAAGCGGAACCCGTGCGGCAGCGCGTGGCTGGTGTTGCCGAACAATTTGTAGGCCTTGTGCGCCGCCTGCGTCAGCGTCACGCCGTCGTCGGCGTATTGATCCTTTTCGGAGACGACATAGGCCTGGCCGCTGCCGGTCGACCCCGGCGCCGCGGCGTAACGATATTCACCGCCGTAGCCCATCCCGGTTTTCGAAAAATAGTCGTGGAAGAAGGTCGCGTCCTGGCTGCGATCGATCGCCCAGAAGAACGCGTTGCTGAGCCGGAATCCCTGGTAGGTCGTCGAGCCCCATGACGGCAGCAGGAAACCGGTCGAGCGGTCTTCCTTGTTGATCGGGTAGTAAATGATCGGCAGGTAGGCGAGCGGCACGTTCTTGACCCGCAACACGACGTTTTTCATGACCACGCGTTCGTCGAGCGTGATTGACGCGTTGGTGCCGGACATCTCCCAGCGCGGCGTCGGCTGTACGCAGGTGGTGAAGCCCCCGTTGGTGATCTTGTAGGTCTGCGGACCGGTGCGGGCGATGGTTTCGCCGCGGAACATGACGTCGGCTTCCTGGGTACCGAAAGCGCTGCGCTGCTGGGGCATGTCGCCCAGACGCGTCGATCCGGCGGCATTGAAGAACGTGCCGAGTTTGGTGGCGCCGTCGAGGTCGGCGCGGTCAGCGAAGATCTGCAGGTCCAGTTGCCGGAACGTCACCGACCCCTTGGCGAAGATCTTCTTGGTGTCGGTCTCGTAGATGACTTCGTCCGCGAACAGGCTGGTGTCGTCGCAGATGATCGCGACCGAGCCGGTGAGAATGAAGCGGTTCGCGTCCGGCCGGCCCTCGATTTTTTCGACAGTCAGGCCTTCGCGCTGGACGCGCGTTTCACGGCGGCACGATCCAAGCGGGTTGTCTTGCGCGGCGGCGTCCGCCGCGGCGATCGCGACGGCGGCGAATACGACGACGGTCGTGAAGATCCAGCGCAACATGTAGCGCGTCTCAGGATACTACGCGGCTTCGCACTTCACCGGCGAGATAGAGCGAGCCGGCGACGACCACGGGCGAGCCGAGCGCGCGCGCGCGGGCGATCGCGGCCGCCGGCGACGTCGCCGCCTCGGCCGGAAGCGATGGCGCCACGATCGATGCGAAGTCCACGAGGTCTTCCGCAGGCGCCGCGCGTTCCGACCCCGCCGACGTGCAGATGAGGTGCGACGCGACGCCGGCGATCGGC
>DASUGM010000112.1:0-6940 GCA_036274055.1 Vicinamibacterales bacterium | reverse complement strand
AAAAGCGACCCGGTCCCTTTGTTCCGCGATTTGCGATTTGTAAATTGCAATTTGCAATTGCACTGGCGATTTGCCGGGTCCTTATTGCTATTGCCGATTTGGTCATTGCGGCTGAGCTCAGCGCACCGCAGCGCGCGCGCCCTCGCCAGGCGCGCGACGCGCGCGATTTGCGATTTGCAATTTGTAATTTGCGATTGTAGTTGGCGATCGGCGGTTGCTGATTGCTATTGCCGATTTGGTTATTGCGGCTGAGCTCGGCCCACCGCAGCGCGCGCGCCACCGCCGTGCGCGCCGCGCGCGAGTTGCGATTTGTAATTTGCGATTTGCGATTTGCGATTGTAGTTGGCGATTTGGCGGTTGCTGATGGCTATTGGGTTAGTGCGGCTGGGCTCAGTCCACCGCCAATAACCAATAACCAATAGCCATCAGCAAATAGCCAACTCGCCAATACAATCGCAAATTACAAATTACAAATCGCAAATAGCGGGGCTACCACAGCAACTTATCCCCGGACCGGGGACGCGGCAGTCCTCAACCGCATGGCGGGTGACGGTAGAGCAGGGTCATGATCTCGCGGAGACGCGCGAAAAACTGGCGGATCACCCCGTGATTGTAGCCGGCCGCGATGTAAGGTGCACTTGACCCGATGTCATGTGTGCCTTACATTCACGCCATGAACGTCGACGACCTGTTTCGCCGCAACGTCCGCATGTTCTACAGCTGGTTCGGCTCGGTGGTCGTCCTGGGCGCCGGACCGCTGCTCGCCCTGCGCTTGATTCACGCCGGCACACCCCTCGGACGCGCGGCCGGTGTCGTCGTCGGCGTCGTCAGCATCCTGCCGTGGATGTGGGTCGTCGTCGGCGCGATCCGGTGCGGCGACGAGTTCACGCGCCGCCTGTACTCGATCGCGTCGTCGATCTCGCTCGGCGGCACGCTGGTCGTGATCTCCGCGCTCGACTGGCTGGCGCGCGCGCGGTTCATCGACCCGCCGGAGCTGATCGTCGTCTGGGTGTTCTCGATCGTCCTCTGGCTGGTCGCGTTCATCGGCGTCAAGCGTTACTACGAGCGCGCGCAATGAAGAACACCGTTCGCGAATTGCGCGCCGCCCGCGGTTGGTCGCAGGCCGAACTCGGCGGCCGCGTCGGCGTCTCCCGCCAGGCGATCATCGCCATCGAAACCGGCCGTTTCGATCCCAGCCTGCCGCTGGCGTTCAAGCTCGCGCGCGTGTTCGGCGCGCGCATCGAAGAGATTTTTCAGGAAGACGAGTAGACGCATCATGCAAATGGCGAAGCACTCGATTCACATTGCCCGCGCGCCGCGCCAGGTGTTCGACTTCTTCATCGACTTCTCCCAGGCCTCCCGTTGGCGGCAGTACGTGCGGACGATGACCCCGCGCGAGCCCGGACCGATTCGCGCCGGCAGCGTCATCGACGTCGTCTTCGACGTCGCCGGTGTGACCCAGAAGTTGGAGCTGACGGTGCTGGCCTGCGACCCGCCCTCGCTGTGGCGGCATCGCACCAGCGAAACCGAGTTCTTCGGGAGCGTCGAATACCGCTTCGATCCGGAAGGCGGCGGCACCCGCGTGACCTTGACGATAAGCGCCAGGCCGATCGGGATCTACGGCTGGCTGGCGATGCCGCTGCTGTGGTTGAAACGTTCACAGACCTACGCGCAGCAACTGCCGCAGCTGAAACGCGCGCTCGAAAATACGTGAACCGCGCTTGCCCATGGTGATCCGTTATCGTTGGCCATGCGCAGCCTCCGTTTCTCGACGCTACTTGCCCTGTTCTTCATCGCCGCCTGCTCCGACACGCCGCCGACCGCGACGGCGCCGAACGCGCCCGCTCTGGCGATCGAAGAGGCGACGGTCGACCAGCTGCAGCAGGCGATGACCAACGGGCAGCTGACGTCGCGGCGGCTGACCGAGATCTACCTCGAGCGCATCGACGCCATCGATCGCAAGGGACCGACGCTGCGCAGCGTCATCGAGACCAACCCTGACGCGCTGTCGATCGCCGACGCGCTCGACCGCGAGCGGCGCGACGGCAAACTGCGCGGGCCGCTGCACGGGATTCCGGTGCTCGTCAAAGACAACCTCGATACCGCCGATCGGATGATGACCACCGCCGGATCGCTGGCGCTGGAAGGACCGGCTCCGGCCCGAGACGCGTTCGTGGTCGAACGGCTGCGCGCCGCCGGCGCCGTGCTGCTCGGCAAAGCGAATCTCAGCGAGTGGGCGAACTTCCGGTCGACGAAGTCCGCGAGCGGCTGGAGCGCGCGCGGCGGCCTGGTGAAAAACCCGTACGCGCTCGATCGCAATGCCTGCGGATCGAGCTCGGGCACGGGCGCGTCGATCGCGGCGAATCTCGCCGCCGTCGGTATCGGCACGGAAACCGACGGCTCGATCGTGTGCCCGTCGTCGGCCAACGGCCTGGTCGGCATCAAGCCGACCGTCGGCCTGGTCAGCCGCGCCGGCATCGTGCCGATCTCCCACAGTCAGGACACCGCCGGCCCGATGACGCGCACCGTGAAGGACGCGGCGCTGGTGCTGGCCGCGATCGCCGGCGCCGATCCACGCGACGCGGCGACGAAGGCGAGCGAAGGCCGGCCTCGCGGCGACTACCTCGCCGCGCTCGACGCGAACGGCCTCAAGGGCGCGCGCGTTGGCGTGCTGCGCGGCCGCTTCGCCGGCTACAGCCCGTCCGCGGATCGGGTCTTTGACGCCGCCGTCGCAACGCTGAAGGACCTCGGCGCCGTCGTCGTCGATCCAGTCGACCTGGCAGGCGGCTACGACGACGCGGAGCTCGAGGTGCTGCAGTACGAGTTCAAGGCCGACCTGAATGCGTACCTGGCGACGCGCACCGGCGTGCCCGTCAAGACCCTTGCCGACGTCATCGCGTTCAACGAGCAGCATCGCGATCGTGAGATGCCGCATTTCGGCCAGGAGTTGTTCATCGCGTCCGAGAAGAAGGGCCCGCTCACCGACAAGGCCTATCGCGATGCCCTCGCGAAGAGCCAGCGCCTGGCGCGGGAGGACGGCATCGACAAGGCGATGCGCGCGCACACACTCGACGCGCTGGTGGCGCTGACGCTCAACGCCGCCTGGACGACCGACTTGATCAACGGCGATCACTTCATGGGCGCGAGCTCGACGCCGGCGGCGGTGGCTGGTTATCCGAGCATCACCGTGCCCGCGGGCGACGTCGCGGGTCTCCCCATCGGGATGTCGTGGATCGGTCCGGCCTGGAGTGAGGCGCGGCTGATCAAGTACGCGTATGCGTTCGAGCAGGCGACGAAACACCGTCGCGCGCCGGACCTGCGCGCGACGGTGGCGGGAAGGTGACGGGTTATTTGGCGCCGAACAGATAGACAGCGCCCATACGGAAGGCGTAGCCGGGCGTATTCAATCCGCCGCCGACTTTGATTTTCAGTCCTGGCGCGACGGCAATGGCTACCTGCGCTTCGGCCTTGATCAGCGGCGTCACCGGCCAGAAGACCTCGCTCGCCTCGTCGGTGTACGTCTGTGTGTTCGTCGGCTGGCCGCCACCGGAAAATGTCGAGACGACGTCGACGTTGCCTTCGACGAAGCCGGCGCCGCCGCCGGCGTTGATGCCGATCTGGAACCGGCTCTTTGAGTACACCGGGATGAAGAAGGTCACTTCGACGCCGCGGAGATATACGCCGCGCGTCGTCGTGGTTTCGTCGGTGACGAAGCAGCCGCTGCCGCCGCTGCCGCTGAAGCAGTCCTCTTCGTGTTCGACGAAGGTCGAGCCGTCCTTGAACGGTTTACGGACGTAGCTGACGCCCCAGTCGCCGCCGCTCATGGTGCCGCGGGCGAACCCGATGCTCCACTCCGAGCCTTCGAGGGTCGCCGAGCCGTCATTGATCCACTTCGTGAACGACTCGTTTCCGGTCCACGTCGGCGTGAACGACGCCTGGACACCCCAGCGGGTGCCCTGGGCGCCGGCGACGGCGGGCAGCATCAAGCTCAACAGGAAGATACACACGGTTCTCAATCTCATCTGGGAGGCTCCTGAGATCAGTGGTTCGGCGGGTTGAGACGGACAGACGCGGTGCATTCTGCCTCCTGCTATAAGTAGGTGCAAGTCATGGCTGCGCCGCCGCCCAAGTCGTCTCGTGCGCGGTATCGCGCGTTCGTCGGCGATTACCGCAACCAGCGGCTCGACGCGCTGCTCGAGGAAAAAGCGCCGGGCGCGTCCGCCAAGCCCGAAAAGGGCGACCAGCCGGACCAGACCGACAAACCTGCGAAGCGTCTCAGGCGCCGCAAATACCTGCGCGAATACCTGAGATGGCTGTGGCCGCACCGGGTCGAGGTGGTCGCGGTATTCCTGTTTGCGCTGCTGGTCGCCGGCCTGCAGATGGTCGAGCCGCTGTTCATGCGGTACATGGTCGATCGCGTCCTGCTCAACACCAGCCTGGACGCGGCGGCACGGCTGACGCAGCTGCATCTGGCCGGGGCGTTCTTCCTTTCCGTCATCCTGCTCTCGAGCCTGCTCGGCGTCATCAAGGACTACCGCCAGCGGATCCTGAACACGCGGGTGATGCTGTCACTGCGCAAGTCGCTGTTCCATCGCATGCTGCGATTGCCGCTGCAGACGCTCTACGACATGAAGACCGGCGGCATCCTGTCGCGGCTGACCGGCGACGTCGACACGACGACCGGGCTGCTGCAGATGGCGGTGATGTCGCCGGCGCTGTCGGTGATCCGGTTGATGATCGCGATCGGCATCCTGATGACGCTGAACTGGCGGCTCGCACTGATGGCGATGACCGTGATTCCCGGCGCGATGGCGATGAGCTTCGCGTCGTCGCGGCGGATTCGGCCGATCTATCGGGTCGTGCGCAAGGACGTCGAAGAGATCGACGGCCGGGTCGGCGAGACGTTCTCCGGCATTCGCGTCGTCCGCGCGTTCGGCGGCGAACTGCGCGAGCTGCTCGACTACATGCGCGGCCGTCACGCGGTGTTGCGCAAGGAGTTGTTCGCGCATCGGCGCGAGCTGGTGCTGTGGACGTCGTGGGGACTGCTGGTCTCCGGTGTCAACGTCGTCATCCTCTGGTACGGCGGTTATCTCACCGTGCAGGGCCGCGCGTCGATCGGCGACATCATGGCGTTCCAGTGGTACATGTTCCTGCTGCTCAACCCGGTGTGGAACATCGTCAACTCGTTCTCGGAGCTGCAGCGATCGCTGGCGGCGATGGAGCGCGTCTTCGAAGTGCTGGCGATGGCCAACGACAAGCCCGACCGGCCAGGCGCGATCGACGCGCCGGCGGTGGTCGATGAGGTCCGTTTCGAGTACGTCTCGTTCGAGTACCGCACCGACCAGCCGGTCGTCGACGACTTCAGCGTCGTCGTGCCCGGCGGCTCGGTCGTCGCGCTGGTCGGCCGCAGCGGCGCCGGCAAGACGACGGTGACCGACCTGGTAGCGCGCTTTCACGATCCGACGCATGGGCGGATTCTGCTCAACGGGGTCGATATCCGCGACTTCCGGTTACGGACGTACCGCGATTTGCTCGCGATCGTGCAACAGGACGTGTTCCTCTTCGACGGATCGGCGCGCGACAACATCGCCTACGGCCGGCACGACGCGACCGACGCCGAGGTCGAGGACGCCGCCCGGCGCGCCAACGCCCACGAGTTCATCGACAAGCTGCCGGACAAGTACCAGACGTTCGTCGGCGAGCGCGGCGTCAAGCTGTCCGGCGGTCAGCAGCAGCGCCTGGCGATCGCGCGCGCGATCCTGGCCCGGCCGCAGATTCTCATTCTCGACGAGGCGACGAGCAACCTCGATACCGAGAGCGAGCAGCTGATCCAGGCGTCGATGGCGGCGCTGCTCGCGGGACGGACGACCTTCGTGATCGCGCACCGGCTATCGACGATCCGGCGCGCGCACACGATCCTGCTGATGGACGCCGGCCGTGTCATCGAGCGCGGCTCGCACGACGAACTGATGGCCGCACGGGGGCAGTACTGCGACATGGTGATGCGGCAGGCGGAGCAGGGGGGTCGGACCGAGGGCGAAGAAGTGGTGCTGAGCTAGCGCAGGCGCGAGATGAGTGAGGGGCGCGGGCCAAGAGCGGATTCACAGGGAGAAGAGTGAGAACAAACATGAGAGGTTCTTTTGTTCCAAAGAAATAGAACCTCTCTCGATTTTCTCATTCTTCTCCCTGTGGATCTGCTCTTGGCAAGCGCTTTTGACTCAGCGCTCAGACCAGCGTCAGCTCCCCCGTGTCGACCCGGCTGACCCGGAACTGATGGCCCGCCGGGCACGCTAATTCGATCTCGGTCGCCAGCGCCGACTCCTTCGTGACCGTCAATCGTGCGCCGCAGTCCGGCGCTTTGCACGTAAAGAAATTGATCTCCCCGATCGTGTCCGGCGTCAGCGGTCCGTCGAGCCGCTGCTTCCAGGCCTTGGCGCAGTAGAAGCAGATGTAGTGCGCGCTGTCCGGTGTCGTCGCGAAGCCGCCGCCGAGTTTCCAGGCGCCGACGCCGCTGGTGTCGTGAAAGGCGTAGTGGAGGAGTTCTTCGCAGTCAGGGCAGAGCATCGAGGCAGACATGCGGGATGAGTCTAGCTGGCTGAGTGGCTGAGTGGAATGCCCTTGCCAAGAGCGACTACACAGGGAGAAGACCGAGAAGATCAAGAGGAAAAGCCAAGAGCGGTCTTTCAAGAACTCTCTCGGGTTTTTTCTCTCGCTCTTCTCGTGCTTCTGCCTGTTATTAGCTCTTGGATCGCTTTTGGCAGTTAAACAAGAGGGCAGAGAGACACAGGCGGCTCATGAAGTTCCGGAAGCGCGCAAGGCGCCCCAAACAGGGTGGCCGGGTGCGCAGAAAGCGGCGTCACGTGCACACGATGCTCCTGGCCGGCACCTTCTTCGTGCCCCACGCCGCCAAACTCACGCCGAAGACCAGGTCGTCCTCCGC
>DASUGM010000111.1:0-4320 GCA_036274055.1 Vicinamibacterales bacterium | reverse complement strand
GTTCCCCGGCAGCTGACGGCTTACCGCTCGCAGCCTTCCGCGCGCCGGCGCGTCGCCCGGCCGCCGTTCCCGATCGTCGATGTCGCGCATTTGGCGGACCTGCTCCTGCTTCTGCGTAGTACGGATCGAATCCCTGCCGTTTGAATTCTTCCCGCGCAGCGGATGGGTCGCAAGGAGCGCGATCGCTTCGAACAGCACGGCTCATCGCCATAAGTGGAAGCATTCGATGAAAGACAATTCTGCTGTCCCACCTTCACCGGCGCTGCTCTTCTCCAATCGCATGCGGCAGGCCCGAACCCGCGCCGGACTGACGAAAGCGGAATTGGCGCGCCGCGTCGGCGTCTGTCTCAGCGCGGTGGTTCAATGGGAGCATCCCGACGGAACCCTGCCGAACGCAGCCAACCTCGCGCGCGCCGCGCAAGTCACTGATGTCGCGTTCGAATGGCTCGCGACGGGCCGTGGACCGGCGCGCTTGTCAGCCGCCGACGGACCGCCTGCGATCGAGCCCGCGATGATCGCATCGACGCTGTTCGAAGAGCGCCTGCTGGAGATTGCACGCCGCCTGCCGAGCCAGCATCACGGGCCCTTGCTCGACTTTCTTTCGGTCTTGACCAAAAAGGTGAAGTAGCAGTAGGGCTAAACAGGTACATGTATACATCGTGTGGTGCGCGATGTGCCGTATCGCTTAGCGTCGGCCTCGCGCCGATCCGGGCGCGATGAGATACGGAAAGCCGAATGAATCGCTTGGGTCTGCTCGGTGTCAGTGCATTGGCTCTGATCGCGTTGATCGCGACCGCGCCGCTCAGGAAGGCCCGGGCGGACAACGCCATTCCCGAACTTCCGACGATTCCGGTGAATGGCCCTCCGCCACCGCCCGAGTTGGAGACAATCACTGTTCACGGGCATGCGCCACCCAACGGGGACGGCTTGGTGGGCATCTGGTCCCGTCCCCGATTCGACGACTTCGGCCATGAAAACGGAAGCGGCGGACGCTTCAACGGCAATCGCGGCGAGAACGAGGACGTGACCGATGCCTCCGCAGGCGATGGGCCCTGCGGCGAGGGATCGAATCCCAGCCCCGCCAATCCGATCGTCCTGTCGACCGGCAACAAGGTCGAGCCCGAGCTCGATTTCGAATCCACCGGCGAGATGCCGCTGACGCTTCGCCGCACCTACAACCACTTCTGGAAATACGTCGGCCTGTTCGGCAAGCACTGGGTCTCGAGCTTCGACTATTCGCTGGTATGGCAGTCGAGCGATGCGGTGATTTTCGCGCAGCGTCCGGATGGGCGTCGCATCAAGTTCCTGCGCGTCGGCCTGACCAATCGCTGGAACGAGGACAAGCCCTCGCCGGTCGCCTACATCGTCAAGAACGGCGATGGCACCTACACGCACAACACCGAAGACAACGCGATCGAGAAATACGACGGCGGCGGCAAACCGCTCCAGATCAAGAATCCGCACGGCATCGGCTGGACCTTCTCCTACGCCGCGGATCACTATCCGAGCCGCATCACCCACACGTCCGGCCGCTTCGTGCAACTCGGGTGGACCGCGGGTCAGTTGACCGCGGTGATCGATGCCGCCGGCGCAACTTTCATCTATGCGTACACGGCGAACGCATTCGGCCCCGGCCTGCACCGCCTGGCGAGCGCAAAGCGGCTCGGCGTCGCCGGCGATCCGACCACGACGGTGAGCTATTTCTACGAGAACGGAAGTTATCCGGGCGGTCTGACCGGCAAGGCGTACGACGGAGTGCGCTACTCGACGTTCGCGTACGACGGCCAGGCGCGCGCAATCAAATCCGAGCACGGCGTCACCGGCATCGATCGCTTCGTCTACGCCTACACCGGCGTTCCCGCGCCGCCGCCGGCACCACCGCCGGATCCGCCGCCGCCGGGTTCCAACTGCAACCCGACGACGCACCAGTGCCCGCTGCCGCCGGTCATCGATGGCAGCCAGAACGATCCGGCCGTGATCGCGAACGCAGCGCAGGCGGCGGCCGAGGACGCGGTCATCGCGGCGATCGACACGACCACCAGCGTCCTCGAGACCAATCCGCTCGGCCTCAAGACGACGTACACGTTCCTCGACGGCCGCCTCGACTCGGTCAGTGGCCAGGCGACGGCGTATTGTCCGGCGCGCTCGAAGGCGCGCAGCTACGACGCCAACGGCAACGAAGACCTCGTCACCGACTTCAATGGCGTCTACACCGACTACACCTACAACGCCAAGGGCCAGATCACGCAGAAGATCGAGGCGTACAACACGGCGGTGGCGCGCACGACCACGTACGTCTGGGACGCCACGTACAACCGGCTGATCAGCGAAACCGTCGCCGGCGACCATCAGACCAGCTACACCTACACGGCCGATCAACGCCTCGCGAGCGTGACGGTCAGGAACCTCTCGCCGAACGGCGTGCTCAACCAGGCCCATGTCTGGACCTTCGCCTACGCGAAGTACGCGAGTGGAATCGTGCACACGATGGTGGTCGATGGCCCGCAGGCGGCCAGCGATCAGATCACCTCCACTTACGCCGCGACCGGCGATCTCCTCAGCGTCAGCAACACGCACGGCCACACGACGACCTACGCGCTCTACGACAACGCCGGCCGCCCGGGCCGCGTGACCGGGCCGAACGGCGATCAGACCGACATCGCCTACTACCCGGGCGGACACCTCAATGCGGTGATCACGCATCCGAACAACGTCGCGGCCACCACCACCTTCACGTACGCCGGCGGGCTTCTGGCCACCGTGAAGACGCCGGACAACGTGACGACGACGTACACCTACGACGCGGCGCGACGCCTGACGAAAGAAGCTCGCCCCGAGCTCAACGGCAGCGCCGAGCGGCGCCTCGCATACAACCTCGGGAGCGATCCGACCCGGATCGAAATCTATCGCGGCGTCGCCCAGCGGTACCTCGCCTACATCGATTACGACGAAGCCGGCCGCATTCGCGCCCGCCGCGGCACGCACGGCCAGAACATCCGCTATGCGTACGACAAGAACGACAACCTGAAGACGGTCACCGACTCGCTGAACCGAGCGACGAACTTCGAGTACGACGCCCTGGACCGGCTCATCACGCAGACCGACGCCAGGAACGGCATCACGAGGTACGAGTACGACAAGGGGCACCGCGTCACCAGGATCACCGACCCGAAGAATCTTGCGACGACCTACGCCTACGACGGGTTCGGCCAGCTCTGGAAAGAGACCAGCCCGGACCGCGGCACCACGACGTTCGGCTACACGCCGTCCGGGTTTCGCACCCTGATGTACGCGCGCCAACAACGTTGCCACCGGCTACGGCTACGACGACATCGGCCGGCTGACCTCGATCAGCGCCGCCGGCAAGACCGAGACCTTCGGCTACGACACCTGCGCCTACGGCCACGGCCGCGTGTGCACGATCGTCGATCCCACCGGCACGCTCGCCTACACGTACACGCGCGAAGGCCGCGTGGCGAGCCACCAGGTGACGCACGCGGCCGTGCACGGCGGCACCACGTCGTTCAACTACACCTACGACGCGATGGGCCGCCCGGCCACGATCACCAACAACCAGAGCCTGGCGCAGCAGCAGTTCACCTACGCCAGCGGCCAGCTCTCCGCGGTGAAACTCAAGGTCGGCGCCGCCGCCGCGGTGAATGTCGCGACGACGTTCAACTACGAGCCGATGGGTCCGGTCACCGGCTTCACCTACGGCAACGGCCTCGTGCGCTCGAAGACGTTCGATCTCGACCGGCGCCTCGCGAGCATCGCGGTCACCGGCGCGAGCGGTATCCAATCATTGGGCTATGCCTACAACGCCAACGATGCGATCACGACGCTGACCAATGGCGTGAACTCGACGCTGTCGCAGACCCTTGGCTACGACGAGCTGATGCGGCTGACGTCCGTGGCGTCGCCCTCGGGCAACGAAGGGTTCACCTACGATGCCAACGGCAACCGCCTGACGCACACCTCCTCGCTCGGAGCGGCGACGCTCGCCTACGCCGCCGGCACCAACCGGCTGACCGCGTGGACGCGCCCGGGCAGCACGACCCGAAGCTACGGCTACGACGCCAACGGCAACACCACGAGTCTGCTCGGCAAGACCTACACCTACGACGCGTTCAACCGGCTGAACAAGATCAGCGGCGGCGGATCCACCACGACCTACGACGTCAACGCGCTCGGCGAGCGCGTGTACAAGAACCGCGACGGCGTCGAGTCCTTCTATGCGTACGCGCCCGACCACACGCTGCTTGCGGACTACACGCGCGGCGTGCAGGCGTGGAGCGACATCGTTCGGGTCGGCGGCGAGCC
>DASUGM010000110.1:0-18963 GCA_036274055.1 Vicinamibacterales bacterium | reverse complement strand
GCCGCGACCACCACGGCCGCCGCCGCGGCCGCCACCGCCGCCGGCGCCATACTCACCAGCGAAATTCCCAGCCAGCGTGTTGCGATCGAGGGTGTAGCGCGTCACGACGAGGCGCGCCTCGCTCACCGGCCCGACCAGCATCGCTTTGAGGTCGGTCGGGGCCTGCAACGCGGCCTGGTCAGGCATCGACGCGCGGTCGGCGCCGAGCGACATCGGATTGAGCACGACACCGGCAGCGATCGCCAGCGTCAGAAGGGATCGGGTCAACTGCGTCACCTGCGGCTCCTTGCAAGCACAACTACTACCGCGCGTCGAATTCGACGAACAAGATGCGGTGGGTGCGATGAGGAGATTACCGCGATCGGGCGCGATTCGTTTCACCGCGCCCGCTAATCACTTCCGAAATGGCGCCATTAACGTGCCGACCGGCTGACCGTGATCGAGGATAGTGACCTGCACAATGTACGGCGCCGGTTCGAGCGTGGCGACGGGCAAGGTGGCGACGGCAGCCAGAGTTCCGTCCGCGCCTGTTGGCACAATGTCGCGTGTCGCAACCATGGCCGTGGTGTCGGCGCGTAGCAATGCCAGCCGGACAGTGAGGCCCTCCGCGGTCGCCGGCGCGTCAAGATAGAGCTCGACCGCCGCGCGCAACGAGACTGCTCCGGCTGGCAAGGCGTCGAGCGCGAGAAACCGCGACGCGCCATCTGCGCCTACCGACGTCAGGATGACGTCGCTCAGCTGGACGCGATCGAATCGGGTAAGCGTTGCGTTCACATCGTGCTGCACCGCGCCGATGTTTCCGGTCGCATCTGCGACGACAAAACGCAGGCGATAGCCGCCCGCCGCGACCGGGGCATCGAATGTCACGCGGTAGTCGCCGGTAGTCGACGCCGACAGCTCGCGACGACCGGATTCCACCATCGCGCCTTTCGCATCGACCAGACCGAACATTGCCGTCAGCGGCCCGCTCGTCGACGCCGGGATCTGCGCGTATACCGCGATCCGCACGGCGCCGTCGCGCCCACCGCGGACCGCGGTCGCCAGCGCGATTGGCACGCCGAACGCGATCCCACCCTGCGCCAGCCGGTCGCGCAGCTGCTGTTCGATCGGCTCCGACGTCGCCGCCCCGCCAGGGACGAGCGCGTGGCGATGCGCGCGCACCGTGGCACCCGATCGAGTCGTCGTGACCTTGATATCGAGAAAGCGCTGATCCGCTTTGATTGGTCCGGACTCGACGCCCAAACGGTAGACGCCGGACGTCTCACTGTAGATTCGTCGGAAGAATCGCTCGGCCTGGCCGATGACATTGAAGGCCTCGCCGCCGGCCGCCGTCGCCACCGTCTGGATGCCCGAGCGCAGGTAATCACTCTCCGTTCGCGTCGCCGACGGCCTGTCGTTGAGACCAAACCGGCCTGAAACAAGCGGCTGACCTGACATGGTGATATCCGTGATCTCCCCCGCCTCCACGAGGGCGTAGAACTGCACCTCTGCGCCGGCCGCGGCCTGTGTGATCGGCTTGAGTTCGTCAGTGAACGACCGATTCGCTCCGAGCGCCAGCCCGGTCGACAGCGCAATGACCACCCGCGGTTTGGGTGCACGGGCCATCGCTTCGATCGTCTGCTTCATCGCATCGAGTTGCATC
Source organism: Vicinamibacterales bacterium (assembly GCA_036274055.1). Classification (GTDB taxonomy): domain Bacteria; phylum Acidobacteriota; class Vicinamibacteria; order Vicinamibacterales; family SCN-69-37; genus DASUGM01. The sequence goes on along the minus strand of DASUGM010000110.1, from coordinate 17,321 downwards.
TCGGTGCGCCGAAAGGCCCACGTGGCGACTCGGCGTGCCGCAATGCGGACCTGCTCGAGGCATGACGAACGGTCAACCGGCGGCTGGCACTCGCGATTGACGAGCGAGGCGAGCGCGTCTCGCCGATCTTCCCAGACGTCGATGCCTTCCTTCACGGTAATGAAGAATGGCGCTGCGAGATCAAGATTGCTCCCAATCAACATCTTGCTCCGCAGCCCCGCGATGATCGCGGCGCGATCTCGCGTCGGACTGACCACCGGTCCCTGTCCGCTGGCCGTCGTCAGGCCAACCAGGTCGTCGTCGTCGAGCGTGGTCAGGACGCGCTCGGCCGCGATGGTCAGCCCCTCCGCAGCGCCCGGTTTAAGTGAGAGATCGTCGAAAAGAATGACGACGACCCGTCCGCCCTGACTGGCACGTGTCGCGCCGACGTCCGTATTCGACGACTGCGCGCCCGACGACGTCGGGCCGGCACCCGCCCCGTACTCGACGTAGTCCAACGTTCGCACGGCCCGAGGCTGACCGTCGATGCGAACCGTGAACGCGTCCGCCGTCAGGCCCTTGACCGGCGCGCCGTTGCGATCGACGACGGTGACGTCGAGCGCGACGAGATCGACGCCGGCGCGAAACACTGGCGTCTGCGGCACGGACGATGGTGGCGACTGCTGCGGCGCGGCCCATAGCGACGCGGTGAACGCCGTCGGCGCCACGAGGGCGGCAACCCGCAGCCTTAACGTCATGGATTCACGGCCAGTTTATGTCTTCAGCAGGCGAAACGCGCGCGACCAGCCCTGCCCCAGATCGACGGACGAGGAAGCGAGGAAGACGCCGAACCGGCCCTCACTGATATCTTCTGGACCGGCAATGAAAGGCGACCCGCGTAACGCGGCGTGCCACGAGCAGATTCAGCAGCAGAGGAATGAGAAGATCTTGAGAGAGAGACGCCCAGTGGTTTTGCTCCCGTTCTCGGCCTTCTCCCTGAATCGCTCTTGGCGAGGGACGCAACGTGCTGCGTTTTTCGCCGTGCTTTTTTGCCTGACTCCTGTCTCGGCGCTCGCCCAGGCCCGCGACCCGCACGCCGTCCAACCGGAGCGCCCGAGCGTCGCGACGCATGCAGGGACAGTGGCGCCCGGCTGGATCGAACTCGAGATGGGCGCCACGTTCGCGAGCGACTCAGATCCTGAGCACGGCGCCGGTGTGCCGATCGCCGCGAAGATCGGGTTGACGCCTCGGTTTCAAGTGACTCTCGGTGGCGCCTTCGTCGCGCCGACCGACGGCGAAGCCGGCATGGGCGATCTCAACCTCGCCCTCAAATGGCGTTTTGTCGAGTCGGCGGCGCTCGGCCGGCTCGCGATCATGCCGAACATCAAGCTGCCCACCGGTTCGCAGGAAAACGGTACCGGCGTCGACACGACTGACGGCGGGCTGCTGTTGATCCTGAGCCGATCGATCGGCCCGGTCTCGATGGATCTGAATGCCGGCTACACGCGCCGCAGCGGCGACGGGACAGTCGCCGCGCGCGACGCGACGCTCTGGGCGATCTCCTTCGGCGGCCCGGTGACGGCACGGATCGGTTGGGGCGCGGAGCTCTCGGGCACGCTGCGCACGAGCGGCCCCAGCGGCGAACCCGCCGGCTACACTCTCCTCGTCGGCCCCACGTTTTCGGCTGCCAGCTGGCTCTCATTCGACACCGGCTTCAGCGTCCAGCTCAACGAAGATCATCCGTACCGGATCTACTTCGGGGGCGTTTGGAATATGGGCAGGATCTGGCCCTAGGCCCTAGGCCCTCGGCACAGGGCACAGGGCACGGGGCACAGGGCACGGGGCACACGGCACACGGCACAGGGCACAGGGCACTGCACTATTGCCAGCTCCCGTACATCGGATTCGGCACCATGAAATAGCGCTGGCCGAACTCCGCGAACGCCGCGTCTCCCTGCGTCCGCGTCGCCTGCGTCAGCGACGGAAAGTCGAGAATGTTGTCGCCGACAAAGACCAGCACCTCGCGCGGCGTCGGGCCGAGCGGCGACGAGCCGTCGGCGACGGATCGAAAACGCGGGTTCTTGTCCGACGGCATGCCGTCCTGGCGGCACAGCATCGCGTCGTAGATCAGTCCGTGCGTCGCGAACACCGCGGCGGTGTCGGCGCACTCCGACTGCAGACGGTTGGTGACGATCGCGATGCGCCCGCCCAGTTCACGGACGCGGGCGAGAAACGCGCGGGCACCGGGTAACGGCGTCGACTCGCGGCGCACCACCCACGCGTGCCAGCTCTCGGTCGAGTAGGCCAGGCCCTGCCGGCCGCGTTCGGCCTGATACGTCGCGTTGCTGATCACCGTCTCGTCGGCGTCGAGGATCACCGCCCACGAGTCGCGACTTCGTGCGCCAGCGTCGCGCTCGACGCGCGCCGTCGCGACGCGATACGTCTGCAGCACCGACGCGGTGTACTCCGCGGACTGCTGGACCCACGTGACGCTATCGGGAAACGCCGCCGACGCCGTCGCCGTCGATGGCGCCGGCTTCGCCGTCGATTGACAACCGATCGTCAACGCGACGGCGACCACGCAGAACAACGCAGCACGCGAATTCATGGGGCATCCAATGCTGTCGCGGGGCGCCCGCACAGCAACTCGCAGGTCGTCTCAGTTCTTGATGATCTCCCGCACGATCGCCTGCGGCCGCTGATTGACGGCGAGAAACATCCGGCCGATGTACTCCCCAATCAGACCGAGCAGCACGAGCTGCGTGCCGGAGAAAATCAGCAGCGCCGACATCAGCCAGCCCCAGCCGTAGTCGGGGCCGCGATTCTGAAACCACAGCCAGCCGACGCCGCCAATCGCGACCAGGCCCGCGGCGCCGACGACCAGACCCAGCAGCGTCGCGACACGCAGCGGCAGGATCGAAAAATTCACCCACGCGCTCAGCCACAGGTTCACGAGCCGGCGCAGCGTGTACGTGCTTTGGCCCGCCTGCCGCGCGATGTGCCTGACCTCGATCGACCCGATGCGCTGCGTCACCTGGAGCAACAGGCCGTCGATGTACGGGTACGGGCCCGCGTAGGAGATCACCTGCTGCGCCGCAAACGCGGTCACGCAGCGAAAGCTCGACAGGTAAAAGCCACGCGGCTTGTCGAGCGCCCAGTCGGTCATCTTGTTCGTGAACCAGCTGCCGAGATTTCGCCACGCCGCGTGCTGCTTGGTCTCGTAGTGCCCGAAGACGACGTCGAAGCCGGTCTCGCGCGCGTGCTGCCAGAGCCGCACGCCTTCCGCGGGCGGATTCTGACCGTCGTCGTCGAGGTTGACGATGTGACGGCCGCGGGCATGGCGCCAGCCGGTCAGGACCGCGTTGTGCTCGCCGAAGTTGCGCGCATGTTCGACCAGCGTGATCGGGATTCGCGCCTGCGCAATCAAGCGCCGGCAGACCTCGCTGGTGGCGTCGCCGCTGCCGTCGTTGACGAGGATCAGCTCGTGACCGCCCTCGACGGACAGCGCCTCAACCTCGCGAACCACGGCTTCGATCGTGTCTTCGCTGAAATACAGCGGGATGACGAAGGTCAGCGCCAGCGTCGGCGTGTTCATGCCGCGCCGCCGTCGAGAATCTGCCGGCAGACCTGCAGACATTCACCACAGACACGGGCGTCCCGGCCGGCGACCACCGGACGATCCGCGGTCCGCCGCTTCCCACAGAAGGAGCATCGAGCCATCGCGCTGGTGGACTTTATCAGGCGGCCGTCTCCGCGGACACCGTCAGCCGCCCGTTCGGCCCGGGTCACGCAGGCGCCGCAGATGTAGACATTCGGACCGGCGATCAGCTTGTCGACCTCGGCCGGCGGCAGGCCGCAGAAGGTGCAGGCGGCGTCCCGCCGCCGCGTTCGCGACCGCCACGCCCGCGTCCACCAGGTCCCGCCGGCGCCGCCGACCATCTGCTGAACGCGCTGGTGACTGAGGCCGAGCGCCGCCGCGACCTCGCGCAGGGTCGCGCCGGCCAGGTGCAGCCTGCGGACCGCAGTGTGGTAATCGGCGCGGGCCAGTTCGACGCCGCGCTCAGCCCGGCTCACCGCGTCGGCGGCGGCGCGGGCCCGCTGGAGCAACTGCGGATCGAGAGCCATCGACCGTCTCCGTGTCTAATGCCGATAGACATAATAGTCTAACGAAGGTAGACAGATCAAGAATCGACGTTAGGATCCCACCGGCAGAGTCGGCGGGCGCGAAAAATCCGGGCGCGCGCCGGGGTGTCCGATCGCGGGCGCGGACGGGCGCCGCATTCGGCACACCGGCGCACGGACGTTAATTCGATGTGAAGAATCGGTGGCCGGCGACGACTTGCGTAACAAATTGCCCGTCACCGTCGTCTACATCTCAGAAGACAGGAGTTGACCCCATGTTCCGCACGCTGAAATTGATGGATTGGAACTTCTCGAGCACCGCCGAAAGCGCGACCGGTATCCTTCTCGCCCTCGCCATCCTCGTCGCGTGGCTCTAGCCGTTACAGTCAGTTCGTCCCCCCCCGGGCACCCCACCTCTGCGACCATGAGCGCGCATGCTCCCCGCGCGCGCCGGCGTCGCACTCACCGCCATCGCTGTTTCATTCGCGTGCGCGCGCACGCCTGAGGCCCCTGCCCTTCCCCAGGTCGCCTGGACCGATTGCGTGGAACCCGCACCAGCGATCCGATGCGGATCGATCCGGGTCCCCGAAGACCGGTCGTCCGCACGCGATCGACAGATCGACATCAGCTTCGAGGTCCTCGCTGCGACCGGCCCACGGCGCGCTGAGCCGGTCTTTGCGCTCTCCGGCGGCCCGGGAGACGCGTCGACCGGCCTGCGTGGCGCGGTCGCGCGCGCGTGGTCGGCGGTGCGCGATCGACGCGATGTGGTGCTGGTCGATCAGCGCGGCACCGGCCGCTCGTCGCCGCTCCACTGCCGGATGAACGTCGCCGCCGAACCGGCGTCCGCGTTTGGGCACATCTTCGATCGCGCGCTTGTCGCGCGTTGCCGCGAGGCGCTGGCGGCCACCCACACGCTCCGCGCCTACCGCACCGATTCGGCGGCCGACGATCTCGACGAGATCCGCGCGGCACTGGGCTACGAAAGGATCGTCCTGTGGGGCGGGTCCTACGGCAGCCGGCTCGCGCAGTCGTACCTGCAGCGACATGGGCCGCGGGTCGCGTTCGTCGTCCTCGACGGCGTCGCGCCGATCGACGTGGCGATCACCGGGCGATACCCCGCGCATCTCCAGGCCGCAATCGACGCGATTCCCGGCGCGATGACGCCAATCCGCCGCATCGCCGCCCGGCTGCAGACGAGGCCGGCACGGACCTACGTCGTGGATCACGCCGGCCGCCGGGTCGCGGTGACCATGACCGTTGGCGACTTTGCCTACGCCGTGCGCGGCATCCTCTACGGCGCGCAGGCGTCGGTGCAGCTGCCGGCGATGCTGCAGGCGGCGGAACGATCAAGCGATTTGTCGGCGTTTGCACAGCGCCTTTGGGAGCGCGCCGTGCGGATGGATCAAGCCCTCGCCCACGGGCTCCACTTATCGGTGCTCTGCGGCGAGGATGTGCCCTTCATCTCGGCGGAGGATCGCCGGGCCGCCGAGACAACTGTTGGCGGAACCTACATCCTCGATGAGTACAGCGCCGCCTGCCGGATATGGAACGTGACGCCGGTCGCACCTCCGGCGGCGCAGTCGCGAACGGTGCCGGCGCTCCTGCTGTCCGGCGAATTCGATCCAGTCACACCAGCCTCGATGGCAGAGCACATCGCGGCGTGGCTGCCAGCCGCCAGGCTGTTTACGGCGCCACGCTCCGGCCACGGCGTCAGCTTTGGTTGCGCGGCCGCAGCGGTCGCCGCGGCCCTCGCGGACGGAAGCGCCGCGACCTTACCGCCGGTGTGCCCGGGCCGCTGAACGCGGACGTCGCGTCCGTGCCGAACGCGGCCGCGGCCCGCGCCGGGCATGCTCGAGCTCGGCCTGTAACTTGAGCTGCCAGAGCGCGTCACTCCACATGTTTTCGAGCAGACTGCGCACCGCTGAGAGCGCCTCACGATCGGCGCGATAGAAGCGGTGCCGGCCCTCGGCGCGCGCCTGGACCACGCCGGCGTCGGCGAGCGCCTTGAGCTGCAGCGACACGGCGCCGAACGTCACGTCCGGCATCGCCTGGTGGATCCGGCCGGCGCTCATCTCCTCGTCCCAGATCAGCCGCAGAATCTCGCGGCGGCGGGGCGAAGCGATGACGGAAAGCACGGGCGCGTCGAACTGCATCGGAGTACTATTAATTTAGGTTGAACTAAACCATCCGTCAAGGCCGGAGCTTTTCGGATATTCTCGGCGCACCCATGGCCGGAGAACTCAGGCAGTACTTCATGGGCCGGCACCTCGTCAATCGGCGACTCACCGGCCCGGGCTCCGCGAAAGACACCCGACATCACGAGATTTCGCTTCAAGGCGCGCCGGTCACCTACCTGCCCGGCGACGCGCTCGGCCTGGTGCCGCAGAACCATCCGGCGCTCGTCGACCGCATTCTCAAGGCGATGGGCGCGAGCGGCGACGAGCCGATCTCGCAGGCCGACGGCACGACGATGCCGTTTCATCGCGCGCTGTCCGACGTCTACAACCTCTCGCAGCCCAGTCGTCGACTGTTCGAGTTGATGGTCGCCCGCGGCGCCGCCGATCTCGCGCCGCTGATGGACAAGGCCAACGCCGAACAGCTCAAGCACTTTCTCAACGGCTGGAACGAAGCACATGACGTGCTCGACGTGCTCGAGAGTCATCCGGGGATTCCGGTATCGCCAGCCGAACTGATCGAATCGCTGCGCAAGATCCTGCCGCGGCTCTACTCGATTGCGTCGAGCCTCAAGGCGCATCCTGATCAGGTGCATCTGCTCGTCGTCGCGGTGAACTTCACGATCCGCGAACGGGAGCGGTTCGGCATCTGCTCGACCTGGCTCGGCGATCGCTGGAACAGCGATGCGACCTGGCATCTATATCTGCAGAATCAGCAGAAGCACTTCTCGATGCCCGCCGACCCGACGGCGCCGATGATCATGGTCGGGCCGGGCACCGGGCTGGCGCCGTTTCGCGCCTTTGTCGAAGAGCGGCTCGCGCTGGGCGCGACCGGCAGGAACTGGCTGTTTTTCGGCGAGCAGAAACGCGCCTCGGACTACTTCTACGAGGAGCAGTTCGAAGGCTACGTCCGCGATGGCCACTTGCGGCTCGACCTCGCGTTCTCACGCGACCAGACCGACAAGATCTACGTCCAGCACCGGATGCGCGAACAGGCGAAGGACATCTGGGCGTGGCTCGAAGAGGGCGCCGAGTTCTTCGTCTGCGGCGACAAGGAGCGCATGGCCGCCGACGTCGACCGCGAGCTCATCCACATCGCCGAGACCGTCGGGGGGAAGACTCCCGATGCGGCGAAGGCCTACGTCGAGCAGATGCGACAGACGAAGCGGTATAAGCGGGACGTCTACTGAGACACGACGCCGCGATCAGCGCATTCGCGCCGGTCGCCAATCGCCGATCGAGATCGACAGCAGGCGGGTGTCGCCATTGTGAAGGGAATCGTCGGGCTTTCCGGTTGGCTCGACGCTCCGCCAGGTCATCAGGTTCGCCCCCGGGCGCAAGCGCATCTCGGGCAACGTGACGAAGCGGCGGACGACCTCCGCCTTGACGTTTCCCACATCGACGCCGTTGACGGCGACCGCGATCGATCGCGGTGCCGAAAAGGCGGTGACCTCCACGTCGAAGCTCGCGACGACTTCCAACGGCCGCGGATTGACGACAGTCCACGTCGCCGACTCCCCCATCCACCGCCACGATTTTTCGTCATCGTACTCACGCGGAAACGGCCCGTGCAGCGCGAGCACGTACGGATCGGCGACCGGCGCGGGCGGGACGTCCCAGACCGCGCCGTCGGCGAGCGCAACCCGCAGCCGCAGGTCAGGTCGTGGATGGGTCTGCAGCCACTGATACTCGCGCCGGTTGCGGCGAACCAGCAGATGCGATACCTGCTGGCCTCGCAGCCGCGTCGCGATGTCGGACGCGGCGCAGTCCTCCTCGCCGCTGAGATACAGGACCGGCCGCCGCAGCAGCCACGAGGTGTTGACGTCAGATAACCCGGCGGGCCGGCACTCGAGGACGCGGGCCACAGGTTCGCCGGCGGCCAGCCACCGATGCGCCTCGGTCGGCATCACATCACGTGAACGAGCCGCAATCGGCGCGTATTCGGATACGACCACGACCAGCAAGGCGATGACCAACCCGCGCGCCAGCGGACGGCCGCGCGACCACAACGCCGCCGCGCCGGCGCCGGCGAGGATCGCGACCATCAAGTGCGCGACAACGGCGAAGCGCGCGTACGATCGAAACATCGGCGCGATCGTGAACAGCCAGCCGGACGGATTCCGAACCGTGAGGGCGCCGATCGACGCCTCCGGTGCCAGCGAGCACCAGCCCGCGACGAGCGCGATAGCTACGAGGGCGGCGGCGGCCGATCGGTCCAACACGCTTTCGCGGCGGCCGGCAAGCACGAGCCCGGCGACGGCGAGCGCCAGCAGCCCGGCACCGAGCCCGACTTGCTGCTCGAGCACGCCGACACGATTGCCGCGGCTGGTCCAGAATCGATCCGCGTACCCGCCGAGCACGGGGTGATCGACCGGCGGCACCACGTAGCTGGCAAGTTGCGCCGAATATGAGGACAGCTCGCCAATCGCCACCGCGCGCGGTGCCTCGCCGCGCAGCACGCCCGGCATGAGCATGGCGATCGCGGCGACGCCGCTCAGGACCATCGCGACCCACACGCCCGCAGCACGCCAGAGATCTCGCGTCGTCCCGCGCCGTCCGCTCGCATCCGGCGCGAGCCAGAACGCCATCGTCGCGACGGGCGTCAGCGTCATCGCGATCAACGCGCCGTAGAAATTCGAGAGACACACGAGCGCCGTCACCGCGGCGAACAGGACCAGCCGACCCACCGTCGCCGCGCGCGTGACCTGCCACAGCGCCAGAAAGTACAGCGCCACCCACTGTACCTGGGCGATGTGCGCGTGATACGCGGCCTGCGCCACATGAAATGGCGAGAACGCGAATGTGAGGCCCGCGATCCAGCCGGCAAGACGGGATCCGGTGATTTCAACGGTCAGCAGCCAGGCGAACAGCGCCGCGAGCGGAAACGTCCACAGGATGATCGCGTTGTAGGCCGGAATCGGTCCGATGAGCCGCGCGAGCCCGCGACCGATCCAGTCCGTGCCAGGCTGCAGGTAGGGCGAGGGAATCGCCTGGCCGTCGAACTGGCGCATGACGGTGAACGGATCGTGATGACGACCGACGATCTCGGCCCCATAAATCCGCTCGGATGGGTGTCGAAGCACAGGCGCCGCGGCGAGCAGCGTCAGCGCCAGCGCGCTCGCGAACAGCAGCGCGGCGCCGCTGCGTCTGCCGTGCACCTACGAACCTCGATGGAGTTCGCGGACGGTCACCGCGCGCGCGCCGAGCGTTTCACGCAGGCGGCGGTCCCAATCCCACGACGCCGACGGCCGGCAGCAGTACAAATTGATTGCCGCCAGACCCGCTTCGGGATACGTATGAATCGTCAGGTGAGATTCCGCGAGCACGACCGCGCCGGTAATTCCGCCGGGGCCGGAAAACACATGCCATACCGGCGGCTCCACCGGCCGCAACTGCAACTCGCGAATCAGATCGTCGAAGAGGCGCTGCAGCCGCGGGAGCGATCGCAACTGTGCCGGATCGCAGCGATGCGCGTCGACGACGTACTCCCTGCCGGCCGACGCCGGTTTTTCGGCAACGACGGCAATCAAATAGCCGTGGCGCCGCGCCATCGGGACGTGCGCATCGATCCAGACGAACGGCCTGAGCATCGCTCCCGCGATCCACGAAAGCCCCCGCGCTCGTGTATGGCACCAGAGGTCGAACATTCGCAGCCAGCCCGGCATGAACAGAATCCCGGTCGCGTCGCGAACCGCGAGGCCCGCGTGTTCGGCGAGTTGCCGCAGCTCCCGGCGCGAATAGCTCTTCTCGAAGCCGTATCCGTACAGCCCCAGTCGAGAGAGGGCCGCGACCATCAGCGGCCGCAGGAACGGGTCGTGGCGATTCGGCACACCGAGAATCAAGCGGCCGCCTGGGCGCAGCACGCGCGCGAGCTCGACGACGCTCGCCTCGGTCTCGACGAAGTGCTCGACCGTGCCCATCGAGTAGATCGCGTCGAATGCGCCATCAGAAAACGGCAGCCGCCGCACATCGCTGACCGCGGGACGCAAGGGGCGCGCCCCGAAGGCCTCGCGCGCCTGGCGGACGATGGGTTCGGAGATGTCGATGGCGACGACGCGGGCGCCCTGATCGGCGGCCCACTGCATGATCCGCGTGTTCTTGGCCTCGTCCCAGAGATCGGTCTTGAGAATGAGCTGCCCCTCGAGCGAGCCGAGCGCCCCGGCGATCAAGCGCCGCTCGTTCTCGAAGTAGTAGGTCGTCGAGGCCGCGCCGGTGAGGCTCGGGAACTCCTCACCGACGTCGTTCCAGAACCGGCGATAGACGGGATCTCCCGCCACGGTTCCCCGAGCGAAGGGCCACGAGACCGAGACGATCACCGGGACGCCGATGGCGCAGGCGCGGATGATCAACGCGTGCACTGACCATCCGACGGCGTCGGCCGCACTGAGTCCGGCCAGCACGATCAGTTGCGAGGCGCCGCTGACGCCGATTCCCCACGCCAGCGCGCGCGCACGGGTGGCGCCGGTGAGCGCGATCCATAAACCCGTCACGAGGGCGACTTGAAATGCGGGCAGCAGCGCCAACGCGCCCTGCTCGTCGACGTCGACGCGGACCAGCGCCGACGAGTACAGCGCCGGCACGCTACGCGCCGCGCCGAACAGGACCGGCGACCAGATCAGACTCGCGACGATCGCGGCAGCACCGAAGCCGACCAGCGCCAGCAGCGTGCGCGAGGTCGCCGCCCATGCGCCGGCTCGACGCTCGGCGATGTGCGCCGCCAGCACGATGAGCAGCACGCCGGCGAGAATCTGATAGAACCCGTGCGCGAGCAGCGCCGGCCGATCGACCAGAAATGGCGGCAACGCCAGCAGGAGCAGCCGTGCGACGCCGAGAACGAAGAACAGCAGCGGCGCCAACAGGACGCCAACGGCGCGCCGGCGTCGCGATAACGGCGCCGACACGATCGCGGCGAGATAGAGCGGCACGATCGGCGTCAGCAGACACTCCTGCGTCACCAGGAAGGCGCCTCGCGAAGTCGTCAGCGTCGCACCGCTCGCACTCACCGTCGTCCCGATGTTGTTGAGAACGGCGGCGCCCGCCGACGCTGTCCACACGCCGACGGTCGCGAGCCATGCGCTCGAGAATGTCCACGGCACCGTGACCGCGTAAACGGCGAGCCCGATCAGCGACCAGATGAAGAATTGGCGCCAGCCGGCGGCCACTTGCAGCGGACGCTCGCTCCGACGCATCCAGATCCAGACGTAGCCGACGGTGAACAACGTCAGCAGCACCGGCCACACGTACAGATGCAGAAGGTTGAGCCGCTCCGGCGACGACGCGACCGCGTACAACGTCGCGATTCGGACGGCATTGACCGCCACGATGCCGGCAACGCCAACTGCGGCACCGACCACGCGACGCCGCCACGCGACCGGATAGGACAGTGTCACACCAATGCAGAGTGCCGCGACGTCGGCGCCGCTGCAGTTGCTGGCGACGACGATGCCCGGCGCCGGGCGCGCGCCGTACCAGGCAATCAGCGTGGTTTGAAAGCGGATGAGCGCGTCGATGACGTGATCGGCCACCCACGGCAGCCGGATCAAGGCGAAGAGCGCGAGGTTCCACAAGATCGCATCGCGCAGAAACCGGATCAGCGATCCGCGATCGTAGGTCGCGCCAGGCGCCGGGCTTGCGATCGGCGATACGGGTGTCATCGTGCCAAGGAGCGCGATCGAGTCTACATCCGGCGCCGCATCATCTGGCGGGCTTGATCAATCGCGCCAGCAGCGTCGCACGGGACTCGCCGGCCGCCGGCGCCAGCCACGCAAACGCGCCGTCATCACTGAGATCTGGCGCGTGCTGCTTCTGCCAACGCGGACCGAATCCCGCGGCGATCGCCAGCGGCAGCCCGGCCGCGAACGCGCGCGCTGCCGGAGCGCTGCCGTCGGCACGGCCGGCGCGCATCTCGCGGATGCGCTGTCGAACCCCGAATGACTGCCGAACGCCCTCGGGCGTGAGGATCGAGAACGCCGCGCTGTAAATCAACAACGCGGCGCCGACGATGAGGATGCTGCCGGGCATCGCGATCGGCCACGGGCCGTAGTCGCCGAGGAGGACGCCCACGATCACGAAGCAGACCACTGCCAGGCCGAGGACCGCGACGCCGGCGGCGCGCAGACCATTGCGGACCCCGATGCGGTTTCGATCCGCCAGCCCGGCGCTGACCAGATCGTCGCCGACCGCGCGTGAGAACGCGCGGCTGTTCCGCATCACCGAGACTCGCAGACCGCGAACCGGCATCGTGCGGGACTGCTGCAGCCAGAGTTGATCGAGGAGGATCTGTTCGTGCGCGAGCACGGCGTCACGGTCCGGGCCGGGAAGAACGGCGACCTGACGCTCCGCATCTTCGCGGACCTCGAGCCGGCGGCGCATCCCGAGATCGACAATGGCCGCGAGCGGGCCATCGGCCGATCCTCGTCGGAGCCGTTGGGCAATCGCCGACTGCAGCACCGGACTGGTCGCGAGCTCGACGCCTGGCGGCGCATCGACACCCGGCTGCGGCCGCGGGTGCTGAAAGCGCACGATCCAGATCACGCCGGCGCCAATGACCAGGATGAAAATCGCGCCGGACAGAAACGCCGGCATGAACTCCTCGCTCTTTGCTTCGTTGAACTGCCAGCGCGGCTCCGCCAGCGCCATCGTCGTCGTCGAGATGGTGGCGACGAGAGTGGCGGCTTCGTCACGCGGGAGATTTCGGCGTTCGGAGGTGATGCCGCGCGCGGTCTCGTTGACGGTCCAGCCGGCCTCGGCGACACCCGCGGGTCCGTACTGGACGGTGCGTTCGGGAAGCGCCAGTTCGATGCGCGTGTCGGCGATGTCGAAGCGGCGCTGCGGCGCCAGCGCCTCCCATTCGAAGCGCCCGCGGCCTCCGGACACCGCGACGACGCCGGCGACGCGGTACTGCAACGTCAGCGTCCGCGTCGGATTCGGCGTCGGGTCGAATTCGAAACGGACTCGCGTCGGACGTCCGTTCTGCACGCGAATCTGACCAGGCCCGCGTCCTTCCGGCGCCGGCCGGCCGTCGATCGTCGCGGCAAGATCGAAGAGCGCGTCGGCGTGCCGCTTGCGAATCACGCGCTCGAACCTCGCGCCGCCGTTCGGAGTGGCACGCAAGACGATCGTTTCTCGAACTTCGACCGACCCGTCAGCGAGCACATTGAGTCCGATATCAACGCGCTCGGCGGCCGTCTCGGGTCGACCTCCATCGCACGAACCGGCGGCCACGAGTACGGCGATCGTGAGCGAGACGAGCGCGGCGCGGCTCATGAGGTGTGGCGATCCTTGGCCGGGCCTACCGGCCGGGTGAGATTGAACACGGTGTTGACGAGCGAGACGTGCGAAAACGCCTGCGGGAAGTTGCCCAACTGCCGCTTCAGTCCGGGCTCGTACTCCTCGGCCAGCAAGCCGACGTCATTGCGAATCGCCAGCAGGCGTTCGAACAGCCCGCGCGCCTCGTTGAGCCGGCCCTGCAGCGCGTAGTTATCGGCGAGCCAGAAACTGCAGGCGAGAAAGGTCCCTTCTCCGGCCGGCAGCCCGTCGACGTGTTCGCGTCCGATGGTGCGGTAGCGGCGGACGTAGCCGTCCTCGATCAGCTCGCGTTCGACGTGCGCCACGGTGCCCAGGACCCGCGTGTCGGTGGCCGGCAGAAAGCCGACCAGCGGGATCAACAGCAGACTCGCGTCGGCCGCCGACGAACCGTAGTACTGCGTGAACGCGTTGACGTCGGGGTTGAACGCCTCCCGGCAGACCTCGGCATGAATCTCGTCGCGCGTCGCGCGCCAGGCCTCGACCGGCCCGTCGAGGCCGAATTGCTCGACGGCCTTGACCGCGCGATCGAACGCGACCCATGACATCACTTTCGAGTGCGTGAAATGACGCCGCGGACCGCGAACTTCCCAGATGCCCTCGTCCGGTTCGCGCCAGGCCGTGGCGAGAAACTGCAGCAGCACTTTCTCCAGCGACCAGGCGTGGACGTCGGAGTTGATGCCCGACTTCCGGGCGACGTGGAGCGCATCGAGCAGTTCGCCGTAGATATCCAGTTGGCGCTGATCGACGGCGGCGTTACCGATGCGCACCGGCCGCGACTGCTCGTAGCCCGGCAGCCAGTCGAGGATCAGCTCGGGCTGCCGGCGTTCGCCGGCGGCGCCGTACAACGTCTGGAGCTTGACGGCCTCCCCGGCCGCGGCGCGCAGAAGCCAGTCGCGCCAGGCGACCGCCTCGCCGGTGTAGCCGGCGGTCATCAGCGAATAGAGGGTGAACGTCGCGTCACGGATCCAGCAGAAGCGATAGTCCCAGTTGCGCGCGCCGCCGATCGCCTCGGGCAGTGACGTCGTCACCGCAGCGACGATGCCGCCGGTGGGCGCGAAGGTGAGCATCTTGAGCGTGATCAACGACCGCACGACGGCGTCGCGCCATTCGCCGGTGAAGCTGCACTTGGCCGACCAGGCCTGCCACCAGTCGATCGTTTCGCCGAGCGCGGTGATCGCGTCGACCGGCTTCGGCAGCGGCTCGTGCGACGGATGCCACATCAGCACGAACGGCATGGCTTCGCCCGCGCGCAAGGTGAACGAGGCTCGTGTCGTCAGCCCCTCGCCGTGGAGTTCGACCGGGGACCACAGCGCGATCGCATCGGGCCCGGCGACGGCGCGCAGGACCCCGTCGATCGTGCGCACCCACGGGACCACGCTGCCGTAGTCGAAGCGGACGATCAATTCGAGCTGCATGTTGACCGTGCCGCGCACGCACCGCGCGATGCGGATGACATCGGGCTCGGTCTGCCGGATCGGCATCGCGTCGACGAGTTCGACGACCCCGGTCTCGGTTTCGAATTCAGTGACCAGGACGGCGGTGTCGTCGAGGTAGCGGCGCCGCACGGCGCGGACGCGGTCCGCCGGCGCGATCAACCACCGCCCGTTCTCCGCCGCGCCGAGGAGCGCGGCAAAGCAGGCGCCGGAGTCGAACCGTGGAAGACAGAGCCAGTCGATCGATCCATCGCGTCCAACGATCGCGGCCGTCTGCGTGTCGCCAATGACGGCGTAGTCTTCGATGCGCACCGAGCCTCATTATGCGGTACGCACGGCGCACTTCGCATGGCGCGCCTCGCACGGCGCACCTCGCACGGCTCTACGCGCTTTCCCAGCGGCGTGCGAACAGGCGCGCCGCCGCGAGAAAGATCAGCGCCAGCGACGCGAGCACCAGGACCTGCGGCCAGAGCTGCACCAGCGGCGCGTCGCGCCAGAAGACTTTCAGGTAACCGTCGAGCGCCCAGGCGTTGAAGGTCAGGAGGCCGGCCTGCTGCATCGTGTCGCTCATCAGGAATCGCGGAAACATGCTGCCACCGAGCGCGGACATCGAGAGGATCACAATCGTCCCGAGCCCGGAGAGCTGCGCGCGCGTGCGGCTGAGCGTCGCGAGAACGAGGCCGAAGCCGGCGGCCGCGGCGGCGGTGACGGCCGTCATGATCAGGAAGCCTGGCAGGTGTGAGAACAGCGGCAGTCCGAACACCACGGCGCCCCAACTGAACATGATCGCCATCTGCGCCATGCCCATCAGCGCGATGAACAGCCATTTGCCGAGCAGCACGCCGGACATGCCGGCGCGCGAACTGACCAGGCGCCCAAGCGTTCCGGACTCTTCCTCTTCGAGCAGCGCGCCTCCGGCGCCTGCGCATGTGAAGAGCAGGAACATCACGCCGACCCCGGCGGCGAAGAAGGAGATGGTGTTGCTCTTCCGCGAATCCTTCTGCATGACGTCGACGACCTCAGTGGCCAGTCCCATCGTCGACAACGACCGGGGGCTGGCCGTGGCGTTGGGGTCCGACCCTCCGGGAGCGATCGACTTCGACCACCGATCGAACGACTGGCGTTGCGCCGGCGTCAGCGGACCGGTGTAGCGCTCGAACATCGCGATGCCTTCGGTCGCCATGACTTCGGGCGCCGCGGTAAAACTGACCTTCTGCAGCAAGCCCTGGACGACTTGCGGCGCGATTGGATCGGAGACGTCCGAAAGCAGGGCGACCTTCGGTGAGGGCCGGTTGCCCGATGCCGACCCGTCCGGCCACAGTTGCGGCGAGACGCCAAGCCCTTTCGGCAGCACGACCGCGACGGGCACGGTGCCCGCTTTGACCAGTGCTTCGGCGCCGGCGCGGTCGAGCGCCGGTCCCTCCTGGTCGTCACCGCTCGCCGTGCGGACGCTGAGCGCGCCTTCTTTTTTCAAGGCCGCGACCAGCTTCTGCGAGAAGGCCGATTGGTCTTCGTCGACGACGGCGATCTTGATGCGCCTGGTGACGTCGCGCTGGTTGCTGAAGACCGTCGCGAAAATCGAGAAGAACACAATCGGCACGGCAAAGGTCAACGCCTTCACCACGCGATCGCGCTTGAACGTGATCCAGCCGATGCGAAGCAGTGTGGCGATCATTCGCGGAGCTCCCTGCCCGTGAGGGCGATGAACGCGGATTGCAACGTGGCGCCGCCGCCGCTCCTGGCCAGCAGCGCCTCGAGCGTGCCGGCGGCAACGATGCGGCCGTGATCGATGATCAGGATGCGCTCGCAGCGGCGCTCGGCTTCCTCGAGGTGGTGCGTTGTCAGGACGATCGACACGCCGTCGCGCCGTAACGCGGCGAGCATTTCGTAGATGCGATCGCGGCTCTGCGGATCGACGCCGACGGTCGGCTCATCGAGCAGCACGACCCTCGGCGCGTGCAGCAGGCCGCAGGCGATGTTGAGGCGGCGCTTCATCCCTCCGGAGAATCGCTTCGTGGGTTCGTCGGCGCGATCCTTCAGGTCGGACCAGCCGAGTGCCCACTCGACGCGGGCGCCGATGTCCGCTTTGCTGACGCCGTACAGCCGGCCGAACACCTCGAGATTCTCGCGGGCGGTGAGCAGGTCGTAGAGCGCCAGCTCCTGCGGCACGACGCCGAGCTCCGGTCGCGGATCGGTCCGCTGCAGCGTGCGCCCGAACAGCCGCACGGTGCCGCGATCGAGCTGCAGGCGTCCCGCGATCGCTTTGATCAACGTCGTCTTGCCGGCCCCGTTGGGGCCGAGCAAG
>DASUGM010000109.1:0-6092 GCA_036274055.1 Vicinamibacterales bacterium | reverse complement strand
CGTTCGTATCGCTGACGCTCGAAGGCGAGCGCATCGACAACTACCGCGGGCGATCGGAACTGCAGGCGTCCGGGACCGCCACCGGCTCGGGCGTCGGCGACATCGCGCTGCGCGCGAAATATCGACTGACTTCAGGCAGCGAACGAGACGTGGCGATCGCCGTTGATGTCCGGCTGCCCACCGGCAGCACCGAGAACCTGCTCGGCAGCGGCGAAACGCGCGTGCAACCGCGCTTGCTCGCCTCGCTTTCCCGCGGGCGGTTTGGGGTACACGGATTGGCTGGGCCGGTCTTCGGCGGATCATCGAGCGGTTTCGAAGCCGGCGGCGCGGCGACGGTGGCGGCCAATTCACGGCTGACGATTGGCGCTGAATTCGTCGGGCAACGCCTGAACACCGCCAGCCGGCTGGTGACGATCTCATCGCCCCATCCGCAGCTGTCAAACGTAATCACGACTCGACTGACGTCAGAGGAGGACGCCGCCTCGCGCCTGCGGAGCGTGGTCGGCGTGAAATGGAACATCGGATCGACGTGGCTGCTCTCCGCGCATGCCGAGCGCACGCTCCGCCAGAGCGGACTCACCGCCGGTTGGATTCCGATGGTCTCGATCGACTACGCGTTCGGACGATAGAAAGCGGAAGACGATGGACGAACGAGCTGAGGATCTCTTCGAACCTGAACTGAAGCTGACGGGACCGCGCGTGGTCCTCCCGGTTACCTCAGACTTGCCCCTCCAGCGCGGTGAGCTCGAGAGACCACTCGAGTGGCCACACCGGTACCACCGCCGCCGGCGGTTTTCGCGGCAAGCGCGGATGGTCCTCGGCCTGTTACTGGTCGCCTGCGTGATTGGCGTCGTCAGCCTGGCGTGGATTCGCCGCACGCCCGGGGGTGACGCTGAAGCGGCACGGGCCGCGACCAACTTCGTGCCTCCGCCGCTGCCGCCTGATTCGGCCGCGCCGATCGCCGCGTCGTCGCCGGACGCACGACCAGAAGCGCCGCCACCTCCGCTCCCGGTGGTCACCCCACCAACTTCGAAGGTCACCTCGCGGGCTAGTAAGCCTGTCTCTCCCGTCAAGAAAGAACCGAAGCCGGCGCCGCCCAAGCGAACGGGCTCGACTCCAGCGGCGCAAGTGTCCACCGCGAGCGTGGTCGCCAAGCCGCCAGCGGCGGCGGCGTTGCCGCCAGCGACGACGCCGGCGGCCGCGCCGACAACCTCACCTCCGCCGACTGTGTCTCGCAGTGCGCCTCCGCCCACCGCGGCGCCCCCGGCTGCGCCTCCGCCCACCGCGGCGCCGCCGGCGGCGACTGCGGCCGCGTCCGCGCCGGTTGCGCCACCGATCGTCGAAGAAGCAAAAGAAGCCGTCGCCGCCGACCGTCGCGGCGTCGAGACCGCCGTCGGGCGCTACCGCGACGCCTTCACCAACCTGGACGCCCGTGCGGTCCGCGCGGTGTGGCCGTCAGTAAATGAGAAGCAACTGGCGCGCGCGTTCGGTCAACTCGAGGACCAGCGGCTCGAATTTCATGCGTGTGATTTCGACATCAAAGCCGCGGTGGCGGCAGCGACCTGCACCGGCGTCGCCGTCTATGTGCCGAAAGTCGGCAGCAAGAACCCCCGATTCGACGATCGCCGCTGGGTCTTTACCCTCAAACGCGCCGGGGGCGGCTGGACGATTCAGGACGTCGTAATCCGCTGACGCCCGCACGTCGCGCCGCAGCCATCGGCCGGTATACTGCCCAGAAGCCGGACCATGGCAGAGCAACCTGAGGATCTTTTCAAGACCGAAGCGGATCCGCCTTCCACTTCTTCCCAGGAATTGCTCGGGTTGCGTGCGCGCCTGACCGCGAAACAGGAAACACCCGCCGTCCGCCGCCCCCTCCCCGTGCCCGTCCTCGCGGCCCTCGCGGTGATGCTGGCCGCCGCTGTAATTGGCGTTGTGACCTGGGCACGGACTCCCGGGCCGCCGCCGCAAGCGGCGCCGGCGGCCACCGACGTCGCGGCGCCTCAGTCTCCGTCCGACCCGGCGGCGACGGCGACCTCAGATAAGGCTTCAGTCCCGCAGGGCCTGTCCGTCGCGCCGTCCGGGGTCACGTCCAAGGCCAAACGCCCCGCAAAGCCGCGCGCGCTGCCGCTGTCCGACGTGCTTCCCGCGTTGCCCGCCGTCGCGTTGCCGGTCGTCAGGAATTACGCGGCGGTGCTGGCGGATCGGCGGGGCGTCAACGCGGCGATCGAGCGCTACCGCGACGGCGCTGCCAGGCTCGACGCCGCCGCCGTGCGCGCCGTCTGGCCGTCAGCAAACGCGCAAGACCTGGCGCGCGAGTTCGGCCAACTGCAGGAACAGCAGGTCGAGTTTCATTCGTGCGATCTCGATATCAAAGAGACGACCGCGGCGGCCAGCTGCACCGGCGTGGCCGGCTCGGCGCAGAAGATCGGCAGCACGAGTCTCCGGTTCAACGATCGCCGCTGGCTGTTCACGCTGAAACGCGCCGGCGATGCCTGGCTCATTCAGGACGTCGTGATTCGCTAGGACTCGGATTAGACTGCCAGCGTGCTGCGCTGGCCCGTCCTCATTGCTGCCCTGACCGGTGCCCTGGTCGCGCCGGTCCCGCCACAGACTCCCGCCACCTTCGACGTCGTCGAGACGACGATCGCGCAGATCCACGCGGCGATGCGGCAGAAGACGCTGACCTGCCACGCGCTGGTGCAGACCTACCTCGATCGCATCGCGCGCTTCGACAAGCAGGGGCCGTCGCTGAACGCCATCGTGCTCACCAACCCGAACGCGATCGCCGAGGCCGACGCGCTCGACAAGCGCTTCGCGTCGCGCGGACCGGTCGGTCCGCTCCACTGCATTCCGATGGTGGTCAAAGACAACTTCGAGACCATCGGCTTGCAGAGCGCCGACGGTTCGAAGTCGCTCGAAGGGTTCGTCTCGTCGACCGACGCGTTTCAGGTCAAGCAGATCAAAGCCGCCGGTGCGATTGTCATCGCCAAGACGAACATGGCGGAGTTTGCGTTCAGTCCGTATGAATCACTGAGCTCGATCCAGGGCCACACGAAGAATCCGTACGCGCTCGATCGCGTGCCGGCGGGATCGAGCGGCGGCACGGCCGCTTCGGTCGCCGCGAGCTTCGCCACCGTCGGTCTCGGCAGCGACACCGGCAACTCGATCCGCGGCCCGTCGTCGCACAACGCGCTCGTCGGCATTCGCTCGACGATGGGCCTGACGAGCCGCGCCGGCGTGATTCCGCTCAGCTACCTTGCCGACATCGCCGGGCCGATGGCGCGTACGCTGACTGACGCGGTCGCGGTGTTTCAGGTCATCGTCGGCGAAGACCCGGACGATCCGGTCACGGCTCGCAGCCATGGGCGCCCGCGCGAGGATTACACCAGGGCCCTCGTTCGCGGCGGATTGAAACGATCGCGCATCGGCATCCTCCGCCAGGCGTACGAGCGCCCGACGACAGACGGGGAGATCGTCACCGTGTTCACCGCCGCGCTGGAAGATTTGAAAACCGCCGGCGCCACGATCGTCGACGGCATCACGATCGAGCGCGTGCAGCGTCAGCAGGGCTCAGGGACCTGCCGCGGCTTCAAGTACGACATCAACGATTACCTGGCGACGCGCGGCAAGAACGCGCCGGTCCATTCGCTCGATGAGATCCTCGCGTCGGGCAAGTTCGATCCGTCGGTCGCCGGCCGACTCAAGTCGGCCGCGAACGGCCCGATCGGCGGCGGCCCCGACAGCGAGGCGTGCAAGGCCGAAGCGGCCTACCGCGACGCGTTCGGCGCGGCGATCACGAAGGTGATGGACGAGCAGAAGCTCGACGCGCTCGTTTACCCGACGTGGAGCAACCCGCCGCGTTTGATCGGCGATCTGACATCTCCGCACGGCGACAACAGCCAGGTCTACTCGCCCAGTTCCGGGTTTCCCGCGATCACGGTGCCGATGGGGTACACGCGCGACCACATGCTGCCGGCGGGCATGACGTTTTTCGGCCGCGCCTGGTCTGAGTCAACGCTGATCAAGCTCGCCTTCGATTACGAGCAGGCGACGCATCACCGCCGCGCGCCGGCTTCGACACCCAAGTGACAATCCGACAGTCCTGATTCCGCTCGGACGCGCGGTTTTAACACTCCCGTAACGCCGCAGAATCTTTGACGTAACGGCGTGCTCCTACGCTGAGCCTGTTGCCGCGGGCCGCAGGCCCGCCAGCGGAGGGAGACAGAATGATTCGCAGAGGGGTACGGGCGGCCATCGCCGCCGCAATGTTGAGTGTGCCGGTGGCGGCAGCGGCGCAGGTAACGCCAGCCGCGGGATACACCCCGCCGGATGACACCCAGGCTATTCGCTTCGGCGCGGTGATCTTCTGGGATTACACGTTTCAGAATCAGCCGAAGATCACCGATGCCGGCGGCAACAGCGTGAAGCTGAACTCGTTTGACGTGAAGCGCACGTACATCAACGTCACCGGCAACATCTCGCACGTTGTCAGCTTCCGGATCACGCCGGACATCTCGCCGGATAACACGACGGGGTCGAGCCTGCAGGGCAGCCGTCTGTTCCGGCTCAAGTACGGCTACGTCAACCTCGCGCTCGACGACTGGATGTGGCGCGGATCGTACGTCCGCCTCGGCGCACAGCAGACCTTGTTCATCGACTCGCAGGAAGGCGTCTACCGCTATCGCTTCCAGGGCACGGTGTTCGCCGAACGCGACGGCGGCCTGAGTTCATCGGACTTCGGCGCGGTGTTCCGCACCCAGTTCAAGGGCAACTACGGCGACGTCGCCGTCGGCGTCTACAACGGCGAGGGCTACTCCCGCACCGAGCCGAACAACCAGAAGGCCGTGGAGCTGCGCGGCACCATCCGGCCGTTGCCGAACGCCAACGGCATCCTCCGCAATATCCGGTTTACGGGCTTCATGCACCAGGACGCGGTGTTCAAGGACGCCGAACGCAACCGCTATCTCTTCAGCGCGATGGTCGAGCACAAACGCTTCAACGCCAACTTCGACTGGCTGAAGAAGAAGGACCAGACGAGCGCCACCGCGTCCGAAGTGAACGCGGATGGCTATTCGTTCTTCGTGACGCCCTTCTTCAAAGAAAAGGGCAACGGCTTCGAAGCATTGGTTCGTTATGACTCGCTTCGTCCCAACACGAGCGTGTCGAACGGCCGGCAGAACCGCCTGATCACCGGCCTGGCGTACTGGTTCCCGCATATCGGCGGCAACGCGACGGCGTCGATAATGCTCGACTACGAGCAGGTGACGTTCAACAACATCGCGAATCAGGCGAAACAGCAGCGTGTCTTCGTGCACGGGCTGATCAACTTCTAGGAGAAGGACGATGCTGAAAAACCTGTTCACCAAGACTCGCGCGCTCCTCGTGGCCGGCGCGGTCGTGACCGCGGGCGTTGGCCTGGCGGCGCAGAAGATGACCATCAACGGCGCCGGGGCGACGTTTCCGTACCCGATTTACTCGAAGTGGTTCAGCGAGTACAACAAGCTGCATCCGAACGTGGAAATCAACTACCAGTCGATCGGATCCGGCGGCGGCATCCGGCAGGTCACCAACCAGACGGTGTTCTTCGGCGCGAGCGACGGACCGATGACGAATGACGCCCTCGCCGCGGCCCCCGGACGGCTGCTCCATTTCCCGACCGTGCTCGGCGCGGTGGTCCCCGCCTACAACATCCCCGGCGTGACCGCCGAGCTGAAGTTCAGCGGCCCGCTGCTGGCGGACATCTTCCTCGGAAAGATCGCGAAGTGGAATCACCCGGACATCGCCAAGTTGAACCCTGGCGTGAACCTGCCGGCGACCGATATCGTCGTCGTCCACCGCTCGGATGGCAGCGGCACGAGCTACATCTGGGTCGATTACCTCGCCAAGGTGTCGCCGGAATGGAAGAAGCGGGTCGGCGTCGCGCAGTCGGTCAACTGGCCGGTGGGCCTTGGTGGCAAGGGCAATGAAGGCGTCGCCGGCCTCGTGAAGCAGACGCCGGGCGCGATCGGTTACGTCGAGCCGATCTACGCCGTGCAAAACCAGATTCCCTACGGTCCGGTGCAGAACTCGGCGGGCCAGTTCATCAAGGCTTC
>DASUGM010000108.1:0-9582 GCA_036274055.1 Vicinamibacterales bacterium | reverse complement strand
CCAAAGAGCAGGCCTGATAGCGCCGAGATGGCGATGCTGACGCCGAGCACGCGGGCGTCGACGACGATGTCGGCGAGCCGCGGCAAATCGGCCGGCGCAAAGACGCGAAACGCGGCGACACCGGCAAACGCCAGGCCGGCGCCGACGGCGCCACCGGCCAGGGCGAGGATGGTGCCTTCGGCGATCAACTGCCGCGCCACGCGGCCCCGGCCCGCGCCCATCGCCGCGCGAATCGCCATCTCACGCGTCCGTTCCGTCGCCCGGACGAGAAACAGATTGGCGACGTTCGCACAAGCGATCAGGAGCAGCACACTGACCGCCGCGAGCAGCATCCACAACTGCGCGCCGGCGTCGCCGACGGTTTGATCGCGGAGCAGGTTGACCCAGAATTTGCGCACGCCTTGCTGCGGATGTTCGCGGCCGATGTCCTGACCGATCGACGCGAGTTCGGCGCGGACCGCGTCGACCGCGACACCAGCATTCATCCGGCCAATCACGCCCCACGACGCGTCGTCGCGATCGTCGAGCACGCCGCCCAGCCGGCCGAAGGAGATCCAGGCCTGCGTGTCCTGCTGCGACAGCGCGTCTGGCCCGCGGAATGCCGCCGGCATGACGCCAACGATCAGGTGCGGAACGTTGTTCAGCGTGATCGTCTGGCCGATCGCAAACGCGGCGCCGCCGAAGCGGCGCTGCCAGAGCGAGTAGCTCAGAATCGCCAGCGGCTCGCTGCCCCGCCGATCGTTGTCGCTCGTGAAGGACTTGCCCAGCAGCGGATACACGCCGAGCACCTGGAAGTAGGCGGCCGAGGCCGCGGCGACCTTGACGCGCTCGGGCGCGCCGCCGCCGGCAATATCCATCTGCTGATCGCGCGACGCGCCGATCGCCGCGAGCGTCTTCGATCGCGCCGCGATGTCGAAGTAGTCGGGCGGCGACAGTGCCGACACCTGGATCGTGCCGAAGGTCGAACCGAGTTGAACCAGCTGCGCCGCGTCGCGATACGGCAGCTGCCGCAGCAGCACGCCGTCGACGATGCCGAAGACGGTGGTGGTGGCGCCGATGCCGAGCGCGAGTGTAATGACGACCGCGGCGCTGAAGGCCGGCGACTTGCGCACCGCGCGCGCCGCGTAGCCGGCGTCCTGCATCAGCCGCTCGAGCGGCGCGACGCCGCGCTCTTCGCGACAGGCCTCGCGGACCTGCTGGAGGCCGCCGAGATCAATCCGGCCGCGGCGCCCGGCTTCCGACGGCGCCAGACCGCGTTGCTCGTCGCGCAGCCGTTGTTGATCGAGATGGAACCGGAGTTCCTCGTCGAGCTCGCGCTCGACGGCGCGCGGCCGCAACAACGCGCGCAGGCGATGATGAAGCTCGCTCCAGAAGGGCGTCATCGCGTCACCTAGATCGCGTCGAGAATCTGCCCGACGGCGCCGGTCAGCCGCCGCCACAGCACGGTCTCGGCGTCGAGCCGGCGCCGGCCGGCGCGGGTCAGCGCGTAGAACTTGGCGCGCCGGTTGTTGTCGGACGCGCCCCAGGTGGCGGCGATCCAGCCGCGGCGCTCGAGCCGGTGCAGCGCCGGATAGAGCGAGCCCTGCTGCACCTGCAGCTGGGCGCTGGAAATCTGCTTGATCCGTTCGGAGATCGCCCAGCCGTGCTGCGGCTCGAGGGCGACGGTCTTGAGGATCAGCAGGTCGAGGGTGCCTTGCGGCAGGTCGATGCGCTCGGATGCCATTCAGCGAGTCTCCCCTTCAGCTTCGACAGGAGGATACCGTGAGTCCTGTCGAAGCGCAAGGGGAGCTGGCGCGCGGACGCTGAGCCGATAGCCCGACCAGGTCAGGAGCAGGCCGATCAACTCGGTGACGTAGAGCACCTCGGTGTAGCCCATCCGCGTCGCGGTGCCGCCGATGCCGGGCAGAATGGCGCCGGCGGCAATCAGGACGTTGGCCCACATCCGGTGGCGGGTCTCGGGACGCGCGCTGTAGCGCAACGCCGACAGGATCGCGCCGCCGATCAGGAACACCACCGCGTAGAGATTGAGGAACGGGCTGAACAGCCGGACGCCCGGCCATGCGAAGACGCGGCCGGTCAGCCGGTACGGTTCGACCTGGCTGTAGTCGATCGGCGACGACAGCACCGCCAACGACGCGACCGCCACCGTCGCGAGCAACACGGCGGTGAGCGCGTGCGCGACGCGCCGGCGGAACAGCAGATAGACGGTGCCCTGTGCCAGCGGCGCGCCGCCGAGCAGCGCCCCGGTGATGTACCAGGCGCGAAACACCGGTTCGCGCCAGCCGATCAGCGACGTCAGGGCTTCCGTCAGCGTTCCGGCGCCGTAGACGGCGATCCCGATCGCCCACCACAGCAGGTGAAGGCGATCGGGATGCGCGCGATAGCGCCGGAAGATCTCGAAGGCGAACGGAAATGCCAGCAGCGTCGTGACAATCGGCACGTAATGCACGATCGCTATCGTCATCAGAAGGCTCCGATGGCGACGCCGATGGTGAAACTGCGGCCGCGCGCCGGCGCGAACTGGAATTGCTCGCGATAGTAGGCGTTGGTCAGGTTCTCGATCGCGAATGTCAGTCCGATGCGATCCGTCCTGGTCGACAGATCGAGGCCCCAGCCCAGGCGCTGGACGGTGAACCCGTCGAGCGAGAGCAGGTCCTGCGCGATCAGGAACGGCGAATCGCGCAGCGTGCTGGCGACGCGGGTGACGTCGCTCTGCGTTCTGACGCCGTACTCGACCCACCAGCGGCCGCGCGGCTGCGTGAACCGCACGCTCGCCAGCACCCGCGCCGGCGTGATGTTGTCGGCCGGCGTGCCGTCGAGCGAGGTGCCGTCGAGCGGGTTGTCGCCCTTCGTGATCGTGCCGCGCATGAACGCGGCGGCGCCGGCGAGCGTGAGCACGCCCGGCTTGATCGCGATCGGGGCGTTGGCGGTCATCTCCACGCCGCCGATGCGGACGTCCGCGTAGTTGGTTGCCTGCGCGAGCGGCCCGTCCGGCGTCGACGCGACGACCAGATCCTGCGCAATGAAATCGCTGTAGCGATTCACAAAACCGTAGACGCCGCCGTTGACCCGAGCCACACGGAACGAGGTACCCACGTCGAAGTTCTTGCCGGTCTCCGGCCGCACGGTGACGTTCGGCGCGATGCTGCCGATCGTCGCCGGACCAGCGAACAACATCTCTTCGAGGTTGGGATGACGATAGCTGCGGCCGTAGCGGATGAACGGCGTCACCGCGCCGCCGGGGTTGACGTTGAGCGCGATGTCGCCGGTGAGGGCGCTGCGCGTGTACGAGGCGCCATTCGGATCCGGCAGCGTCGCCGGATCAATCGGCGGCACCGCGCCGCTGACGACGTCGTCGACGTCGTAGAACGGCGTCGGCTCGGTGATCACTTTGTAGAAATCGCCGCGAAGCCCGCCGACGAGTGCCACCTTCGAGTGGATGCGCCACTCGTCCTGGGCGAACACGCCGACGTCGCGGAAGCGCGCGTCCGGCACCCGCGCTGGATGGCCGATCACCGGGTCTCCGAGGGGAATCGGCGCCGGGAACACCGTCGCGGCCGGACCGAAGGCGCCGAGTCCGACTTGTCCGATCATGGAGAGCTGCGTGGTCGTCGTCCGGTCGTCGCGGCTCAGATCGCGGTAGCCGGTCAGTCCGGCGGTCAGCAAGTGGTTTCGCGCCGGTGTCAGCGTCGCGACGACGTCGACGCCGGGGGTCCAGACGCGCTGCGCCGTGCTCGACAGGATGTCGAGCCGCATCACCGCGATCGGAAAGAACGCCGTCGGTGTCGGCGCCGGAAATTGCACCGGCAGCAGGTTCTCCAGCACCCGCTGGGTGCGCTGGTAATAGGCCGTTACTGACAGGTTGGTGAACCACGGTGTGATCGTCTGCGCCTCGTACCGCGCCGAGACGCGGTCGAAATCGCTTTGCGGCAGCGAGGTCGCGTTGAAGAAATACGGCGCCGCAAAGTCCGGAAAGCCGGCGTCATCGATGCGGCGTTGCTGGTAGCGCAGTTTCAGCGTCCGCCGGTCACCCAGGGCGACCAGCGCCGACGCGTTGAGGAACGTGGCGTTCGCCTGCGAGTTGGGCACCTCGCGATCGCCGCGCACGTACGGCGCGTTGAAGGGTTCGGGGAACGCCTTGAAGTTGAACCCGAAGTTCGTGTCGATGGTGTCGGCGCGGGTCAGGGTACCGGCGTTGAACAACGGCCGCGTGTCCTCGACGCCAAGCGCTCCGGCCTTGTAGTTCTCGTACCTCTCCGATCCGCCCTGGACGCGCACCGCGTACCTGGGCGCGGTGACGCCAAAGGTCAACGTTCCCCGCCGCCCAATCTCGTTGGAGCTGTAATAGCCGTTGAAACCGTAGACCAGCTGGGGCTTGGGTGAGAACGACGGCTCGTTGGTGATGATGTTGATCGTGCCGGCAAGCGCGTCCGATCCATACAGCAGCGTGCCCGCGCCGCTGACAATCTCGAGCCGGTTGAGGTCGTCAGGCGAGACCAGGCCAACCTCGGCGCCGGTGCGATCGGTCGCCTGACGCGCGGTGTTGAGCCGCTCGCCGTCGACGAGCACCAGCAGTCGCGTCGAGTCGAGGCCGCGCAGCCGCGGCCGCACGCCGAAGGGGCCATTCCCCACCGGGTTCACGTTGACCGCGTTGCCGAGCGCATCGCCGGTCGACAGCGGGTTCGTCTGTGCGATCACGTCCCGGGTCAGCGTCTCGACATGCAGCGGCGTCTGCCGGACTTCGCGCGCCGATCGGGCCGCGGTGACGTTGACCTCGGAGCTCAACGCGCCAAGTTCGAGCTGAAACGGCAGCGTCACGGTTTCTTCGGCGGTGGCCAGCACGACCGTGCGCGCCGCTTCGGAGAAACCGGCGCGAGTCACGATGACCAGGTAGGTGCCGGCGGCCGGCGCATCAATCGTGTAGGTACCGTCGGTGCCAGACAGCACGACGGTTTCACGACCGGTGGCAACATCGCGCAAGACGACGCGCGCACCGGCCAGGCGGGCGCCGGAAGGATCGGAAATGACACCGCGGATGGTGGATGCGACCGCGGGAACCGCGCTGAGTAGCAGGGCGGCCAGAAACAACGAAACTTTTCTCAACACTAGAACAACTCCAAGGGGGGAGACCCGCCGCGATCGATCGGGCGATGGGCGATCGGGCGATCGGGTGATGGCAAAGCATCGGGCGATGGGCGATCGTGCGAAGGGAGTTCTGCTGGCCCGGCAAGGAACCAGCGCTCAGACCTTCGCGCGAAACCGCACAACGCGGACGCACTGCCATCGCCCGATCGCGCGATCGCGCGATCGCCGATGCGAGGCGAGCCTCAAGAAACGAGTTAGAAAGAAAGAACGACTATCGGCCGAGCCGAGTTGGAGGCGGCCGCGGCGATCGCCCGGATCGGGCGACAACCACGGCGGTACGGCGCGGAAGGCGCAGGCCGATGGCGAGGAAGAAGAGCGCGGGCGCAATCGTGACCGCGGCGGCGGCGAGCAGCACCGCAGCCGCGAGCGCGACGCCCACGACGCCGGTCGCGATCTGCGCGACCGTCGCGACCACTTCGGGCACCATCGGCGCGAAGCCGTCGTCCAACCGTGCCGCGAGCGCCGGACCATGCAGCAGCGCAGCCAGCAGCCACACGGCGACGCCCTGCCGTCCGAAGACGAGCGGCGCCCCGCGGCGGTGCAAGCCGGCCAGCGCCGCAATCAGCCCGGCCGCGAGCAGCCAGCGGACGAGCAGGCCGGGCTCGGACAGTCGTCCGCTCCAGATCTGGCCGGCGAACAGCCAGACGTGGAACAGCGCCAGCAGCGCGCCCAGGCCCGCGAGGATCTTTCGCAACACGCTCTTCAGTATAGTGGCAGCACACGATGAGACGAAGGCTGGCCGCGCTTGCCGTGCTGCTGGCGCTGGCGCTGCCGATGAGCGCGCAGCGGCGGCCGCCGTCATTCGGCGGCGCGTTCGGCTACGGCCGTAACGTCCCGTACGACGGCCGGTTTACGATCGTGCGGCTGTGGTACGCGCGATATCCGGGCTGGTCGTACGACTACCCGGACATGGAACACAACCTCAACAACCTGCTGCCGGCGATTTCGGCGGTCACGCCGAATCCAAACGGCACCAACATCCTCCGCATGGACGATCCGGAGCTGCTCAAGTTTCCGATCGCCTATCTCTCGGAGCCCGGCTACTGGTTTCCATCCGAGTCCGAAGTGCTCGGGCTGCGCAATTACATCAACAAGGGCGGATTCCTGATCGTCGACGACTTCCACTTCCCCGAGGAATGGGCGGTGTTCGAAGCGGCGATGCTGCGTGTGCTCCCCGATGCGAAGATTGAGCGGCTGTCGATCACCCATCCAATCTTCAACACGTTCTTCAAGATCAAAACGCTCGCCGTCCCGTATCCGGGCCAGCTCGGTGAGCGCGGACTGATGGGCGAGTTCTACGGAATTCATGATTTCAGTCATCCGTCCAAAAGGCTGAAGGTCGTCATCGACTACAACATGGACATCGGCGATTACATGGAGTGGTCGGGCCAGGGCATCTATTTGATGGACCCGACCAACGAAGCGTTCAAGTTCTTCATCAATTACCTGATTTACGGTCTGACCCGCTAAGGCCGATAGTCCGTCGGAGAGCCGCCAGGGGCCGCAGTCGCCCGGCATGGGCTTTGCGTTTGCTTCTGACGAATGGACGCCTTCAGCCGCCTTCCGCGCGAAGACGTGACCCGCCATCCGGGCCCCGGGCGGACGCTCGCTCGCGTCGCCGCGACCGGGGTCCCGCGCGGCGTCGGCCCGCATTGGGTGGACATGCGCTGGCTGTGCCAGACGGTCGCCGATGGGCTGGCCGATCGCGCGCGCAAGCAGCGGGTGAAGATCGATGTGACCCTGTGTGCGTCGCCCGCGGCGGTGATCGGGTACGCCGATCGGTTGTATCGCGCCGTCCGCCGGCTTGGCCGCAATGCGCTCGACGTCATGCCGAATGGCGGCACGCTGACGCTCCGAGTCGATCGCATTCCCTACGTCTTGATTGAAGTCTGCGACACCGGCCCGGGCATCCCACCCGAGCGGCTGGCGAAACTCTGGGACACCGACGATCGGATGCGCCAGGGCGGCGGCCTGCCCGCGACTCGCGTGACGATTGAAGCGCATCACGGATACATCTGGTACCGGCCGCAGCCTGGCGGCGGATCGTGTTTTCAGATCGAGCTGCCGGCCGCGGGGCCGAGGACTGAGAGCCTGGCGAGCTGAGCGCTGAGCGCTGAGCGCGGAGCGAAAAGCACCTGCCAAGAGCGGATTCACAGGGAGAAGAATGAGACGAACAAGAGGAAGAGCATGAGAGGTTCTTCAAAAGTAGACTCTCTTGGTTTTCTCCCGCTCTTCTCGTGCTTCTCCCTGTGAATCCGCTCTTGACAGGCGCTTTTCGCTCAGCCCACCCTTCGACATACACTGCCTCGTCATGAAGTGCTCGATCGCACTGCTTCTGGCGTGCGCCCTCCCCGTCTCGGCGGCAGCACAGACCGCCGCGACGAAGACAACGATTGGCTGGGAGATCGAAGGTGTGGGCGGCGTGTCGATTGCCCGCCTGCCGAGCACCGGCGACGCGGCATTGCCGCCGCCGGGCGCGACGATCACGACGACCAGCGTGTTGTTTCCGAGCCGCGCGGTGCCCTCCTGGTTTTTCGGCGACGGCGCCGAGCTGTTGAATGGCGTCAACGCCCGATTCGGAGTGGCGCCCATCGTGCCGCTCGACCCCGCGCTCGGCGCCGTCGGCCTGAATGCCTCGACCGGGCCGACCTTCGGCGTGCGGCTGCGGCGCGGGCTGACGCCGCAGTGGACGCTCGAAGCCGCGCTCGACGTCATGCGCGGCTCCGCCGATATCACCGACGAACTGCTCGCCGCCGCCGAGACGACGCGAGCGTCGTTCGAGACCGCGTTCGCGGGTCTGCTCGGCTCGTCGCCGCTTCTCGTCAACCCGCAGATCTCGGCGACGATGACCTCGCCGTCCGGTGCGAGCCGGGACATCGCCATCACCGGCGCGCTGGTGCGCGGCTTCGGCACGGGCGCGTTTCAGCCGTACGTCACGCTCGGCGGCGGCCTGCTCACCTCCGCCGGCGACGCGACACTGACGCTCACCGGCCGCTATCAGTTCTCGATCGCCGGCGAAGTGCCGATCGACGAATCGGACACGCTCACCGTGCGCGCGATGCAGCGGCGCACGCTGGTGGCGCTCGTCGGCGGCGGCGTCCGCCACGATCTCTCGGCGCGCCTCGGCCTGCGCATCGACGCGCGCGCGCTCATCGGCGGCCAGGGCAGCCAACTGGTCGTCGATGCGACGCCAGGCATCGCCACCGGCACGCCCGCCGACTTCATCGAATCGTTTACCAATCCCGCGATCCAGTTCAGCAACAACGCCTCAACCGGACGCCGCTCCTCGCTTGGCGAACCGAATCTCGACGGATTTGCGGTGTTCTCAGGGACGGGCATCCAGGTCCGGACGATCATCACCGGCGGCATCTACTTCAAGTTCTGAGAACACTTGTCGTTCTTTCGTTCGGGGCTTCGGGAGTTCGGGCGTTCCGTGCCTACGTTCTTGCGTTCGACGGTGCTCAGTTCGCAGAACTGAAGAACGGAAGAACGGAACGCCCGAACTCCCGAAGTTCCGAACGAAAGAACCTACCCTGGGAGTCGCAAGTAGAAAATCCCGAGTCCGTGGGTCGCGCCGACGAGCAGGCGCTGCTCGACGACGATCTCGAGATCTACCATCAGCGCTTCGGGGAAGCCGATGCCGGCCAGTTCCCAGGTCGACGTGCCGCGGCGCAGCAGCAGCGGACCGAAGTCGGTGCCCGCGTAAAGATCGCCGCGGGCATCGTCGAACGCGATCGTGTTGATCGGCAGATCGCCGAGATCCGCGTCGAGCAACTCGAACGTCGCCGTGCCAGTGCTGGGCCGGTAGGTCGCGCGGAAGATGTGCCCGGGCGTCGACGGCGTGATCGCGTTGAAACCGGAATAGGCGATCAGCGCGACGTTCGGATCGTTGCGATCGACCACGATCCGCGTCACGAAGCGGTTGGGCATCGCCGCCGTGTCAATGCGCACAAACGTCACCGCGGCGCCGGCCGCGTCGGCGTTCTTCGAGACGAACAGGCGCCCGAAACTGGTCGCGACCCACAGCGTGCCGGCATCGCCGCGGGCGCGCTCGGCTGACACGATCAGACCGCCGCTGCGATCGCTGCCGTAGAACGTGCTGGTCAGGTCGCCCGGAAGGCGGCTCGGCGAGGCTGCCGTCGTCCCCGCCGCAAACGGAAACGCGACGCCGAGCGGCACCCAGTCGCCGCACCCGGTCGGCTGCGACGCGGCGAAGAATTTGCAACTCGCTTCGAGCTGCGCCTGCGCGCCGCCATTGTTCTTCGTCCGCCAGACGTGCTGAAAGCCGGTGAACTGCGTGTCCGGGTTGACGACATCGAACGACAGGAACTGGCGGCCGGTCGAGCTCGTGATCGTTTCGCGCTCGCCGGCAGCGCGGATCGGATCGTCGGTGCGCACCCACTGCGAGACGTCGCCATTGCGGAAATTGGTAAAGAA
>DASUGM010000107.1:0-10618 GCA_036274055.1 Vicinamibacterales bacterium | reverse complement strand
CCTCGGCCAGGGCCGCGGACGCATTGTTGATGTTGCGGACGCCGTCGTCGAAGGCGGCATTGAAGGCAACGCGCATCAGCTCACCAGATTCATCAATTGTTCCAGCGCCCGATCGGCCACCTGGAAGAAGCGGGCATTCGCTTCGTATGAGCGCTGAAACCTCATCAGCATCGCCGCCTCTTCGTCGATCGACACGCCGGACACCTGATCGCGGAGCGTCCGCAGCTGCTGGACCACGTCGTCATGGACCGCCGCGGCGTCCTTCGCCCCTCGCGCGTCGGTTGCGATCCGCGAGACCAGGGCGCCCCAGGCGGCAACGGGACGCGCCGAGCCGCCGCTGACCGCGGAATCCTGCAGGGCCGCAATCGCGCGGGCGACGTCGTTGTTGCCGGAGGCGGACGTGCCTGCCGCGACGACCCGGCGAACGTTGCCGGCAACGGCGGCATTCACCGTGATGCCGGCGGCGGCGCCGGCAACACCGGCGAGCGGATTGAACAGCTCGAGGCCGGCGTTGCCGTCCAGGTCGAAGCCGCTCGTGGTCAGCGCGTTGACGTCGGTCACGATCCCGTGCGCGAGTTGGTCGAGCTGCTGCTGATACGAGGGAACGGTCGTGTCGCGAATCTGAAGCAGCGCCCCGATGCGCCCGCCGGTAATCTCCGAGGTGATGTCCGTCGTGACATCGGCGCCGTTGGTCAGGATGTTCGCAAACCCGAGCGGCGGCGTTCCGGCCGCCGTCAGGTCGTAGTGGCGATCTCCGACGACGAGCGCCCGGCCGTTGCCGATGGCGACGTCGAGCGCCCCGTCGGCCCGATGGATGACGTCGATGTCGGCCAGCGCGCTCAGCCTCGAGAGCACGACAGCCTGGCGGTCGTGCAGCGCTTCCACGTTTGCCCCCGCCGAGCCGGAAATTCCTGCGTTCAGCTCCGCGAGTTCCGCGGCGAGCGCGTTGATCTCGGTTAGCGTGTTGCGAAGTTCCTGATCGGCGGCGGCGCGAGCGTTCTGCAGCTGCGTGGAGATGTCACGGAACGCCGTGGCCAGCGCCTGCGCTTCGACGAGTACCTGCTGGCGTGCGGGTGCGGACGTCGGATTGGAAGCCAGCGCGCCGTAGGTCGTATAGAAGCGAGTGAGAGCCGCGTCGAGCGATGCACCGGGCTGACCCAGCGCGCCGAGCACGACCTCGAGATGATCGGCGATGGCCGAATCATGGGCGCTGAGTACCTGCTCGTAGCGAAGACGGCCTTCGATGAGCGGTGCGCGTGCGGCCTGAACCGCGGCAATGTCGACACCGCCGCCGGCGCTCCACGGATCCTGCGGCGGGATCTCGGCAAAATCGATCGTGCGCCGAACGTATCCCTGCGTGTTGACGTTCGCGATGTTCTGCCCGGTGACGTCGAGGGCATAGCGCTGCGTCTCGAGCGAGTGCGCGGCAGTCCGGAGCATGCGGAACAGATCGCTCATTACGTCGCCACCTTCACTGACGCGCCTGACACACCGTGCTCGACGAAGCCGCCCGCCGGCCCGTACAGCATCATTCCGCTGCGCGTTCTCAGCCGTGCGCCTGCCACACTCGTGAAGCAGGAGCCCAGCCGCCGGCATCGCAGCAGCGCCGCGCGGGCTCGAAGGACGCGCTCCTTCAGCGCCGCGCTGTCGGCCACTCGCTGCGAGGAGTCGGCGTCGAACGTTGCCAGCAGCCGCGCCAGCGTCTCCTCCGTTTCGAGAAGCGCGTCGGCGTCAACCGAGACGAGCGCATCGCCGATGCGCTCGAGCGTCTCGCACAGACGCTCGACTTTCTCGATCAGCGGATCCGGGTGTGTCGCCATTTACTCGACGGCAGAACCACTCGCGTCGATCCAGTTGTCGATGATCGCGTCGGCAAGACTGGCCGCGTCGCCACCGAGCTGGCCGTCCGCAAGCAGCGCGCGCAGACGATCGACGAGCTCCTGGCGGATCGGGACGCCCGAGTCAACCGATTCCTGGGCCGCCTGAAGAACACGCGCGGCGGACGACAGCGTCAGGTGGTCGCCTTCCGGCACCTGGGCCGGACGCGTGGCGGGAGCCTGCTGACGGGTAACGCCGTTGAGCGGATCCAGCCCGCCCGTGCGTCCATCCGAATTCTCGGTTCCGATCCTCATGACAGCTCCTCACCGGCCGTAAGTAGACCTGGTCCCTCCATTAATCGACACCTTGCGCCAAAGCTTTAGGGCCCCCCAGGCCGCCGCCCGTCAGGGCCGATCGGGGGTCCACCGGCGTACCGTTCACCAGAAGCTCGAAGTGCAGGTGCGGCCCCGTGCTGCGGCCGGAACTTCCTGCACGGCCAACGATTTGCCCGGCCCGGACGCTGTCGCCGGCCTGAACCAGGCGCTCGGAAAGGTGTGCGTAGCGCGTCTGCCTCCCGCCGCCGTGGTCGATCACGATCGTCTCGCCATAACCGCCCTGAACGCCGGCAAACGCGACGCGTCCCGTCCCGGCGGCCTCGACATTGGCGCCATAGGCAGCGGCGACGTCGATGCCGTTGTGGAATCGTGGACGGCCGGTCAGCGGATCGGTCCGCCAGCCAAACGTGCTGTTTACTGCAGGCGGCACGATCGATGGACGCGCGTCGATACGCTCATCGTGTCCGGCCGGCGAACCTTTCGGAATCGAATGAGCAGCCACAGCGGCCGGGTGATACTCCTGCCGCGTGGACGCCGCCGGCGGCTGCGCAATCTGCCGCTCGAACACCTCCAGCATCGCGTTGGCGAGCCCCACTCCCCCGGCTGCGCTGAGAGCGCGGGCAAATTCAACGTCGCTCGTATCGTTGAACGTCGACGCCCCAAGGCCTTCCATCTCCTCGTCGTCGAGCATCGACCGGCGCATCTCGCGAATCATCTGCGTCATCAGCAGCGATTCGAACTCCTGCGCAAGGCGGCGGACCGCTTCGCGATCGACGGTCTGATCGCCCGTGGCCTCGGCCAGCTTCTTCAGCGTCGAGTCGACGGAGCCGGTCAGCGCGTTCGTCATCACAGGACAACCAGTTCCGCGCGCAGCGCGCCGGCGGCCTTGAGCGCCTGCATGATGGCGATGATGTCGCGCGGGCTGGCGCCGAGTGCGTTCAGTCCCTGCACGACGGATTCGAGCGTCGTTCCCTGCTCGAGCACCATCAGCTGGTTGCGCCCTTCCTCGACGTCAACGCGCTCCTGCGGCAGCACCGTCGTCACACCGCGTGAGAACGGCTCCGGCTGGGAAGCCGCGAAGCGGGTCTCGATGCGGACTGACAGGTTTCCGTGTGCGACAGCAGCCGGGCCAAGACGCACGGCGCCGCCGACGACAACGGTGCCGGTGCGTTCGTTGATGACGACGCGAGCGACGGCGTCGATATCGACCGGCAGCGGTTCCAGCCTGGCGAGAAGCGGCGCCACCGCGCCCTGATACTGCGCCGGCACGCGCACGGTAACGGTGGCTGCATCGGTGGCGCGGGCGAAGTCGTTCCCGAGGTCGCGATTGATTGATTCGGCGACGTGTTCCGCCGTGCTGAAGTCCGGATTGTCGAGCGACAGCTCGATCGTGTCTGCCTTGGGGAGGCTCGTACCCGAGTCAAGGTGCACGAGCGCGCCGGACGGCACGCGTCCCGCCGTGAGATGGTTCACCTGGACGTTGTTGCCGCCGCTGCCGCCACCAAAGCCGCCAAGGGACAGCGGACCTTGCGCCGTCGCACGGACCTGACCATCCGGGCCGCGCAGCGCCGTCGGCAGCAGGATGCCGCCCTGCAGGCTTCGTGCGTCGCCAACCGACGCGACGGTCACGTCGAGTCTCGTCCCGGAGCGCGCGAAGGGCGGCAGCTCTGTGGTGACGAGCACGGCCGCCACGTTTTCGACCTTGATCTGCCCGGCGTTCACGTCCACCCCGAACTGCTCGAGCATGTTCGCCAGCGTCTGCGCGGAGAAGATCGTCTGCCGCTTGTCGCCCGTCTTGTTCAGCCCGACCACGAGCCCGTAGCCGATCGCCGGCATGGACGCGATCCCCTGCAGGCGGGCGACGTCCTTGAGCCGAACACCGGACGGCGTCTGGGCGCCCACGGTGTGGGCCCCCAGCAGCAGGACGAGCGCGAGCGCGATTCGTCGATTCGTCATCAGAACACCTTGTTGAGGGCACGGACCAGCCAGCCGGGCTTCAGGTTGTCCTGCGTCAGGCCGCGGCCGAAGTAGCGGATCCGCAGCTGGCCGATCGACGTGGACAGGACGATGTTGTTCGGGTTGATGTCGTAGGTGCGGACCACGCCGGTCAGGACGACGATCTGCCGGTCGCCGTTGATGTCGATTTCGCGGACGCCTTCGACGACCAGGTCGCCGTTGGGAAGCACGTCCGCGACGCGGGCCGTCATCATCGCCGTCAATTCACCGGTGCGGGTCGTCGCGCCGCTGCCCTTGAAGTCGGTGTTGCCGGCCGCGCCGACGAGCGACGTCGGATCGATGATTTTCGGCAGCTTCTTCTCGATGCCGAAGAGCGACGTGATCCCGAGATCTGCCGAACTGGACTTCGACGTCGCCGCATCCGCGGACCCGCTGGCGCTGATGCTCTCGACGACCCGAATCGTCAGGAGATCGTTCACGTTGCGCGCGCGATGGTCGAGCATCAGGCTCGACATCCAGCTCCAGTTGTTCGCCCGCGGCGCCTCGGCGGTCGCGCGCGCCTGCTGCAGGTACTGTTCGAAGACCTGGTCGTAGTTGTCGGATCGCTTGTTATGCTGCGCTCCGGCCGTGACCGCGACGGTCATCATCGCCACCACGAACGGCGCGATGCGCTTACCTTCCATGAAGGACCTCCACTTCATCGACGCCGATGACCCGGGCCTGGCGAACCTGGCGTGTCTCCGGATTCACGACGCGGATGATTTGATTGTGCGTACCGTTCTGCGCGGCGATGAGCGTGCCGGTGACCTGCGCGTCGCCAACTGTCACGTGAGCCGCCACCTCGCGGCCAATCCGCACGACTGGAACGGCGGTCACGTCGCCGCGTATCACCAGCGCTCCGGCGAGGACGTCGCGCGTCGCCCTGCCGCCGATCACGTCTGCGAGCAGCGGAAATGGCCGAATCGGACGCCCGTTGAGATTGACCTTCTCCGCCCGCACGTTGTCGTCAGTAATGACCGCGCCGCGTTCGAAGCCCGATGTCGCCCGCACGCCCTCGGCGACCACCTGTACGACTGCCGTGGCTTCGCCGCGGCGTCCGGGAGCGGTGAGCACGAATCGCGCGGGCATTCCGGCCCGCACGTCCGGTCCGATATGCGCCGTCACCGATGTCAGGGCGCCCTGAAACCGGATGTCGGTGACTGCGTCGACCGTCACCGTGACCGGCGTCGGCGCCATCCGCGCCTTGACGGCCGCGACAATCGCGCGATCCACGAGCGCAGCGCGGTCGTCGTCCGGCTCGGCGGAGAGGCCGATGGTGCCGACGGCGATCAGCATCGCGATGACGATGCCGTCGCGCCGCTCAGCGAACGATCGTGTTGACCTGAGAGAGCATCTCATCGGCGGCCTTGATCACGCGTGAGTTCGCCTCGTACGCGCGCTGTCCGAGAATCATGTTGACCATTTCTTCGACGACGCTGACGTTCGAGTCCTCGGTGAAGCCCTGCGCGACCGTGCCGCGTCCGTCTTCACCTGGCGCGCCAACCTGCGGCTCGCCAGACGCCGTCGTCGCCATGAACAGGTTGCCGCCCATCGCGCTCAGCCCGGCCGGGTTCTGAAACGTCGCGAGCTCGATCGTTCCAATTTCCTGGGCGCCTGTCTGGCCGGCGATCGTCGCAGAGACGATGCCCTGCTTCGAGATGGTGAGGTTCGTCGCGTTCGGGGGAACCGAGATGTTCGGCTCGAGCTGATAACCCTCGGCCGTCACGATCGATCCGTCGCTGCTCAAGTGAAACGCGCCGGCGCGCGTGTAGCCGACTTCCCCGCTGGGAGTCTGGACCTGGAAGAAGCCGTCGCCCTCGATCGCGAGATCCAGCGGCCCGCTCGTCGCCTTGAGATTCCCGCGCGCGAAGTCGCGTGAGGTCGCCACGGCGCGCACGCCAAGGCCGGTCTCGAGGCCGACTGGCGTTTCCGCAGAGGCCGAGGTCGGGGAGCCGGCGGTCTTTGCCTTGTCGTAGACCAGATCCTCGAACTCCACCCTGGCCTTCTTGAAGCCCGAGGTGTTGACGTTCGCCAGGTTGTGGGCGACGTTGTCGATGTTCGCCTGCTGAGCGGTCATGCCGCTGGCGGCGGTGTAAAGCGCGCGGATCATCTCTTCTCCTTCACGGGCCGACCTGCCACCTTCGCCAAGGCTACGGCGGCGAAGGAAGGTCGGCCCCTGCCCGACTCTGGGCCGACCCGAAGGTCGGCCCCCACAACTGCCAATTACCGGCGACCCAGTTCAGTGATCGCTCCCCGATCGACGTCGTTCATCAGCACCGACACGGCCTTCAGCAGCGCCTGGAATCCCTGGTTGACGTCGCTCAGCTCGGCGACGCGCTCGACGACCGATACGTTCGACTGTTCGAGTGACCCGCTGGCCACGATCGGGTTCGCCACCGGGCGCGACGTCGCATCCGTCCGGAACGTGGAGCCGGCGTCGCGGAACAGCTCGGCCTTCGAATCGAAATCGACGATGCGCAGCTTGCCGACGACGGCGCCACCGCTCCGAACCGTGCCGTCGGGATCGATGGCCGTCTCGCCGCTTCCGAGGCGAATCGGACCCTGCGCCCCCTGCACCGCGGCGTTGTCCTCACCCACGAGGACGCCATCGCCGCGCCGGCTCAAGTGGCCGTTGCGCGTGTAGCGAAGCCCGCGCGGCGTATCGACGACGAGAAACCCGCTGCCCTCGATCGCGATGTCCAGCGGTCGGCCCGTCGAGGCCATCGGCCCGGGCCGCATGTCGAGACGCGGGCGCCCGTTGACGACGTCAACCGCCGCCTCGAGCGCCGCGTTGAACTGCTGACGCCGCGCTTCGACCGTTCCCGCGCGCTCCGGCTTGAAGCCGGCCGTGCTCGCGTTGGCGATATCGGACGCGACCCGATCGAGCGCGTTCATTCGCGCCCGCATGCCGCTCAACGCCGTGTAGTAGCCACCAGCCATGTCTGCCTCAGGCCATGAAGGTCGACGCCATGGACGCCGCCTGTGAGTCGCCGTTCACCGGTTTCGCGGCCACCGGCGCAATGTTCTGCGCTTCCGTCAGCGCGACAAGGGCCTCGCGCCGGCGCGCGGCACCCACATTCGCCGTCTTCTCCCTGCTGGCGCGGCGCGCTTTCACGGCTGGCGCCGCCGGACGCGGGGCGGAACGAAGCACGTTCTGGCTCTGCATGAACTGCAGCTGCATCGAGAGCGCCTTGAAGCACGACTCGGTGGTGTCGGTCAGCAGCGACAGCGAGTGCGACTGGGCGGCAATCCGCTCCTCGAGCGCGGGCAGCGCGCGAAGGACTCGCCGCATCCGCACGAAGGCCCCGATCGCGACCAGCGCGAGCAGCACCGAGAGGACCGACGGGATGGCCACGACCAGGTCGAACTCGTAGGCCGCCATCAATGCGTTGAGTTGCGTCATGACAGTTCTGCCTCCAGTGAACGCGCACGCTCCGCGGGGCTCACGACCTCCTGGATGCGTACGCCGTAGTTGCCGGACATGATGAGAACTTCGCCGCGTGCGACGACGCGGTTGCTGATCAGGATCTCCACCGGCTCGTCGGGCGACCGGCCGAGATCGATCACCGATCCGGGGCCGAGCGTCGTCAACGTCCGCAGCGGGAGCTGGGTGCGGCCGAACCTGACGACCAGCGGCAGGTTGATGTCCATGATCACGTCGAGCGTCCGGCTGCGGGCGGCCTTGCGGCTGTCCGGCGTTTCCGGGAACTCGAGCGTGCCGCCGAGGACGACCTGCAGCGGCTGCTCCTGGCCGCTGAGCACGATTTCGAGCGACGTGCCTTCGGGAGCTTCATCGACCGCCGCAATCGACGTCACGATCAGATCGCAGCCGGGGGCGCGGCGGTCGAGGCCCGCGGCCGCAAGCGCGCACAGGCGGCGCACGCTTTCTGTTGCACCGACCTCCTCGCCGTCCTGTGCCGAGGTCGACAGGCGCGTCAGCGCGTCAGCCGTCGCGTCGGAGAAGAATACGAGCAGCGTGCCGTAGTCGGCCTCGCGCGACGTGATGTTGACGAGCACTCCCGAGCCTTTGAGTTCCGCTCCGGGGCGGCTCGACGCGTGCGCCTGGATGGCCGCTCCAGCCGCCTTCGTCAGCTCGGCGGCAAATCGATTGATGACGTGATCGCGATTCACGACTGCTCCTCTTCCGCCGGAATGGCGCTGCGGGTGATCTGCACCGCCGCACGCTCACCCGATGCCGCCAGCCGGCCCTTGAACTTCGCCAGCTGGCCGACGCGGATGTTGACGTCCTCGCTCGTCGGCACACCGAGGTTCAGCAGCTGCCCGGGTGCCAGCGCGACGACCTCGCTGGTCTTCAGCGTTGTCTGCAGGTCGGCGGTCACCACCATCGGCATCTGGCCAAGATTTCCGACCAGCCACTCCTGCTCCACCGGCGTCAGCTCACGGCGCGTCTGCTGCCAGCTCTGGACGAAACCGGTGCCCGTCGTTTCGATGAGCGACGCAGGCACGCAGATGTTCATGAGCCCTCGCGTGTCGCCGATGCGCACGTCGAAGCTCATATGCACGACAACCTCGTTCCAGGACAGGACCTGCAGCATCTGCGGCCGTGTCTCACGGGCGTGAATCTGGAACCTGATGTCGGTCACCGTCTTCCAGGTCTCGGTCAGGTGCTCGAGGACGACTTTGATCGCCGAATCGACGATGTTCTGCTCGATGTCGGTGAGCGCGCGCTGCGGCGCCGCGGTTTGATCCGAGCCGCCGAGCAGACGGTTCACGATCGCGAACGCGATCGACGGATTGATCTCCAGCGCCGCAAGCGACTCGACCGGCGAGAGCGAGATGGCATAGAACGCCGTCGGGTCGGGCAACGCCATCAGAAAGTCGGAATAGGCAAACTGCTCGACGCCGACGACCGAAATCTCGGTCACCGTCCGCAGGAATGCAGCCAGCGACGTGGCGGCGTTGCGGGCAAAGCGGTCGTGCAGATAGTTCAGCGACCGGATCTGATCCTTCGAGACGCGATCGGGGCGGCGGAAGTCGTAGGCGACGATCGGCTGGCCGCTGCGGGCCTCCGCGATGGCGCCTGCCGGCTGCGCCAGCGTGGCCAGCTCCTCCGGCGTCAGGATGCGAGTCATCGGCCCGCCTCCTCCAGGTGCAGCGACTGGCGCAGCGACGCGCGCAGCCGGGCAATCGCCTGGGTGCGCAGCTGCGACACGCGCGATTCGCCGACGCCGATCACCGCACCGATCTCGGCCAGTGTCAGGTCATGCTCGTGATAGAGCTCGAGAATCCGCCGTTCCCGTTCCGGCAGCGCCTGAATGGCTTCGACCAGGTGACGCCGCAGTTCCGCCC
The DNA here is from genome assembly GCA_036274055.1 of Vicinamibacterales bacterium. Classification (GTDB taxonomy): domain Bacteria; phylum Acidobacteriota; class Vicinamibacteria; order Vicinamibacterales; family SCN-69-37; genus DASUGM01. The sequence goes on along the minus strand of DASUGM010000107.1, from coordinate 1,160 downwards.
GCTCGAGGCGCAGCTCCGTGCCGTCGTCCTCGATGGCGATGTCGACGATCGGCGTTCCATCTGGCCCTGTTTCGAGCTGTCGAACGGCACCGATGTCCGACGATCGGATGTGATCGAGCAGCCGGTCGTAGTCTTCTTCGGAAATGTGGAGTTCGCCGGCAATCTCGGCTGCCGTCGGCTCACGTTTCAGCGCGCAGCGCAGCCTGAGAATCGCGGCGTCAATCTGCCGGCGCAGCTTGCGCACCGAACGCGGGGTCGAGTCGAGCTCCCGCAGGGCGTCCACCATGGCGCCATGAATGCGGCGGCGCGCGAACGCATCGAATGGAACGCCGCGCGACGGCTCGTAGCGCCGCGAGGCCTCCACCAGGCCCATCATCCCGACGCTGATCAGCTCGCTCAGCTCGATGTGCGAGGGCACGCGGTGGGCCAGGCGCGACGCGAGCGCCTTGACCAGCCCGAGGTGCTTCAGCACCAGGCTGTTGCTCTCGTCGACGGCGATCGACGGGGCGGCCATCGCGCGCGAGGCCGCTACGCGCATCGCATCGCTTCCTGCCGGCTTCCCGGCACGGCCGGAGTCCGGCGGGTGGCCTTGTCGACGCCGCCGATCGGCGCGAGGCCCGCAAGGCGCGACGCCAGGATGCGGAAACAACGGCTGGCCGGGGCGTGCGGCGCGTGCTCGACAACGGCACGCTGTCCGAGCGCCGCCTCGCGCACACACGGATCGGTCACGACGAAGCCGTAGTAGCGCAGGCTGCGCTGCAGGAACCTGGTCGTCGCCACGTCGAGCTGACGGTAGACCGAGTTCGCTTCGTCGGCGTCACGGGCTCCGTTGACGACGAGGCCAATCTCTTTGCCCGGCTGTGCGCGCGTGGCGATCTTGATCACCGCGTAGGCATCAATCACAGCGGCCGGCTCGAACGAGGTCACCACGAGGATGCGCTCGGCGATCAGCAGCGGCTCGATGACGTTGTCGGAGATGCCGGCGGCAGTATCGAGCAGCAGATAGTCGAGGCCGCGGCTGATCTCGCGAATGACCGACGAGAGCCGTGTCCACTGATCGCGTCCAAGCGCGGTGAGCGACTGGATGCCGCTGCCAGCCGGAATGATCCGGATGCCGAGCGGTCCGCGGACCGTGATCTCCTCGAGCGTCTTCTCGCCGG
>DASUGM010000106.1:0-19928 GCA_036274055.1 Vicinamibacterales bacterium | reverse complement strand
CTCCTGCTCGTCCGCGGCTCCCGGCTGCGCGTGTTCACGATCTTCGCGGCGCTCTTCGTCGCCGGTCTCTACGCGCAGCGTCTCGCCGGCGCGCGCCTGCAGAGCGACGGCTTCTACTACTTCGCGTATCTCCGTTCGATCGTGTTCGATCGCGACGTCAACTTTCTCAACGACTACGAGCTGATCGGCCTCGGCGACAAGCGCCACCTCTTCACGCTGACGCCAACGGGACATGCGCAGTCCGCGTGGACGATCGGACCGGCCATCGTCTGGTCGCCGTTCTTTGGCGCCGCGCACCTGGTCGCGCTGCCGTTGTCGAAAACGCGGCCCAACGTTGCCGCCGACGGCACCTCGTATCCCTATCGCCAGTCGGTCTGCATCGCCGGACTGTTCTACGGCCTGCTCGGCGGGTATTTCACCTGGCGGCTGTGCCGGCTGTTCTCGGCAAGTCGCATCGCCGTCGCCGCAACCGGGCTCGCGATCGGCGGCTCGTTCATGCTCTGGTACATCGTCTGCGAGCCGTCGATGACGCACGCCCCGGCGATGGCGTCGATCGCCGGATTCGCCTGGCTGTGGGCGGCGACGCTGTGGCGCCGGACGACCTGGCAATGGATGGCGCTCGGCGTGCTCGGCGGCCTGATGGCCGACATCCGCTGGCAGAGCGCGATTTACGGACTGCTGCCGCTGTTCGAAGCCGGCGCGCTCGCCTGGCGCGCAGGACGCATCCGCGACGTCAGCGCGCTGCGCCGGCTGGCCGGCAACGCGGCCGTCGGCAGCGCCGCGTTTCTCGTCGGATTCCTGCCGCAACTGTTGGCGTGGAAGGCCATCTACGGCACCTACGTCGCGGTCTCGCCAATCGGCCCCGAGATCCGTTTCAACGATCCGCATTGGGCCGACGTGCTGTGGTCGTCGCGCAACGGCCTGTTCTCTACCTCGCCGATCTTGATCGTCGGCGCGCTCGGCTTCGCCATCCTCGCGCGTCGCCATCGCGTCGTCGGCCTCGCGTTCGCGCTGTCGTGCGCGCTGATGGTGCTCTTCAATTCGATGATTCAGGACTGGTGGAGCAGCGCCGCGTTCGGCGGCCGGCGTTTCGACGGTGCGGTGCCGCTGCTGGCAGTCGGCGTGGCGATGGCGATCGATGTCGGCCGTCGTCTCGTCGCGTCGCGGCCGTTCATGCCCGCCGCGGTTCTGCTTGCGGCCGCGGTCATCTGGAATGCGTCGCTGGCGTCGGCAGTGCGCGGTGGCGCATTCGAGACGACGACGCAAAACGACTTTGGAACGGTGGCCGGCGCACAGTGGCGCGGTCTGCACGCGCGCTTCGGCTATCCATTCTCGATGCCCGCCAATTTGTGGTTCGCGTGGCGGAATCGGACGTCGCCGGCGGCGTACGATCTCCTCGCGCCGAACCGCTTCTTCAACGACCCGGTCACGGCGGTCGGCCAAATCGATTTCGGCGGCGCGCGCGACGCCGTGTTCGCCGGCAACGGGTTGTTCCCCGCCGCCGTCGACGGCTCCGTGTCCTATCGTCCGGCGGGTCGCGTCGCCGAGATCCTGTTTCCGATCGGCCGGACCGCGCCGTTCAAGCTGATGGTGCGGCTGCGAGCGCGCGAGATCGATGGCGCGCCGCCGCAGCGGGTCGCAGTCGCCGTCAACGGCGCGGGGTGCGGCGACTTCACGCTCGGAAGCGCCTGGCAGACGTTCGCCTGCGAGGTACCCGCGGGGCTGATGCACGTGACGGTGAATCGCGTCGTGCTGACCGCCGCACGCGGGAGCAACGGCGAACCGGCATTCGATCTCGATCTGCTGCGCGTCGATCGCCTGGACCGCCAATGACCTCGGCGTTGGCGTGGCTGCTGGCGGCGGTGGGACTCGCCTTGACCCATCGCGCCGCGAATCGCATTGCCGGACAGAACGCGGCAACGCTGGCCTCGGTCGCGCTGCTGCTTGGACAGCTGGTGACATTCCCGCTCCCCGCAATCGATGCCGCCATCTTCGCGCTTGCCGCGATCGCGGTCGAACGCGGGCTGGCACTGACGGATTCCGGACGACGTTTTGCGTGGGTGTGGTTGATCCTGCCGTCGCTCGGGCCGCTCGTGGCGGGCGCCGGTTGGCCGAGCGGATCGAAGATCATCGACGTCCTCTTCTGCAGCCAGCACGGCATCGCCGCGACATCGGCGGTGCTCTGGCTCGGCTTCGCCGGGGCGTTGCTCGATCGGCGCACCGCCCTCGGCCTCCTCGCGCTCGTCATCACGGCGTCGGCCGCGTTCGCGCCGTCGTTCACCTGGCAGGAGTCGGTGCGCCTGTTTGCCGCGGCCCTGCCAATCGCCGGCGTCGGTCTGGGTCTACTGACGGCGCGACTGCGTGATGTCGCCGGCCGACGGCCGGCCTGGGCGACGGCGGCGCTCCTGACGCCGCTGCTCCTGTTCAACGTCACGCTCGTCGTCGTCGCGCAACGCGGAGGATTCCGCCCCGGCGAGCCGGTGGCGTTTGCAGACGTCGGCGCCGCACAGGTGCGATTGATGCACGACTGGATCGGTCACCCGCTCTCGTTCCCGGCGACGCTGCTCTTCCGCGCGACGACGGGATTGCCGGCGTCACGATTCGATCGGCAGGGCCTTTCGCATCTCGATGCCGCGCATCCGATCGTCGTCGATATCGGTGGCGCCGGCGACGTCGCCTGGGTCGGCGAGGGCTGGCACGGGCCTGAACGTGAGGGCGAGACGAGCTACCGCTGGGCAAATCGGGTGACAGAAGTCTTTCTGCCGCCTCTCCCCGCTGGCCGGGTCGTCATCCGCGTGCGTCTTCGCCCCGCGACTGCGGCCTCGATGCCGGCCCAGACCGTGGCGCTGAACGTTGGTGTTCACGCCGGTACGGCGGAGGTCCTGGCCGATGAGTGGGTCTGGATCGAGCGCGAGATCGATCTCGGCCGCAGCGGCCAGCGCGCCACCAGACTGCTGCTGACATTCGATCACGCCGTTCGCCCGTCCGCCGTGTCCGCCAGCGGCGATCAGCGTGACCTCGCCGCGGCCATCGATCGCATCGAAATCATCGTCCGCTGAGGCCCGGCCCCCAAAAAGCCGTCGGGTGGCTTTTTCCGCGGCGCCGCCATTGGCGCCCTATTTCGGTCGCAGCGAGTACTCGAGCATCACGGTGCCGGTAGTCGGATAGACGCGGTGAGCCGTGAGTGTCATCGTCACACGCGGCGCTGGTGACGGCCTGAGCGGGATGCCGCCGCCGAGGAGCACGGGCATCAGCGCGACCTCGATGGAGTCGACGAGTCCAAGCTCGGCGAGGCTGCGGAACAAGTCACCGCCGCCGAACAGCCAGATGTCCTTCCCCGGCCTGGCCTTCAGCTCGGCGATTGTCTCGGCGACACGATCGCGGATCACGGTGACGCCCTTCGGCGGCTTCCGATCGAACGTGCGCGAAACGAGATACGTCGCCATCCCCATGCCACCGCCGCCGCCCGTCCCGCCCATCGCCTCGAAGGTGCGGCGGCCGATGACGACGGTGTCGAACTGCGCGAACAGCGCGGTGAAGTCGAGTTCCGGATCCATGACGATCCAATCGGCTTCGCCGTTGGAGCCGGCGATGTAGCCGTCGAGGCTGGCGGCGACCTGATAGCGCAACCGGCGGGTGCTCGCGGTCATGAGAATCCCTCCGCGCCGGATAATAAATTAACGGACGTTTAGAAATCAACATGATTCTAAACGACGGTTTACAATCAACCCCGATGAGTCCGCGCCCCCGCCAGGCCAGCGACGCCGAGATCCTGATGGCCGCCTTTCGCGCGATCGCCCGAATCGGCCCGGCGCGCGTCACCCTGGCCGACGTCGCCCGTGACGCCGGCCTGACCGCGGCCGCCGTCGTCCAGCGCTTCGGCTCGAAGCGCGCGCTGCTGCTCGCCGCCGCCGCGGACGCCGCCGCAGGCCACACCTACATCTTCGAAGGCGTCCGCCGCGCGCATCGCTCGCCGCTGGCGGCCCTGCTCGGCCTCGCCGACTGCATGACGATCCTGGGCGCGTCGGCCGACGCGGTCACCCATACGCTCGCGTTCTTTCAACTCGATCTGAACGACGCCGGGTTTCGCGCCCACGCCAGCGCCGGCGCCCGCCACTTCGAAGCCGGCATCCGCGCGTTGCTCGACGACGCCGTCCAGGCGCGGGAACTGCGGAAATGCGACACCGCGCGGCTTGCCCACGCCCTGCACGCGACGCTGAACGGATCGATTCTCGACTGGGCGATCCGGCGCGAAGGTCCAATGGCCGCGCGGGTGCGCCGCGATCTCCAGACCGTGCTCGACCCCTATATCCGGCGGTCGCGGCGGGCCACCACCGCGTCCGCCGGCTGACAAGGTACGCGGGTACGCGGGTACGTCAGGGACGCGGGGACTTGGAGCCCGTGAGCTGACGCACTGAATGAGAGAAGTTGGCCGGCGAAGCAGGTTCGACGTCCCCGCGTCCCTGACGTACCCGCGTACCCGCGTACCGTCCAAGTCCCCGCGTCCCTGACGTACCCGCGTACCGACATCGTTAGAATGAGAACATTCGCGACTCGGCAGCGATCAGTCAGGCGGCGCCGGCCATCGACACCGCCCTCGTGCGCCGCTTGCATCGGCAAGCCGACGCGGCGCGGTGGCACGTGTCCGTCGATCGATTCGGCAGCGCACTGCAGCGCAGTGCCGCCCGTGCCTTTGCCGGTCGCACTGCCACCGCCAGCGACCTCGAGCGCCATCTCTCGTCGCTGCATCTGGCCGACCTCGCGCTCGCCTGCGCCTGCGAGGACGGGCACGATCCGGCCTGGGAACACTTCGTCCGCGAGATGCGATCGCCGCTCTACCGCGCCGCCGACGCTCTCGACCCGAGCGGCGGCGCACGCGATCTCGCCGACGCGATCTACGCGGATCTCTTCGGCCTCAAAACTGCCGGTGCCGAACGGACTTCGCTGTTTCGCTACTTCCACGGGCGGAGCACGCTGGCGACGTGGCTGCGGGCGGTGCTGGCGCAGCGCCACGTCGATCGCCTTCGCGCTGGCTCGCGCCACGATCCCTTGCCCGGCGATGACACTCCGGCGGCGATGGCGGCGGCACCGGCGCGGATCGATCCGGATCGCGCGCGTCTGCTCGCGGCCGTGCGTGGCGCGCTCGCCGCGGCGCTCGACGCGCTGGCGCCTCGGGATCGACTCAGGCTCTCGGCCTACTACGCCCAGGAACTGACGCTCGCACAGACCGGACGGCTGACCGGCGAGCACGAGGCGACCGTCTCGCGCCAGCTCGCGAAAACACGTGCCGCACTGCGAAGTGCGGTGGAAACCAGACTGGCGGCCGCCGGCTGCTCGTCCGCCCAGATCGCGCAAGGCTTGTCAGACATCCTCGATGACGCCGGCCCGCTCGATCTGCGGCTGCTCTTGCCCGACGACGCCCAGCGCAAGGAATCAGGACAGGATCGTTCTCAGGGAAGGACCGGACTATGACCGAGGTCACTCCAGACTGCCTCGACGCCGAGACGCTCGCGGCGTGGATGGATGATGGGCTGCCGGCCGCGGCACTCGCGGCCGCGCAGGCGCATGTCGCCGGCTGCGCGCGCTGTCAGGCGCTGGTCGCGACGATGGTGCGCATCGATCCGCCCGCCAACGCGGTTTCCGCGGCGCAATCATCGCGCTGGTGGATGAGCTGGCTGGTGCCGGTCGCTGGCGCCGCGGCGATCATCGTTTGGTTCGCCGTCGCGCAGCGCAATCCGCCGACGCCGGCGTTCGAGGAGCAATCGAAGGTCGCCGAGGCACCGGCACCGTCGACGCCGGTGCCGCCACCGGCCGCCCAGGCAGCGGCGAAAACGCTCAGCGACCAGTCGCCCGCGCGCGATACCGCTGCGCTGTCCAAAGAGCGTCGTCAAAACGCGGCAACGAAGAACGAGTTCAGCGCGCGGAGCCGCCAGGATGAACTCAAGGACGCAAAGAAGAAGGCCGACGTCGCCAGGCAGGAAGCCCTGAGACAAACGGCGCCCGCGGCGCTCGATCGCGTGTCGCAAGTGATCGAAGTGCGCTCGCCGAATTCTGCGGTGAGGTGGCGGGTGTCCACTGCCGGCGTCGAAAAGACGATCGACGGCGGCGCGACCTGGAGCGCACAACAGCTGCCGGTGTCGGCGCCGCTCGTCGCCGGCGTCTCGCCGGCTCGCAATGTCTGCTGGCTGGTCGGCGGGAACGGCGTCGTCCTCCTCACGACCGACGGCCAGATCTGGCGCCGGCTCGCTTTTCCCGAGCTCACGGCGCTGGTTGCGGTCACCGCGACGGACGCGGTCTCAGCCACGGTCCGGACCGCCGACGGCCGCGACTTCGTCACAAAAGACGCCGGAATTACCTGGATTCAGCGGAAGCTGCAAGATTTCTGACCGGCTCCGTTCTAGGGACAGCGAAAACGAGGTCGGGTGGCTTTTATGCACTGGCTGCATAAAGGACACCCGAACTCCACCCAAGGAGCTGTCCCATGTCGGTCCGTTCAACCGTTGCGCTCGCCGCCGCCTTCACAGGTCTCTTCTTCATCATTCCGGGACGTTTCCAACCCGGCATCGCACCCGATACGCCGTGGGCCGCGCCGCAGAACGGCACGACGACGCTCGACGACCAGGCCGAGTTGGCGCTCACCGTCTACAACTCGAACATCGCGCTGATCCGCGACGTCCGCAACATCACTCTGGCGCGCGGCCAGTCTGACCTGCATTTCATGGACATCGCCGCGACCGTCAATCCGGCGACCGTACATTTTCGGTCGCTCACCGAGCCGACGCGCCTCAGCGTCATCGAGCAGAACTACGAGTACGACCTGCTCGAACCTGAAAAGCTGCTGAAGAAGTACGTCGGCAGGGACGTGACGCTGGTGCGATCGCGCACCGTCGGCGGATCGACGCGCGAGGAGGAAGTGACGGCGCGCCTGCTCAGCTACAACAACGCGCCGGTGTGGCAGATCAACGGCGAGATCATCACCGGCCTGCACGCCGATCACATCCGCTTTCCCGAGCTGCCGGGCAACCTCTACTCGCGCCCGACGCTGATCTGGACGCTCGACAACGGCGGCGGCAGCCGGCATCGCGTCGAAGCGTCGTATCTCGCCACCAACCTGGCGTGGAACGCCGACTACGTGCTGACCGTGGCGCGCGACGACAGGAACGCCGACCTCGATGGCTGGGTCACCCTGAAAAACGGCAGCGGTACGGGGTTCAAGAACGCGTCGCTGCAGCTCGTCGCCGGCGACCTGAACCGCGTCCGGCAGCAATTGAACGAGATGCGCGACGCCCTCAAGTCCCAGCGCGCCGAGGCCGCGGCGCCGATGGCGCAGGAATCGTTCAGCGATTACCACCTCTACACGCTCGGCCACAAGACCAGCATCAACAACGCCGAGACCAAGCAGGTGGCGATGCTGAACGCGACCGGGTTTCCGGTGGTCAAGCGTTACGTGGTCAACGGGCAGAACTTCTACTACCGCAACCCCTACTCGCCGAGCGCGCCGCTGAAAGACGACGTGCAGGTGTTCTATCAGCTCAAGAATGAGACGACCGCCGGCCTCGGGATGCCGATGCCGATGGGCACCGTGCGCGTCTACCAGGCGGATTCGAAAGGCGGGTTGCAGTTCGTCGGCGAAGATCACATCAACCACACGCCGAAGGACGAGATCATCAATCTGAAGATCGGCAACGCCTTCGACGTCGTCTGCGAACGCAAGCAGACCGACTTCCAGAAGATCGCGACCAACGTCTACGAGATGGAGTTCGAGATCACGCTGCGCAACCACAAGGCGATCCCGGTGACGGTCGAGGTCAACGAGCCGGTTGGCGGCACCTGGCAAATCCTGCGGTCGACCTACAACTACACGAAAACCGCGGCGTTCGCGGCGCAGTTCAACGTGCCGGTCGCGGTGGACGGGACGTCGGTGCTTCGGTATCGCATTCGGGTGACGTACTAGGCTCAGGGCTCGCGGCTCAGGGCTCGGCGAGGTTCGGGGCTCATGGCTTGAGGCACCGAGCCTTGAGCCCTGAGCCCTGAGCCAACTAAGATCCCCGCATGGCCTCCGCGTCCTTCGATATCACCTCGACCGTCGATCTCCAGGAAGTCGACAACTCCGTCAACCAGGCGAAGAAAGAGATCGCTCAGCGTTACGACTTCAAGGGATCGAAGTCGTCGATCGAGCTGAAGAAAACCGAGAACCTGATCGAGCTGATTGCCGACGACAACTTCAAGATGGACGCCGTGTGGGAGATCCTGCAGACCCGGATGATCCGGCGCGGCGTGCCGGTGAAGAACATGAAGCCGTCGGACGTCGAGCCGATCGCCGGCGGGCTGGTGAAGCGAAAAGTGGAACTTCAGCAGGGCGTGCCGATCGAGTCGGCGAAGAAGATCGTGAAGTTCCTCAAGGACGCCAACCTCAAGAAAGTCCAGGGCTCGATTCAGGGCGATCAGGTGCGAGTGTCGTCGCCGTCCAAGGACGAGCTGCAGAACGCGATGCGGCTGTTGCGTGCCGGGGACTTCGACTGCGAGCTGCAGTTCGGCAACTACCGTGAGTAAGGACGACAAGAGCAGGAACGCGCCGCCGGACGCGGGCGGGACACCGTTTCACAATCCGTTCGGGGCGCTGGCGCCGCTGCGATCGCAGCTGCCCGATCCCCTTCCGGTTCCAACCGCGGCCGCCCCGGCGGCGTCCAAGTCACAACCATCGGCGAGCGGCGGCCGATCGATCCCGCGCGCGGTGGTGCGCCTCGAGCGGACGGGTCGCGGCGGCAAGGAAGTCACGGTCGTCGAGCACATGGACCTGCAGCCGACCGAGCGCGATCGCTGGCTGAAGGCGCTCAAAGCCGGCCTTGGCTGCGGCGGCGTCGTCGAGGGCAACAACCTGGTCCTGCAGGGCGACCAGCGCGATCGGCTGCCGAAGCTGCTGACGGTGCGCGGGGTGCGGAAGGTCACGATCGGATAGCGGGGTCAAACACGGGTCAGACCCCAAGGGGTCTGACCCGTGTTTGACCCCAGGGAGCTGCGATGCTCAACGACCTGAAATTCGCGCTGCGCCGGCTGAGACACTCGCCGGGTTTCACGATCATCGCCGCGCTCACCGTTGCCGTCGCCATCGGCGCGAACACCGCGATCCTCAGCATCGCCGATGCCGTGCTGTTCCGGCCGCTGCCGTACCGCGACGCCGACCGGCTCTTCCTGGTCGTGATGCGCGACCCGCAAACCGGTCAGCAGTACACGAACATCCCCGGCGCCCACCTCGAGGCAATTGACCACGCCCACCGCGGTCTGAGCAGTGCTGGCAGAATTCAGAGCAGCTCCCTCCCGATCGAGACCGCAAGCGGCCGCCAGTCGGTGCCGATGCTGCGCACGTCAGCGAACTACTTCGACATTCTCGGCGTGACGCCCGCCCTCGGGCGGATGTTCACCGCGGCCGACGCGGCTGATTTCGAACGCGTGGCGGTGCTGAGTTTTTCGTCCTGGCAAACGCGATTCGGCGGCGACCGGACGATCGTCGGACGCGACGTCACGTTCGGCACCCGCACAACCACGGTGCTCGGCGTGCTGCCAAGGGACTTCGTGTTTCCCGCCGGAACATTCTTCAGCGGGCGTCCGGAGGTGATTGCGATGCTGGCGCCGGCGTCGGGACCGCCCAGTAATGCTTTTCATCCCATCTACCGACTGGAGCCAGGCGTCACCCGCGAGCAGGCGCAGGCCGAGATCGACGCGATCGTGCGGCCATTGCAGACGGCGCAGAACTCCGGTGTGCCGACGCTCGTCGATATCCGGCAGACGATCTATCCGACCGGCCGGCCGATCATGCGCTTTCTCGTGGCCGCCGGGCTGCTCCTGCTGTTGCTGGCGTGCGCCAATCTCGCCAACCTCCTGCTCGCGCGCGGCCGGCGTCAGGAGAGAGAACACGCCGTGCGTCTCTCCCTCGGCGCCAGTCGTCTGCGCGTCCTGCGTCCCGTCCTTCTCGAAGGGCTGATCGTCGGCGCAATTGGCTCGGCCGCTGCCATTGCTCTCAATCTCGTCAGCTTCGATGCGATCAAAGCGATGGTCCCCTCGGTTGCTTACGGCAACGCGCCCGTGGGGATCGGCTGGCGCGTCGCGGCAATTGCGTTTTCGGTGGGTATCGGCGCCAGCCTGGCATTCGCGGCGTTGCCGGCGTGGCGATCGACGCGGCTCGACGTGCAGGCGCTCATCCGTCAACGCCCGTCGAACCGGGCCCGCGCGAAGGGCCGGGTCGGCCGACCGATGGTGGCGGTCCAGGTGGCGTTCGCGATCGTGCTGGTGTTTGGCGCCCTGGTCGCGGCGCGCGCCTTCGTCGCCGTCCTCCGGACGCCGCTCGGCTTCGAGCCGGCCAACGTCCTGACGATCAGCGTCGCCGCACCGGAAACGCCGCGAGACGCGATGCAGCTCTACCGTCAGCTCGTCGATCTCGTCCGCGCGTATCCGGGTATCGAGGCGGCCGGCGGTACCGGCCGGCTCCCGGCGACGACGGGGCAAGTGCCGTGGACCGGAATCAGGCATCCCAGTACCGGCGCGACCGTCGGCGGTGTCGATCAGGTGCTGCCTGGTTACTTCGACGCGGTCGGCATCCGGCTGCTGCGAGGACGCTCCCTTGAATGGAGCGAACCTGGCGCGGTCGTCGATATGGTCGTCTCCGAAGCGGCGGCGAAGATGCTGTTCGGCGACACCGACGCGATTGGACAGACAGTCAACAACGGCCGCGACACCACCTGGCGGATCGTCGGTGTCGTCAGCGACGTGCGAATGTCGCTCGATCGTGAAGATCGGCCGGGCGCGTACTCCCTGCCCGCCGGTCCGCGCGTCTATCCAATGACGATCGTGGCGCGGGCTCGATCGCGGACGGGCACGCTGCCGAAGGAACTGTCGGCGGCGATCCTCGCCGTCGCGCCGACGTCCGGCGTGACCGCACGATGGTGGAACGACTTGATTGGAGAAACGACGCCGATCAAGAACCCGCGCTTCCAGACAACGGTCCTGGCGTCGTTCGCCGGCATCGCGCTCGGGCTCACCGCGCTTGGACTCTTCGGCCTGGTCAGTTTCCTGGTCGCGACGCGCACGCGCGAACTCGGCATCCGCCTCGCCATCGGCGCGAGCCCGCGCTCGCTGGTCGTTCTGACCATGCGACAGATGCTCTGGCCAGTCGCGATCGGGCTGATCGCAGGACTGCTCGCGACGCGGCTCCTCGCGACACTCGCGGAAGCGCAGCTCTTCAAAGTCGATACGCGCGATCCGGCGACCCTCGCGATCGCGTCCGTCGTCGTGCTCATCTCGACGATGATCGCCGCGTACTTGCCGGCGCGGCGCGCGGAGCGCATCGATCCGATCGTGGCGCTCAGGGCCGAGTGACGCTCGAAGCTCGCCTCGCCCCGGCGCTTGACAACCAACCGACAAAACGCTGAAATTCCGCCCTCTCTCCTTAATCTGGCCCTCTGGAGGTCCTCCCATGTTCCCGAGCTGCGCGCGCGTCCTCTGTCTGATTGCCGCGTTGACCCTGTGCAGCGCATCGGCGTCCGCACAGCCCACTCCATCCCAAGGACCGCAACCGGTGTCACCGGGGGCGGCCAGGCGGGCGCTCCTGGCGTCGTCGTGCCCCACCTTCAGTTGGGCGCCCGGCGCCGCGACGTCGGCGCACGAAGTCGGGGTCTACATCCTCGATGAGGCCGCACAACTGAGCGCCAGTCCGGTACTGACCGCCGTGCTTCCAGCCCGCGCGTCGTCGTGGACGCCGTCGGCGTCCGACTGTCTGCGGTCAGGCACACGCTACATGTGGTTCCTGCGCGAACTCGGACCAAACGGGCCGGGCGACTGGTCAGCCGGGTTGGCCTTCACCGTCGCCGGCAAATCCGAGCCCGAAGACGACCGCTCGCAGAACGGCGATGCCCCAGTGGCTCACGTGAATGACTCCACCGATGCTGGTGAGGCCACGCCGGCGCCGAAGAGCGCGGCGGCGACGCCCCCCGCGGCCGAGGGTCCGAAGGATCCGCATCTCAATCCGAACGACGCGATTCTCGCCGCTCTGGTGACGGTGAACACCAAGCTGGATCAACTATTGGATCCGGTCAAGAAGGAAATCTGCTTTGAGCTGGCCGCCGAACTCGAGGGCGGCGTCGAATACGGCGGCAAGATCGACGCGGAGTTCGAAGGACGAGTCGGCGCGGAAGGTTTCGGCAACGGCGTGATGGGAAAGGTCAAGGCGCCGATGGGGTTCGACTTCGGCGCGGCGCTGAAGGGCACGGCCTCACCGAAATTCTCGATTTGTCGAGAGCTCGGTGCGAGCGCGAACGCCAGCCTGACGCCGACGCAACAGCGCATGGCCGCGTCGGTCTCGAACCCGGCGGCGTCTACTCAGGACCTCACCAGCAAGCTCCTGGCATTGGCCGAACAGCTGCAAATCAACGAGGCGCGCGCCAGTGCAGCGCTCGATGCGCTGCCGGGATTCTCGAGCGGCTCCGACCCCTTCTCGGCGATTCGGAACGGCGGCCCGCTGGCCAAGCTCGCCGATGTGGTCCCGTTGCCGGAAGACCTGCGCTCGACGTTGCGCGATCCCGGCCAGGTCATCGCCGGCTTCAAATCGCAGATCGCGCTCTGCACGCGCAACGACCTGCCGGCCGCGGTCGCCGGCCTGGTCGGTGAGTTCTGCGCGCTCGCCAACACTGAAAAATTCAAAACGATGATCGAGGACATTGCGAGCGGTGTCGGCAATGTGAAGAGCACCCTGACGACGATTGGGGGCAAGGTCCAGGACGTCATCGACAAGATCGCAATCCTCGATTGCAAGCTGTTCTGCGGCTGACGCATGACCGGTAACCTCAGTCACTCGCGCCCGGGGTGCCTTACGGCGCTCCGGGCAGCGATGGTCATCTCGTGCGCGGCCTGGAGTGCGACGTCTTGCGCGACCGGCGGCGCGGCTGGCGGTCAGGGCTCCGGTCAGTCGGTGCTGCCTGGCCACACCGTCAAGCAAACGCTCGAGCGAGCCATCTCGATGCTCGAAGACTACCGGTGTGCGGACTTTGCGGTCAGCTTCCTGAGCCCGATCAAGCGCGCCACGATTCCAGATCTCGAGGCTTACAGAAGAACGCGCCAGTGCTCAGCCACTGACCGCGGCAACCTCGACGATGTGCTGCTCGCGCTGAAGCTTGCCGTTGGCGCCCAGCCAGTCGTGAGCGGCGTCAAGGCGACCATCGATCTGTCCGGGATCGGCATCAAGATTTCGAAGTTCGAGCTCGTGCGTTTCACCGACGGACGGTGGTACTTCAACGATCTCTGACTCTACGCCTTGGGCCTGGACCAGCGTGTTTTTTCCAGGCCTTCGCCACCGCCTCGGACTTCGACTGCAGCTTCTCGTAAGTCCGCCGCATGTGAGCGATCGGTGAGACGAGTGAAGCTCGACAAGGGAATGCGTGGATTTTTCGGGGATGTCACATCTTTCGTGTAGGGCGCTCGCCGGGCGGTATACTCCCGTCGTCCCGGAGGACGCATGACCCCTCGTGTGATTCGCAATCTGGTAGCAACCACCCTGCTTCTGCTACCCGCTCCCCTCTTTGCTCAACAGACCGGCTCGATCGCCGGCAAGGTGACCGCGAGTGACGGCTCAGCCCTGCCTGGAGTCACGGTGGAAGCAAGATCCGATGTCCTGCCGACGCCGCGCGTCACGGTCACCGGGTCGACGGGCACCTACCGGCTGCCCGCGCTCTTGCCCGGCACCTACACCATCACGTTCACGCTCTCCGGCATGCAGCCGGCGACGCGCCCGGCGCAGGTCGCGCTCGGCGTCGAGGTGCTGCTCGACGTCGCGCTCGGCGTCGCCGGCGTCGCCGAGAACATCACGGTGACGGCCGAGACCTCGATCGTGAACCAGGAGTCGGCGACGCTGACGAACACGCTCTCGGCCGACAAGTTCCGCAACCTGCCGATCGCCCAGGATTATCGCGACCTGCTGCGGTTCATTCCCGGCGTCCAGCAGACCTCCGACCTGACCCGCGGCCCGAGCAACGGCGGCAGCGGCCAGGACAACGTCTACAAGTTCGACGGCGTCAACGTCACGCTGCCGCTCTACGGCACGCTCTCGGCCGAGCCGGCGTCGCACGACGTCGCGGAGGTCACGACGACCAAAGGCGGCGCGCGCGCGGTGGACTTCAATCGATCCGGCGGCTTCACGTTCGATTCGATCAGCAAGTCGGGCACCAATCGCTACGCCGGGATGGCGAGCCTGCAGTTTCAGACCGGCGCCATGGCCGCCGACGTCGTCACCGGCACGTCGACGCGCTACGAGCAGGCGCGCAACTGGACCACGGTCAACTTCGGCGGTCCGGTGCTCAAGAACAAACTCTTCTTCTATGCGTCGTACTACGCGCCCAATATCGGCCGCGAGCTGCGCGCCAATGACTATGGCCCGCTGCCGGACTACGACAGCAACCGCGACGAGGGCTACGGCAAGGTCACCTATACGCCGTTCAGCTCGGTGCTGATCAACGGCAGCTTCCGCTCCTCGCATCGCCGGGACACCAGCGACTTGTTCGCGTCCAACGCCGCCGCGTCGACCGGCACCGGCAATGAGTCGTGGCTGAAGATCGGGGCGATCGACGGGTCCTGGGTCGTCAATTCGCGGAGCCTGGTGACGTTCAAGTTCACCTACTTCGGTAACCGCACGCAGGGACGTCCGGACAACGAATCGCCGGCGACGGTCGTGATCGCGCCCGGCGGCATCCTCGACATCGCCGCGCTCGACACCCAGGGCCGAGTCACGGTGCCGCTGGCCAATACCACCAATGCCGCGGTGAACGCGTTCCGTCAGCAGTACATCGACCGCTACGGGTTTACCCGCGATGGCGTGAAGGTGGGCGGCGGCCTGGTCGGCTACGGGCCGACGTTCGACAAGGACGACTTCTTCCGGAACGGCGGGGAGGTCGCCTACAACTACTCGATTCCCGGCACGATCAGCCACGATCTCCATGCCGGCTACCAGCGCTACACCGACAGCGAGGAACTGACGCGCAGTTCGAACGGCTGGGGGGCGATCACGGTGCCCGGCGGCTCGGTCAGCTTCAATGGGACGCCGATCTTCTTCACCGCGGAGGTCCAGCAGCTCGGGCTTCCCGGCGTGCCGCGCCTGATTCACGCCGAGTATCGCTCGCAGAGTCTCGAATTCAACGACACCATCAAGTGGCAGAACTGGTCGTTTGACGCCGGCATCGTCATGAGCAACGACACGATGTACGGGCAGGGTCTGACCGAGGATCCGTCAACGCTCTCCGGATATCGGCTGTCGACCGGAACCACGCCGGAGGATCGTCAGTACAAGATGTACGAGATCGGCTTCGGCAAGATGATGCAGCCGCGGTTCGGCGCGACCTGGAGCTACAACAACCGCGACACCGTGTTCGCGAGCTATGCCCGATACAATCCGGCGACCAGCTCACTGCCGCGCGCGGCGTCCTGGGATCGCAACCTGGCCGCCACGGTCAACGCGCACTTCGACGCCAATGGCGTGCTGTTCGGGGTGACGCCGATCGCCGGCTCGTCGGGCAAACTGTTCGTCGACGACCTGACGCCGCGCGTGACCCACGAAGTGCTGTTCGGCACCGCGCGGCAATTCGGCCAGCATCTGACCGGACGGGCCTACGGCCGCTACCGCGCCAGCAGCCACTTCTGGGAAGACACCAACAACAACGCGCGCGTGATCTACGAGCCGCCGGCCGGGATTCCCCGCGAACTCTATATTCCTGATCTTGCCGCCAAGCTGGCGCAGATCGGCTCCGGTTCGAGTTATGTCATTGCCGAACTGGACGGTGCCTACAGCCGCTACCACGAGGCGACGTTCGAAGCGGAGTATCGGACCGCCAAGATGTTCGTCAGCGGCTCGTACACCTGGAGCCACTACTTCGGCAACTTCGACCAGGACAACACCACCGGCCTCGCCAACGACATGAACACGTTCGTCGGCTCGTCGAACGTTGGCGACAGCGCCGGCCGGCAGCTGTGGAACTTCCGCGACGGCGATCTCCACGGTGATCGGCCGCACCTGTTCAAGGTCTTCGGCTTCTACTCGCTGTCGTGGAACGCGACCGCGGGCGCCTACCTGCTGGCGCAGTCAGGGCAGCCCTGGGAGACCAACGACGCTCGGCCGTATATCGGCATCGGCGGCAACACCAGCACCAACGACTCGGCAAGGTTCTCGGAACCGGCCGGATCGCACCGGACCGATCCGCACTATCAGGTCGACCTCAGCTACACGCAGAACTTCAAGGTCGGGTCGCGGCAGACGGTGCAGTTTGTCGCGGATCTCTTCAACGTCTTCGATCGACAGACCGGCACCAACGTCGAGCCACGCGTGAGTCTGGCAAATTACGGGCAGCCACGCACCTACTTCGATCCGCGGCGGCTGCAGCTGGCGGTCAGGTTCAACTTCTAGGCAAGAAGACACGGTCTGTTCGAGGAGTGCGAGGTGCTGCGTGCTCGCGTGCTGAAAAGCACTAGAGCACGCAGCACTCCGAACTACCGCACAGACTGAAAGAGCTTTTCTCGTCGAATCAGTTCCCGCGTCGTCGCGTCGGCCTTCTGACTGGCGAGCGCAATTCGCGCCGCCGCGTCCGGTTCCTTCAGCAACACGCTCACCTGCGCGCGCTTGAAGAGCGCCATCGGATACTCCGGATGCGAAGCCGCGACGCGGTCGAGCGCATCGCGCGCCTCGGCGTAGCGGCGGGCGGCCATGTAGAGCACGCCGAGTTCCAGGTTGAAGGCGAAACCGGAGCCTTGAGCGCGACGAAGGCGCTCGAAGGCGTCCAGAGCCGTTGCGGTGTCCTGTACTTCCATCGCGATCTTGCCCATGCGAACCAGCTCCGGCGTCGTCGGCGGCCGCAGCGCATAGATCCGCTTCTGTAAGGTCAGCGCGTCGGCGAAGCGATTCTGGCGGACCCGCACGTCGGCGAGCGCGTCGAGCGCCGGCAGACGTTCCGGCGCTTCGGCGACCACCTGCTCGAGCATCGGCACCGCCTGTTGCCACTGCGGCCCGTGCGCGTAGTGCAGCGCGAGATAGAGCCGGACATCGAGCGAGTTCGGCGCCGCCGCGGCGGCTCGCGTGAACATCGCCATCGCCTTGGCTTCCTGCTTCAGGGCGGAATACGCAGTTGCCAGACGCAGCATCGCGTCGAGGTTGCCGGCGTCGGCGCCGAGCACCTTCTCGAAGATCGGAATCGCCTGCGCGTACCGGCCGGCGACAAACAATTGGCCGCCCTCCTGAATCAGCTCGAGCGTCCTGGTCATCTGCGCCGGACGCGGCGCCTCTTTGCGGACGATCGGCGCGGCGGTGCCGCTGACATAGCCCAGGCTGGCGAGTTTCTGGCGATCCGACGCGGTCAGCGTATCGCCGCCTTTCGGGTCCACTGACGGAATCGGGTAGTCGCGCAGCGCCGGAGGCACACGCGGTGGCAGGCCCGGTGACTGGGTGAGGTCGTTTGTTTCAGCCGGATCGGCGATCACGTCATACGTCTCGACACGACCGGCGAGAATCGACTTGTGGTTCGCGTCGACCGCCATCACCTGCGGCTGCCAGCCGTACTCGAGGAACGGCTTCATCGCCTCGCCAAGCACGACCTCGCCGGCGCGGCCGAGCGCCTCGCCGGCGGGGCCGAGCCCGGCCAGCGCGAGGACGGTGTGAAAAATCCGGCGCGTGCTGACCGGCGCGGCGACGACACCCGCCGCCGCGTCCGGAGCGACCACCACGAGCGGCACATGAACCGTGGATTGATACAGCAGATGTCCGTGCTGCGCTTCGCCGTGCTCGCCAAGGCCCTCGCCGTGATCGCCGGCGACGATGATGGCTTTCGCGCCGGCAAAATGCGCATCGAACGCCTGCACCAGCCGGCCGAGCTCGGCATCCATGGCCGCAACCTCGCCGAGATACGGCGCTTTCGCGTACTGCGCGCGAAACGGCTCCGGCGCCGCGTACGGAAAATGCGGGTCGAAGTAATGCACCCATACGAAGCGCGGCTGGCTCGACCTCTCGGACAGGCTCGCAATCGCCGCGTCGGTCGTCTCCGGGGCGCTGCGCTCGACGCTGCCGGCCGGCAACTGGTCGTCGTAGACATCGAAGCCGCGCGCCAGGCCGAAACGTTTCGACAATACGAAAGACGACACGAACGCCGTGGTGCGATAGCCGGCTCTCTGCAGCGACGCCGCCAGCGTCTCGTGAGTGGCCGCGAGAAAGCGCGCGTTCTCGTGGACGCCGTGGCCGCCGGGATAGAGCCCGGTCATGATCGAGGTGTGCGCGGGCAGGGTTTCCGGCGCGGCCGTGTACGCCTGCGTGAATCGCTGACCTCTGGCCGCGAGCGCGTTGAAGGCCGGCGTCGTGACGCCGCGCGCGTCCGGTCCGATCGCGTCGGCACGCGTCGTGTCGAGCGTGACCAGCAGAATCGAAGGGCGCTCCGTGGCCGGCGGCGTCGGCGCCGGACCGCCGCCGCAGGCCGCGGAGAGCGCTACCGCGGCAGCGAAAAGCACACATGAAGGAGCATGAAGGAATGAAGGAGTAAAGGAGCTTCTTTGGTTTTGAAAACCACGAGCTCCTTCATGCTCCTTCACTCCTTCACGCTCCTTCATGTGTGCTCTTGATCAGCGCTCGATTACCACCGCCCGCTTGATCGCGTCGAGGCGGGGAAACTTCTCGTCGAGCCACGTGTTGCCGCCGTCGAAGAACGGATCCTGTCTGCCGGCCCGGATGCCGCCAGGCCCCTCGCGGTGTTCGGTGTTCAAGCGGTCGATGACGCTCATGCCGTCGCCGATCACCTTGCCGAACGGCGTGAACGGCTCTTTGTCGTGGGTCGGCGAGTTGTCCTTCAAATTGACGAAGACCTGCGTCGTTCGCTTGACGAAGGGCGCGAAGGCAAAGGCCACCGTGCCTTTGACGTTCGATTGCACCAGCGGGTCGTCAGGAATTTCGGCGCGACGCCAGGCCCTGGCGATCGCGGGATCGCCGTTGATCCCGAACTGATACCAGTCGCCCGGGGCCATTCGGAAAAAGCGGTTGTTGTCGTAGTACCCGGCGCGGACCAGCGCGACGAACCGATCGGCGCCATGCGGCGACCACGCGCGCGTGACCTCGACATCGATGGGGCCTTTGGTCGTCTCGAGACGGACGACGCAGACGTCAGGCGCGCGGCGGCTGAATTCCGGCGCGTTCGGATCGAGGAGCGACGGCTTGCCGCTCGCTTGAATGACGAGCGCCAGAATTCCGATCGAAAGCAGCCGCATGACCATGTCGAGCTCCGCCCGCATCGTAACATCGCCGGCGATACCGGAGGTTCACGCGCGCTCGCGTGGTCGCAGAAGCCATAAAATATCGCTATGCGTACTCGAATGTCCCTTGCCGTTGCCGCGACCGCGGTGCTGCTTCTCTGCCTGGTGCCAGCCGGCGCCGTCACGTCGATTCGCGCCCAGGGCTCCTCCGGATCACCGAAGGTCACCGTGATCCCGCCCCCGGATTTCTGGGGCGCCTACGCGATCTGGGGCGCGACCGGCGCCGACAGCCGCGGCCACATCTGGATCGGGATCACCAGCAACGACGAGGGCGCGGACCGATCGGCGCATCTCTACGACTTCGATCCGGCGACGACCACCTTCGCCGACAAGGGCGCCGTCGTCGGCGAACTGGCGCGGCTGAAGGTGCGCCGCCCCAAAGAAGTCCAGATGAAGATCCACTCGAAGATCGTCGTTGGCGCCGACGGGCTCCGTTACTTCGCGTCGATGGACGAAGAAGGCGAAGCCGATGACGGCTCGGTCTATCCGATCTGGGGCGGTCACCTGTGGCGGCTGAGCGCGACCGGCGCGTGGCAACACCTGCGGACGACGAAGGAAGCGCTGATTGCGGTCGCAGCCGGCGGCCCGTACGTCTACGCGCTCGGCTACTT
>DASUGM010000105.1:0-3238 GCA_036274055.1 Vicinamibacterales bacterium | reverse complement strand
CGTCTCGACGTCCTCGTCAACAACGTCGGCAAAGCCGGCGGCACCGACATCGTCGCCACGCCGGACGAGGAATGGCAGAGCGCCATCGACCAGACGCTGTTCCCGGCGATCCGCATGTCCCGCCTCGCCGTGCCGCACATGCGGCGCGGCGGCGGAGGAGCGATTGTCATGATCGCGTCGATCTGGGGCCGCGAGTCCGGCGGACGGATGACCTACAACGCGGTCAAAGCCGCGGAGATCAGCCTCGGCAAAGCGATGGCGCTGCAGCTCGCGAAGGACAACATCCGCGTCAACTCAGTCGCCCCCGGATCGATCTCGTTCGAGGGCGGCACGTGGTGGAAGCGCCAGCAGGAAGATCCGCAGGGCATGGCCGAGTTCGTGAAACGCGAAATTCCGTTCGGACGTTTCGGCACCGCCGACGAAGTGGGTCGCGTCGTCGCATTTCTATCCTCGCCAGCGGCAAGCTGGATCACCGGCGCCTGCATTCCAGTGGACGGGGGACAAGGGCGGGCGAACATCTAGCTCCGTCTTGGGTCTTGGGTCTTCAGTCTTGGGCATAGTTCTCAACTCGCGCCCCAAGACCCAAGACCCAAGACCCAAGACCCAAGTGCACTACACTGCGCCCCATGGCCGACCTGATTCAGTCGTTCGCGGACACGCTGTTCATGCCGTATGTCGTGGCCGTTCTCCTCGGCACTGGCGTGTTCCTGACGATTCGAACCGGAGCCGTGCAGATTCGCCGCTTTGGCGAGGCGCTGCGCGCGATGCGCGGCGCGCAGGATGCGGGCGCCAGCGGTGCGCTGTCGCCGTTTCAGGCGTTCATGACCGCGCTGGCGGCCTCGGTTGGCACCGGCAACATCGCCGGCGTCGCGGTCGCAATCATCTCGGGCGGGCCCGGCGCGCTGTTCTGGATCTGGGTTTACGGCCTGGTTGCGACTTCGATCAAATTCGCTGAGGCGGTCCTCGGCATCAAGTTCCGGCAGACCAACGCCGACGGCACCGTCCAGAGCGGACCGATGTATTACTTGCGCGATGGCCTGCGCTCGCCCGCGCTCGCGTGGATCTACGCGCTGGTCGCCGGCGTCGCGGCGCTGACGACGACGCCGTTCACGCAGCCGAACTCGATCGCGGTCGCGTGGAACCACGTGTGGCCGAGCGGCACGTGGGTGCTGCCCATCGTCGGCGAGGTCAGCCGCACCTCGACGATCACCGGGCTGGTCGTCGCGGTGCTGACGTGGGCGGTGATCATCGGCGGGATCTCGTCGATCGGCCGCGCCGCGTCGAAGCTTGGCCCGCTGAAGGTCGGCCTGTATTTCATTGGCGGTCTGTTCGTCATCATCAGCTTCGCGAACCGACTGCCGCACGTGTTCTCGATGGTCTTCTCGGAAGCGCTGACGATGAACTCGGCGATGGGCTTCGGGATGTTCATCGCGATGCGCTACGGCATCGCCCGCGGCATTTACGCGAACGAGGCCGGCTATGGAACCGCCGCGGTTGCGTACGGCACGGCGCGATCGACGCATCCCGCGCAGCAGGGCCTGCAGGCGGTGATGGAGGTCTTTATCGTCTCGTTCGTCACGGCAACGATCAGCGCGATGACCATCCTCGTCAGCGGCATCGCCGAGACGTCGATTGCCGCCAGGCAGGCAGGCACGGCGTACGTCACCAGCACGGCCGCCGTCGCGACGGCGTTCGAATCGGCGATTCCAAACGTCGGCGCCTACGTCGTCGCGTTCTGCGCGTTTCTCTTCGGCCTGACGACGCTCACCGGTTGGGCGTATTACGGCGAGCAGTTTCTCGAATACATCTTCGGGCGCAGCGTCACGCTGCCGTACCGCTGGATCTACTGTCTGCTGATTCCATTCGGCGCGGTGATTCGTCCGGAGGTCGTCTGGGCCTGGGGCGACCTGATGAACGCGCTGCAGGTGTTCCCGAACCTGATCGGCCTGGTTGGACTGAGCGGCGTCGTCGCGGCGGTAGCAAGAAACAAGGCCCTGGGCCCGAGGCCCTAGGCCCTGGCTGCAGGTGCATCAGGCGCCGCAGCACGAGAGGGCGCACCGGGCGCCCCGGCGCACCGGCGCACGGGCGCCCCGGCGCACCGTCGCACGGGCGCATTGGCGCATGGCTGAGGCCGTTTCGCTTCTTGATCGCCCGGCCGGAGATCGGTACGATGCAAAAGCGAAACGCCCATGCTGTCACTTCCCGCACTTACCGGCGACAAGGAACAATCGCTCTCCGCCGCGCTGTCGGGAATGTTGGCGGAGTACGAAGCCGCGCTCGAACTGGCGCAGGTTGGCGAGGAGGGCTTCGGCGGCCAGGCCGTCGAGGTCAAGGGCGATCCGCACGTCACCACCGTGCGTCGCCTGCCGGCGGTCGCGGCGCAATATGCGCCCTTCCCTGAAGGGCTCGACGAGCGTCTGACCCGCGCGTTGCGTTCGCGCGGCATCGATCAGATCTACACGCACCAGGCCGAGGCGATCGGGCACGCGCTCGGCGGCCGCAACGTCGTCATCGTCACGCCGACCGCGTCGGGAAAAACGTTGTGCTACAACGCGCCGGTACTTGACGCGATCCTCAACGACCCATCGTCGCGCGCGCTCTATCTGTTTCCGACCAAGGCGCTCGCGCAGGATCAGCTCGCCGAGCTGCATCAGATGGCCGAGATCATCGGCGCCGAGGGCGGCGGCGAGATTGGCGTGTTCACCTACGACGGCGACACGCCGCAGGACGCGCGCCGCGCGATTCGCGGCAAGGCGCACGTCGTGCTCAGCAATCCGGACATGGTGCACTCCGGCATCCTGCCGCATCATCCGCGCTGGGCGAAGCTGTTCGAGAACCTGAAGTTCGTCGTCATCGACGAATTGCACGCGTATCGCGGCGTGTTCGGCAGCCACCTGGCGAATATCATCCGGCGGCTGCGCCGGATCTGCCGGCACTACGGGTCCGATCCGACGTTCATCTGCTCGTCGGCGACGATCGCGAATCCGAAGGAGCTGGCCGAGCGCTTGGTTGGCGCGCCGTTTGAAATCGTCGCCAAGAGCGGCGCGCCGCGCGGCGAGAAGTTCTTCCTGTTCGTGAACCCGCCGGTGGTCAATCGGCAGCTTGGTATCCGGCGGTCGTACCTCGCCGAGACGCGCCGTGTCGCGATCGAATTTCTCAAGCGCGGCCTGCAGATGATCGTCTTTGCACAGAGCCGGCTGTCCACGGAAATTCTCACGACCTACATGAAGGACGCGTT
>DASUGM010000104.1:0-5161 GCA_036274055.1 Vicinamibacterales bacterium | reverse complement strand
CTTCGCGCCGGAACCCGGCACCCGTGAAGATATAAGCGACGGTGTCGCCGCTGCCCGCGCACGGCGAAACTGTCAGTGCGTCCGCGCCAAAATATTGATCGACGGCCATGTCCTTGCGGAAGTACTTCGTTCCGCGCCTGCGCAGATTCACGGACACGGCGACGTCCGCCGGCAGCGCGTCGACTTCGTAGACGTCGACGTCCTCGATCCGGTTGATGGCGACGACCAGGCGTGCACCTTTGTCGGTCGTCAGCACGAACGCAGCGTCCGGCGCGCCGTCGCTGTTGTAGTCGCCATCGAGAATTGGCGCGGCGCCGCTGGGCTGGCCGTCATGGCTGCACGTCAGCGGCGCCACTGTCCACGACTTCCAGCGCTTGTCCAGCGCCTTCTGTACGGCTTTACGGAGATCGATCGGCGCTGCCGGGTCTTGTGCCGCCGGGATCGCGGGCAAGAACGCGGCAACGATTGCGACCGTGACAAACAACCACGCACGAGACGATGGAGCCATGGTCCCAGCCTACTTGAGGAGGCCCATCAACGTCATCCGCCGGGATCTTCGAGCGGCAGCGGCGCCGGTCGTACCTCAGGTCTCGCGTGCCTGGCAGACGAAATCGACGGGCGACCTGTCGCTCGGGATCGGCGAGATGAAAAGCTTGTGCTTCAGAGCGGAACACCATGAAGCCATGAAGGCCTCTTTGGAAAGCCTTGACGAGATGCACATCTCGTAAGGGCTTCCCAAAGACGAGGTTTCGATCTTCTTCATGGCTTCATGGTGATCGGCTCTTGTCGACAAGTCTCATCTGCGCCGGAGCGAAGGTGGATATACTCCGCGCGTGCAGCATCCCACGCGCGCCGCAATGCGCCGGACGCTGGTGCGCCGTTCACTGCGGAACGGCGCCATCGTCTTCAGCCTGATCGGCCTCGCGCTCGGCATCGGCGCCGTCGGCTACCACCTGTTCGAGGATCTGCCGTGGCTCGACGCCGCCCTGAACGCCGCCATGATTCTGACCGGCATGGGTCCGGTCAATCCGATAACGACGCCGGCGGGCAAGCTGTTCGCGATTGTCTACTCGCTGTTGAGCGGCGTGTTCTTCCTGACGATGGTCGCGGTGCTGCTGAGTCCCGCGGCGAAGCACCTGATTCATAGTCTGCACCTCGACCTCGACGAACAGCAGCGCAAGCGCGACCAGCCGCCGCGGAAGTGAGATGGAACATCAGTATTATCTGCTGGACGTCTTCACCAGCCGCGCATTCGGCGGCAATCAACTCGCGGTGTTCACCGACGGCGCCGCCATCGACGGCACCCAGATGGCGGCGATCGCGCGCGAGCTGAACCTGTCGGAGACGGTGTTCATCCTGCCACCTCGCGATCCACGCGCCAGCCACCGGTTGCGCATCTTCACTCCCGGGATGGAGCTCCCATTTGCCGGACATCCGACCATCGGGACGGGATATTTGCTCGCCGATCTCGGTCTGATCGCGCGCACGAATGGCGCTGGCGCGTGCGTGTTCGAAGAAGGCGTCGGACCCGTGCCAGTCACGATCGCGCCGCGCGGAGCGACGCCGATCTTCGTGCAAATGTCGCCGGCGCGGCTGCCGGAACGCCGCGATGCCGAAGTGTCGCGTGCCGATCTCGCGCCGATGCTCAATCTCACACCGGCGGATCTCGGCACCGGGACCGACACGCCCGCGGCGTGGTCGGCCGGTCTCGCATTTCTGGTGGTGCCGCTCACCAGCCGCGAAGCCCTGCAACGCGCCCGGATCGACACCAGCGTCTGGAAGCGCGTCGCCGCGGAGACGTGGGCGCCGCACATCTATCTCTGTCATCGCGACGAGGCGGCCGCCTCGCCGCTTCTTCATGCGCGCATGTTCGCACCGGCGATGGGCATCGTCGAAGATCCCGCCACCGGCGCCGCCGCCTGTGCAGTCGCCGGCTATCTGGCGAGCCTCGGCCCCGGGATATCAGGCACCACCACGTGGAAGATCGAGCAAGGCGCCGAGATGGGCCGGCCGAGTGAACTCTGGGTAGATATCGATACGCGCGCCGGCGCGATCGCGGCGGTGCGCCTGGGCGGCACCGCGGTCCGCGTCGGCCGCGGCTTTTTCACACTGACTTAGCTTGGCTCACGCGCGAGCGCTCAACTCAGCGCAAATACCCAATCGCCAATCGCAATGAGCAATTGCCCAGTCACCAATGCAATCGCAAATCGCAAATTACCAATCGCAAATGTCTATCGGCCGGGATCGTCCCGGACGACGACGACGCTGTTCACGGTCTTGTCACCGACGGTGATTTTGACGCGATAGGTACCCGGCCCCGCCTGTTGTCCGGCGCCGCCACCAGGCGTGGGCGGCGCATCCGCGTCCGGCGCGCCGCCCGCGGCGCCGCCACGCGCGCCGCCGCCACGGCCACCGCGTCCGCCGCCGCGTCCGCCGCCGCCCGCACCCGGGGCGCCGGCGGCGCCGGCGGCCGGCGTGAAGCGAAGATTCCAGAAGTAGCGGTTGATGCCCGGCGTCACCGGCACGTCGGCGGTGAAGGTCCGCGCGCCGTCGCTCGAGGCGATCTCGATCTTCGCGGGCCCGCCAGCCGGTTTGCCGACATAGAACGACACCGTTGCCGAGTTCTGCAGTTCGGTCGGCGAGTTGAGCGGCGGCCGCTGCGCGATGGTCAACGGATTCCGGCCCTGGAACAGCAGATGGCCGCGGGTCGCGCCGCGGCTGATCGCCTTCCACAGCGTCGCGATGCGGTTGCCGAACGCGTACGCATCCGAGGTCAGCACCGCCGGTGTCAACTGCTGCAGCGGGGTGATGTCATCGAGAATCCACAGACTGCGGCCGTGCGTCGCCGCGATCAGGTCGCCGTCGCGCGGGTGGATGACCAGGTCGTGCACGGCGACGACAGGAAAGTCAGTGGTCAGCGGATCCCAGCGCGCGCCGCCGTCAATCGTCGCGTAGACGCCGCGCTCGGTGCCGACGAACAACAGCATCGGGTTCTTCAAATCTTCCTTGACCACGTACACCGGTTCGTTGGCCGGCAGATTCGCCGTGATCCTGGTCCACGTCCTGCCGAAGTCCGTCGTCTTGTAGACGTACGGCTTGAAGTTGTCGCTGCGATGGCCGTCGAACGAAACGTACGCCGTGCCGGCGTCGAAATGCGACGGCTCGACGCGGCTGACCCAGGTGCGCTGCGGCACTTCAGTCGCCGGGATGTTCGGGCGGACGTTCGTCCAGGTCTCGCCGCCGTCGCGCGTCACCTGGATGTTGCCGTCGTCGGTGCCGCCCCAGATCGTGCCGGGCCGCACCGGCGACTCGACGACGCTGATCAGCGTCGCGTGGTTCTCGGCACCGCCGCGCTCGCCCATGAAGCCAGGCGGCGCCGGCGTCGTGAAGTCAGGATCTTTGGTCGATAGATCCGGGCTGATGATCGTCCAGCTTTCGCCGCGGTCGGTGCTCTTCAACAAGTAATTGCCGCCGATGTAGAGCGTCTTCGAGTCGTGCGGCGAGAGAATCAGCGGCGCGCTCCAGTTGTAACGGATGGTCGGTGCCTTGCCCTCGCGCTGGCTGACCTCGGCGAAGTTCAGGATCGTGGGCTGGCGCGGCGACACGCTGCTGCCGGTCTGCCGGAACTCGGCGTCGAGACGGCGGAGGCCGCCGTTCTGCGTTTCGGTGTAGACGATCCGCCAGTCGTCGGGATCGACGGTGGTGTGGAAGCCGTCGCCGGAGTGGAACTTGAACCAGTGGTCGCCGAGGATGCCGTTGTAGTCGCGGCTGTTGCTCGGCCCGCCCCAGTTGCCGCTGTCCTGCAAGCCGCCGTAGAGGAAGTACGGATCGCGATTGTCGGCGGTCACCGCGTAGAACTGGCCGATGTCCATGTTGTCGAACATGATGAAGCGATTGCCGCGATCGTAGGTCACCGACGCGCCCTTGTCGTTGCCGATGTAGAAGCGATCGCTGTTGTTCGGATCGATCCACATCGTGTGGAAGTCGCCCTCGATGCCGTTGAGGGTGCGCGTGAACGTGCGCCCGCCGTCCTCCGAGACGCGCGCCGGCACCGTCAACGCATAGAGACGATTGGCGTCGTTCGGATCGAGATAGATGTGGCTGTAGTACATCGGCCGATCGTTGCTGGTGTTGACGTACGTCCAGGTCGCGCCCGCGTCCTCGGAGCGATAGATGCCCGAACCCGGCACTTTCAGATCGGTCGACGCCGCCGCCTCGACAATGGCCGACAGGATCTTCGGGTTCTTGCGGTGAATCGTCAGCGTCACCTTGCCGATGCGCCCGGTCGGCAGGCCGGTCGTCAGCTTCGTCCACGAGTCACCGCCATTCGTGGACTTGTAGACGCCGCCGTTGGGTCCGCCGCTCTCGAATACGAACGGCCGCCGGATGCGCTCCCACAATCCGGCATACAGGATCTGTGGATTCGACGGGTCCATCTGGATATCGCTGGCGCCGGTCTTGTCGTCGTTCGGCAGCCCGTTGGTGAGCTTGCGCCACGACTTGCCGCCGTCGATCGTCTTGTAAAGCCCGCGCTCGGCGTTGTAGCCCCAGAGATGTCCCTGCGCGGCGACGTAGACGATATCCGGGTTGGTCGGATGCGTGATCACGCGCCCGATGTGATGCGTCTCCTTGAGGCCGACGTTGACGAACGTCTTGCCGGCATCGGTGGATTTGTAGACGCCGTCGCCCCACTCGACGCTGTTGCGGACGCAGTCTTCCCCGCTGCCGACCCAGATGACGTTCGGATCCTTTTGATAGATGGCGATGTCGCCGATGCTCGAGGTGCCGTAGCTCGTGAAGATCGGATCCCACGTCGTCCCGGCGTTGACCGATTTCCAGACGCCGCCGGACGCCGCGCCGACATAGACGATCGCCGGGTTGGCTTCCACGGCCTCGATGTCGCTGACCCGGCCCGCCATGTTCGCCGGACCGAGATTGCGCCAGCGGAGATCCTTGAACAACGCGGGCCCGCTGGCACCGGGCGGCGCCGACTGCGCCCAGGGATCGGCGGCAAGCGCGGTGAGCGCGAGCAGCGACAGTGCAGAAAATGCGTACACGGAGCGGCGGAACGTTGGGATCATTGGCATGCTCGTGAATTACGGCCGACGATAGCACACGGCTTGGCGGCTCGGCATTGGGCCCGACCGGCCGGGGGGGGGGG
>DASUGM010000103.1:0-32321 GCA_036274055.1 Vicinamibacterales bacterium | reverse complement strand
TGTCATCAGGAAAAGGTGGTCGGGTGTCCTTTATACTTCCAATGCATAAAGGACACCCGACCTCCTATTCCCATCATGCACACGCCTCCATGACGTGCAGGCATCGTCGCAGACTTGGCGGGCCGTCGCGGTCAAACTCGGGCAAGAGTTCTGTCAGCGCGAGGTGTGCAATTCGTCAACTCGGGTCACCAAAACAAAGGGCCGGATGGACACTCCACCCGGCCCCGTTTCCTTCAGAGGATCCTTCAAGATCCTCTCAAGATCCTTCCGAGCCTACTTCGGCAGCGTCAGCGCGACTAGTGCAGTGTTCGTCGTCTGGCCGGTCGCGAAGACGATGTACTGACGCCCGTTGAACATGAACGTCATCGGCACCGCGGTGGTCTTCGACGGAATCACGACCGAGCCGACTTCCTTGCCGGTCGCTTTGTCGACGGCGAGCAGTCGCGGCGGCGCGGACGCCGGCGCGCCGCCCTGGCGGCCGGTGCCGTAGATCACCAGCGACTTCGTCGTGATCACCTGCGCGTGGCCGCTCGCCGGCTGCGGCGGCAGCGTCACGCCGCTGAATAGCGCGGCGTCGGGCGACGCCGCCTGCACCGTCGGCACCGCCGCGCCGCCATTAGACGACCACCACTTCTTGTCGCCGCTGTTCATGTCGTAGGCGGTGATGCCGCCGAGTTCCTTCGGCTTGACGATCGAGATGCCGGCGATGCGCGACGTGCCTGGCTCGGGTGGACCTGTCGGAGCCTCGCCCCGACCGCCACCGCCACCACCGCCGCGGCCGCCGCGTCCCGCGCCGCGCGCGGGCGGCGTGTAGCCAGCCGGAGGCGGCAACGCGCCGCCAAGACCACAACTGACGTGCGGACCGCTGCCGCCCGCCTGCGTGTAGTTCAGTTCGGAGCACGGATCCTTGCCGACCTCCGTCGTGCTCATCGCCGACAGCGACGCCACGTAGAGCATGCCGGTCTCCGGATCGACCGCCGCGCCGCCGTCGATGTTGACGCCGCCGCTCGCGCCCGGCGCGTACCACGCGCACGGATACTTGCTCTTGCCGTCGATCGACCCCGCCGGCAGGAAGTACGGGCCCATGCGGCACTTCTGCGCGAGTTCGAGCGCCTTCGCTTTGATCTCCGGCGTGTAGTCGATCAGGTCGCTTTCCTGCAGGCCCTGCTGCGCGTACGGCGCCGGCCGCGACGGAATCGGCTGCGTCGGCGACGTCTTCTCGCCCGGCACGTCGCTCTGCTGCACCGGCGTTTCCGGCATCGGCCAGATCGGTTGACCCGTAACGCGATCGAACGTGTAGACCCAGCCCTGCTTCGTCGTCTGCGCGACCACCTTGCGGCGCTGGCCGTTGACGGTGACGTCGATCAGGTTGGGCGACATCGGCGTGTCGTAATCCCAGATGTCGTGATGCACCATCTGGAAATGCCACTTCTTCGCGCCGGTTTTCACGTCGAGCGCGACGATTGAATTGCCGTAGAGGTTGTCGCCCGGCCGATGGCCGCCGTACTCGTCGTTGAGCGGCATCCCGACCGGAATGTAGACGATGCCAAGTTCCGGATCCGCGGCGTAGGTCGCCCAGGCGTCGTTCTTGCCGACACCCGGCGATCCGTACTTCGAACCAGCGGTCCAGGTCTCGCTGCCCGGCTCACCCGGCTGCGGAATCAGGTTGAACTTCCACAGCTGCTTACCGGTCTTGAGATCGAATCCGCGGATGAACCCGGGCAGGTTGTGCACCTTGATCGGGTAGTAGCCGTGAATCGAAGAGTTCCCGACGATGACCACGTCGCCGACGACGATTGCCGGACAGCTCGCGGCGATCAGACCGTTGGCCGGATCGATGCCGACCGTTCCGTCGGCGCCGGTCTTGGTCACCGGATCCCACTTCTCGCCGGGCTTCGCCTTGCGCGGCGGATTGCCGTCGCTGATCACCAGCGCGCCGTCGTCGTCGACCGCCCACGGCACCAGCGGGAAGCCGAGGCCGTCCATCAGGTCGACGACGCCGTTGGTGCCGAACGCCGGATCCGGTTTGCCGGTCGCCGCGTCGAGCAACACCATGTGGTACCCGGGAGTGACGAGGACGATGCGTTCCTTGCCGGCGCCATCGTTCCAGTACGCCAGACCGCGACCGGCGAACTGCCGCGGCGCTTTCTGCCAGCGCAGGCCCTCTTCGAGCTTGTAGGTCCAGAGCGTCGTGCCCGTCTCCGGATTGATCGCGTAGGCATAGCGATGCGTGGTCGCGACCGTGTAGAGGCGGCCGTTGGCGAACAGCGGCGTCGTCCGGTAGTACTCGTCCTCGCCGTCTACCGCCGCGTTCCACTTCCACGCGACCTGCAGCTTGCTGAAGTTGGTCGCGTTGATCTGGTCGAGCGGCGAGTAGCGCGTGCTCCACGCGTCGGCGCCCCAGTAGCGCCATTCACCCGGCGCGTTGCCGCGGACGAGCTGTGTTTGCTGGGCGTTCACGGAGCCGTCTGGCCACGCGAAAAACGCGGCAAGAGCGAGTGCGGAAAATGCCGACGCCAGGAATATCCGGCGAGCGGTCACGCTTCGAGCCATCGGTCGTCCCCTTTCATCAACGCAGCTGAATTCGAATCGATCGGAGCGTTCTCATATCGGTCGGGATCGTCGTCTTCCCGGCCGGCATGCCGTTCTGCTTGAGGATGTAGGCGATCACATCCACGGATTGTTCGGGCGACAGCGTGCCGGGATCGTTCTTCGGCATCTTGTTCAGCACCCAGTCGAACAGATCTGACAGCGGTCGGCCGCCCCAGTTGGTCTTGAATTGCGGCCCTGCATACGTGCCCTTCGGGTGACAGCTGATGCAGATGTTGTAGTACGTCTCCTCGCCCTTCGCGACCTGTGCTTCGGTGTAGACGCCACTCAACGTCGTCTTCGCGCCGGCCGCGCCAGCGGCCGGTTTCTGTCCCGCCGCCGTCGGTTTCGCCGTTTGCGCAGACGGCTTCGCCTGCGCCGCGCTTCGTTCGACCGTCGTCACCGAAAGCACCACACCGAGCGCCGCGATCGTCGCGGCCGGGCCGATCGTCGCTACTTTCCGGTTGGCCAGACGACCCCCTGCTCGCGGGGCACCGCCATGATGCCCTTGTACGTGAACTTCTGGAGTCGTCGTCCTTCGTACGTCTCCGTCGTGTAGAGATTGCCCTTCGAGTCAGTGACGATGCTGTGCACCGCGAAGAACTGCCCCGGCTGCCGGCCGCCGTCGCCGAAGCTGGTCAGCACTTCGAGCGACTCGCGCAGCAGCACGTTGACGCGCTCGTTCTTGCCGTCGGCCATGTAGAGATACTTCTGCTGCGGATCGCGCGAGAACGCGACGTCCCATACCGCGCCGTCGCCGAGCGTCTTCTTGTGGAAGAACGCTTCCTTGACGAACTTGCCTTCGCGCGTGAACACCTGCAGCCGGTTGTTCGGACGATCGCAGACGTAGACGAGACCGTCGTTCGACATGTCCGAGCAGTGCACCGGGTTGCGGAACTGCTGCACCGGCGGCGCATCCGGGTTATACGGCCCGAGGTTGGTGTCGTCCGGCTTGTTGCCGTACGCGCCCCAGAAGCGCTTGAACTTGCCGGTGTCGGCGTCGACGACGACGACACGCTTGTTGCCGTAGCCGTCGGCGATGTAGGCCTCGTTCGCCTTCGGATCGATGAAGATTTTCGCCGGCCGGCCGAAGTTCTCGGGATCGTTGCTGCCCTTGTTCTGTCCCGACTTGCCGTACTGCGCGACGAACTTGCCGTCCTGCGTGAATTTCAGAATCTGCGCGTCGGCGCCGACGTTGCCGCCGATCCACACCAGGCCTTTGTGATCGATGGCGATGCCGTGATTCGATTCAGGCCACTCATAGCCCGGGCCGGGACCGCCCCACGATCGCAGCAGCGTGCCGTCCGGCGCGAACTCCATGATCGGCGGCGCACGCCGGCAGCACGAAGCGGTCGGCGGATTCTGTTCCTGCCCGGTGTCGGCGGCGCTGATCAAGTCCGACCGATGCACGATCCAGACGTGATCCTGCGCGTCGACGCCGACGCCAATCACCTGGCCGAGGATCATGTTGTTCGGCAGCGGCTTCGGCCACATCGGATCGACTTCGAATTTCGGCGCCTGCACGGTGCCGCCGCCCTGCGCCGCGGCGAGGTCGAGCGCGCGCGCCGTGAGGCCGAGGCCGGCAATGACGACGGCGAAGGCGCCGGCGATCAGGAGATTGCGTCTGTGCAACATCGATGAATCCCCTTCCCGACTAGCGGCGCGGCGCGAACTTCTGCACGCGCTTGCCTTCGAATGTTTCGCCCGTGTAGATGTTCCCGCGCGAGTCGACGGCGACGCTGCCGACGCCGGCAAACGCGCCCGGCCAGCGGCCGCCGGTGCCGAAATCGCCGACCGGCGCCAGCGTGCTGCGATTCAGCACGAACACTTTCTGATCGCTGCCGTCGGCGACGAACAGATACTGCTGCGCCGCGTCCGAGGACAGCGCGATATCCCACACCGATCCGTTGGCCAGCGTGTCCTTCTGCAGCATCGCTTCCTTCACGAATTTGCCGGCCTTGGTGAACACCTGGATGCGATCATTCTGCCGATCACAGACGTAGACGTTGCCGTCCTTCGCGATCGTCACGCAACTCACTGTGCGAAACTGTTTCGCCGCCGGAGCGCTGGCAGAATACGGCCCCGGGTTCGCATCATCCGGCGCTTCGCCATACGCGCCCCAGTGCCGCTTGTAGTCGCCGGTCGCCGCGTCGAAGACGACGACCCGGCGGTTGCCGTGACCATCGGCGACGTAGATCTCGTTGGCGGCGGCGTCGATCTCGATGCCGGCCGGGCGGTTCAGCGAGGTCTTGCTGGCGTTGCCCTCGAGCACGCCCGGCTTGCCAATCTGGCGGACGAACTTACCGTCGCGCGTGAATTGCAGCACGTGCGCGTCGGTCTTCGGCGGAGGCGGTGGAGTTGGTGGCGCGGCCGGAGGCGTCGCGCCCGCGGCGCGAGCCGCACCGGCGCCGCCACCCGCCGCACCGCCACCAGCACGGCCGCCGCCAGCGCCGCCGCCCCGGCGGGCGGGGGCTTCAGGGAAGCCTGCGGCGGTAATCCAGACGTTCCTGGCGTCGACGGCAATGCCTCCGGGCGACTCAGGCTTGTCGATGCCGTCCGGCCAGTCGAAGCTGCTGATCAGCGTGCCAGCCTGATCGAACTCGAGGACCGGCGGCGCAGCTTTGCAGCAAAGTTCAGCGGTTGGGGGCGTCGTGCCGGTGCCAGCCTCGGTGCGGGCGGTCAGGGACGGCAGGCCACGGTGGACGATCCAGACGTGGTCCTGGGCGTCCACCGCGACGCCAGTGACCGAGCCGAGAATCCACCCATTTGGCAGCGGTTTCGGCCACATCGGGTCGGCCGTGAACTGCGCGGCGGCGGCGCCGGCCTTCTGCGCCGCGGGTGGCGGCGCGCTGGCTCGCTGCTGGGCGGCCACGGGCGCGCCACTGAACAGGGACCAGCCTGCCGCCATCGCGGCTACTGCTGCCATCGTTGCGCCGACGCATCTCTGCATAGAATCTCCGCGGGTGCGCGTGAGTATACAGCGAGCGGAAGGGCCCGTCTCGGGCCGGATTATCGCGGGATTTGCGGTTCTTCTCCTGGTCCTGCTGACGCCGGCCCGGCCGGCGGCGCACGACATCCCGGTCGACGTCCTGGTGCAGGTCTTCCTGCGCGCCGAGGGGCAACGGCTCCACGTCCTGGTCCGCACGCCGCTGGCGGCGATGCGCGACGTCGACTTCCCAACCCGCGACGGCATCGTCCTGCTCGATCTGCGCGACCACGACCGGCTCGACGCCGTGCTCCGGGACGCAGCCCGCACCTGGATCCTGCCGGCGTTGGCGATCTTCGAGGACGGGCGGCCGCTCGACGCGCCGGACCTCGCCGCCGTCCGCGTCTCGCTGCCGTCGGACCGGAGTTTCGCCGACTACGACCAGGCCCGCGCTCATATGACCGCGCCGAAACTGCCGGCCGAGACGACGGTCGCCTGGAACCAGACGCTTTTCGACGTCGCTCTCGACTACACGATCGCGTCCGATCAATCGCCGCTCGCGATCGATCCGCAATTCGGCCGCTTCGGCGTCCGCGTCGTCACCGTGCTGCGCTTCGCCTCGCCGGGCCACCCCGAGCGCGCCTTCGAGTTCCGCGGCGACCCGGGCCTGGTCCGGCTCGATCCGCGCTGGCACCAGGCGGCGCTGCGTTTCGTCCGGCTCGGCTTCGACCACATCCTCGACGGCATCGATCACCTGCTGTTTCTGTTCTGCCTGGTGATTCCGATCCGCCGCATCAGGCAGCTCGTCATCGTCGTCACCGCGTTCACCGTGGCGCATTCGATCACGCTGTTCGCCGCGGCGTTCGGCTTCGCGCCGACGGCGCTGTGGTTCCCGCCGCTGATCGAGACGCTGATCGCGGTGTCGATTGTGTACATGGGGCTGGAGAACATCGTGTTTGCGTCTGGGGCCCTGGGCCTTGGCCCTGGGGCCTCGCCGCACCGCAGATGGATGATCGCCTTCGGCTTCGGCCTCGTGCACGGCTTCGGCTTCTCGTTCGCGCTGCAGGAGACGCTGCAATTCGCCGGAGCGCACGTCGTCACCTCGCTGTTTGCGTTCAACGTCGGTGTCGAGCTTGGCCAACTGCTCGTGCTCGTAATACTCGTGCCGCTCCTGTCAATGGCGTTTCGTTATGTGATGCCTGAGAAGATCGGGGTGATCATTCTCTCCGCCGTCGTCGTCCACACCGCGTGGCACTGGATGATCGAGCGGGGATCGACGCTCGGACAGTACGACTGGTCGATGGATGCCATCACGCTCGCGCGTGGGCTGAGATGGACGATGGTCGGCGTCGGAGCGGTGGCTGCGATCTGGCTCCTGAGCACAATGAAAACGAGCCGCGCCAAGAGCGGATCACAGGGAGAAGAATGAGAAAACCATGAGAGGTTCTGTCGGAAGGTTTTCTCCCGCTCTTCTCATTCTTCTCCCTGTTAATAGGTTCTTTCGACAAGTATTCTGAAGATAGTTCCCATGGGCGGTCTCAGCGGACTTATCACAGCGTGCACGATCGCGGTTGGCACCGCCCTGCTCGCGCAGTCACAGAAGCCCTTCACTCCGACCGAATACCAACCCGGCAAGGACGTCGTCTGGGTGCCGTCGTCGCCGGCGATGGTCGCGAAGATGATCGACCTGGCGAAGGTCACGCCTCAGGACTTCGTGATCGATCTCGGCTCCGGTGATGGACGCAATGTGATCGCCGCCGCCAAGCGCGGCGCTCGCGGGCTCGGCGTCGAGTTCAACCCCGACATGGTCGAACTGTCGCGCCGGTTGGCACGCGAGGCCGGTGTGTCGGACAAGGCGACGTTCGCGGAAGGAGACATGTACGAGGCCGACATCTCACAGGCCACCGTGCTCGCGCTGTTTCTGCTGCCGACCAACCTCGACAGGCTGAAAGACAAGTTCCTTGCGCTGAAGCCGGGCACGCGCATCGTCGTCAACACGTTCGGCGTCACCGGCTGGACGGCAGACGTCACCGACCGGCTCGAGCCCTGCACCGAGTGGTGCTCCGCGATGCTCTACATCGTTCCGGCGCGCGTCGCCGGACGGTGGCTCATCGGCGAAGGAACGCTGACGTTGACGCAGGAGTTTCAGAACGTCGCCGGCACGCTCGCCGACGGCGCCCCGGGCGTACCGATCGCGAATGGCATTCTCCGCGGCGATCAGCTCGCCTTCACGGTTGGCGATGCCAGGTATTCCGCAACCGTCTCTGGCGATGCCATGACTGGCCAGATCGTGCTATCTGGAACGACGACGACGTTCGTCGCCAGACGCGTCAAATAGCCAGAAAATCCCCATAAAAACCCCAGATTCCGGGACGCTCGCAGGCCTAGAATCACTGTCTGCAAGCCGTC
Organism: Vicinamibacterales bacterium; assembly: GCA_036274055.1. GTDB lineage: Bacteria > Acidobacteriota > Vicinamibacteria > Vicinamibacterales > SCN-69-37 > DASUGM01. The sequence continues at coordinate 24,397 of DASUGM010000103.1, read as the reverse complement.
TATTCATGCGTCGGCCGCTCCGTTGCGGAAGCGAGGACCTATGCATGTTCGCCGCGCTCTCGTCGCTCTCGTCATTGCCTGCTGCTTCAGCGTCACCGCGTGTGGCGATGATCCGCCGGCAACAGCTCCGACCAAATTCCCGACGCGGATCGAGTTGACCGGACCGAGCACGATTGCCCCCGGTAGCGTCGCCCAGTTCACGTTGACCGCGTTCTACGCTGACGGCACCAGCGCGGACGTGACCGGAAACGCGTCGTGGTGCTGCGACCAGCCCACCCTTCAGTTGCAGGCCGCAGGCCGATTCGTTGGCCGGGCGAGCGGCGACGCGTTCGTCAACGCGCGCTACACGAACAACATGAGCCGGTCGCGGCAAGTGGTCGTCGTGCCGGAAGGCACGTTCCGCGTGACCGGCCGCGTCTTCGAACCCGGCACGACCTCTCCGATTTCGCTGGCGCACATTTCGGTAAACGACGGCGCCGGGGGCAGCTTGTCGACTGACGCGGATTTTTCCGGGAGCTTCGCGCTCTACGGCGTGCCGCGCAGCGCCGACTTCGTCATCAGCCACGCGGGATACGAGACGCAGTCGCGGCACATGGAATTCTCGGATCACGCGGCGATCACGCTCGAGCTGCCGCTGGCCGGCCCGCGACTGGACTTCGCCGGCACGTTTACCGCGACGTTCGACTGGCGCGCCTGCTCCAGTCGTGTCCTGCCCGAGTATTCGCGCCGCGTCTACACGGCGGTCGTGACCCAGGCCGGATCCGTGCTCGACGTCCGCTTCACGGAGCCGGCATTCGCCGTCAACAGCGTGTCGCGCGGCAACCTGATGCAGGGCCAAATCAATGCCGCCGGCGTCACGCTCTACGCCGAAGGGCTCTCCTACTACTACTACGGTCCGACCTCTTATCCATCCCTGGTCGAACGGTTGCCCGACGATGGCCGGTTGGTCGTGTCCGGCACCTCGACATTGACGCCGTCCGGCGTGAGCTTCGTCGGCGAGATCAAAGGCTCGATGGAGATCTACGGACGAGGCTTTCCGAACGGCGCACCAATCGGCAACTGCCGTGATGCCGCGCTGTCATTCACGGATCGGCGATGACTCAGCTCCCACGAAAGCGAGGCGCCATGCGTACTTTGAACATCGTGATAGCGATTCTCTTCACATCCCTGCTCGCAGCGACCTGCGACGACCCGAAGAATGGCCCAGCAGGGCCATCGCCCAGCCCACAAACGACGTCGTCATCGCCGGTCCTGACCGGCCTCGAGCTGACCGGGCAGACGACGCTCGCGCCCGGCGCGACGTCCGAGTTCACGCTGATCGCGGTGTTCTCGGACGGCTCACGAAACGACGTCACCGCTGCCGCGCAGTGGTCGATCAACAACTCGACGTACGTCACCTCGCTGGGTCAGGGCCGTTTCCGCGCTGTCGCCAATGGCGAAGCGACATTCAGCGCGCGTTACTCGAACCGAAACATCTCTCGCGAGATCGTCGTCGTGCCTGACGGAACGTTCCGGGTCACCGGACGCATCGTCGAGGACGACGGCGTCAGCCCTGTGCCAAACGCGCACATTCGCGTCCGCGACGCCGATGAAACGGGCCCGCAGACGGACGCCGACGAGAGCGGCTACTACCGGCTCTACGGCGTCAAGCGCAACGTCGACCTCGTCGTCACGCGCCCGGGCTACACCGACACCGAGCGAAAGAACCTGACGATCGACAGGCACACGACTGTGAATATCCAGATTCCGCTGGCGGGACCGCGGATGAGAGTCGAAGGCACCTACACGGCGACCTTCAACTGGAGCAACTGCAGCACCGCGTTCCCGGCCGATTTGCGGCAGCGCGTCTACACCGCCGTCGTGAAGCAGTCAGACGCGCTGATCGAGGTGCGATTCATCGAGCCATCGTTCGTCCATAACAGCGCCAACCGCGGCGATCTGATGGAAGGCCGCGTCACTGGGACCGGCATGTCCCTGTTCGCGGACAACGGCTATTACTACTACTACTACGGCGGGGCGGGGTCTGCGCCCTCCCTGATAGAGCTGCTGCCCGACAACCGCCGTTTGATGAGCTGGGGCACAGCGGTCCTGACTCAATCGGGTAATCGCTTCTCGGGCGCTCTCCAGCAGGGCGGCACCCAGCTCACTCAGCTGCAATCGCGAGGCAATACGTACGTCGGCAGCTGCAGCGTCGGCCAACTGACGTTCACACCACGATGACCAGCCACGCCTGGCCCTGCACGTTCGCCGCGCTGGCGCTGTTCGGGATCAGCGCCAGCTGCGGCGTCGGTCGCGGACCGCTCAACGTCGTCGTCGTCACGCTCGACACGACCCGCGTGGATCGGTTGACGCCGTACGGTTACATGGACGCGTCGATGCCAGGGCTCGAGCGGCTGGCGCGCGAAGGCGCGGTGTTCCAGCGGGCGTACACAATCGTCCCGCTGACGCTGCCGGCGCACACCAGCCTGTTCACCGGTTTATTGCCGGTATCGCACGGAGTTCATGACAACGCGGATCCGCCGCTCGACGCCCAGTTCGACACGCTGGCGGAAGTGCTTCACGGCAGCGGCTATCAGACCGCGGCGTTTGTCGCCTCCGCCGTCCTCGATCCCGATCGCGGTCTCGCGCCGGGCTTCGATCGCTATCAGGACACCGGCCTCAACCAGTTCGGCCGTCACCGCAGCCAGCGGCGCGGCGACGAAGTGATGAACGACGCGATCGCCTGGCTCGAACACGCCGACCAGCGCCCGTTCCTGTTGTGGACGCATCTCTACGACGCCCACCAGCCGTACGAGCCGCCCGAGCCGTTTGCCTCGCAGATCAGCAATCGCTACGTCGCCGAGATCGCGTTCGCGGACGCGCAACTGCGCCGCCTGCTCGACACGCTCGACCGCCGCGGACTCGCCGGGCGCACCGTCGTCGTCGTGCTCGCGGATCACGGCGAATCACTCGGGGAGCGCGGCGAGCGCGACCACGGGATCTTTCTCTACGACAACGTCATGCAGATACCGTTGATGATCCGCGCGCCCGGTGTCGCTCCGACCCGCGTCACCGCGATCGCGCGCACCATCGACGTGATGCCGACGATCCTGGAACTGGCCGGTCAGCCGGCGCGGCACAGCGACGGCCGCAGCCTGTCGGCGTTGATGCGGGGCGCCGACGACCACCGCGAGGCCTATGCGGAGTCGCTCTATCCGCGGCGGATCGGCTGGAGCGCGCTGGCGTCGCTGCGCGATGACCGCTACAAGTTCATCGAGGCACCGAAGCCGGAGCTCTACGACCTCGACAACGATCCGTTCGAGCAGCGAAATCTCGCCGCCACCCGGACATCCACTGTCGAGGCGATGCGGCGCCGTCTCGAAGCAATCGCCTCGGTGTCCACGCGGGCGTCAACGCCAGCCCCGGTGTCGAAGGAATTGCGGGAGCGGCTCGCGTCGCTCGGCTACGCGTCGTCGAGCGGCGCAGGCAACGCGAAGAACAGCGACCTGCCCGACCCGAAGGACTGCATGGCGGCGATGGCTGCTGCCGCGCTCGACGATACGGCACGCACGCACGTCCACGTGCCGTGCCGATAGGCACGCAGCGAACAAGCGCTGGTCCCAAAAGCCTTCAACATGAAGGACGTGAAGAAGAGCCTGCTCTTGGGAAACCCTTACGAGATGCTCGCTGTGTAAGACAGATTCGGAGGAGGAAATGAAGACAATCTGAGCGCTGTCAGGCCCGCTCCATGAACTCCGCACTTCTGGTGCGCTTTTCTCTCAGAAGTTTCTCGCAGGGTTTTCCAAGGAGCAGCTCTTCTCCCGTCCTCCACGTTGAAGGCTTTTCCGCAGGCCCAGCCTGGCATGCTGGGGGGCTGGTAGCCCGAAATCGGCCAGCAGGCTAGAATGCCGAGAAATCCCGGAGGATTTGCCCATGCGCCGCCTGCCTGCTGCCGCTGCCGTCATTCTTGTCGCGACCATCGCCGTCCGCGCACAGCAGGGCCCGCCGCAGGGTGGCGGCGCCGCGGCCCGTCCGCTGGTGCCGGCCGCGGCCAGCTCGATCGCGCAGATGCCCGAGACCTTCTACGGCGAGAACGTGTCGATGTCCGCCGCGGTCGAAGCGCTGCTCTCGAAGACGACGTTCACCGTCGATCAGAACAAGATGACGTCGACGGGCAAGGACGTCCTGGTCATCGCGCCGAATCTCCAGACTGCGCCGGCTCTGAACGCCTACATCACCGTCGTCGGCGAGGTCTTCAAGTTCTCGCCCGAAGAAGTCGCCAGGCGCAACAAGACCTACACGCTGGATCTGTCGCCCGAGCTGATCGAGAAGTTCAAGGGCAAACCGGCGGTGATGGCGACCTCGGTCGTCGACATGGCGCTCACCGATCTCGCCAAGAAGCCGATCCCGCCGCCGACGCCAGCCGAGCTGGCGCTCAGCGCGACGATGAAGGGCGTCCAGACGGCCTCGACCGCGCTGCGCACCTCCGCCGACGGCTCCGATCTGGCCGGCGTCAAAGCGCAGGCTGACATCCTCAAGAAGGCGTTCACCGACACGCAGGCGTTCTTCAAGACGCGGAACACCGCCGATGCGATCGGCTGGGCGGGCGACGCGCTGAAGATGGTCACCGACGCCGAGCTGGCGGCCGCCGCGGGCAAGTGGGACGACGCCAAGAGCAACGCCACGGGACTGACCAAGCTCTGCGCGACCTGTCACGCGGCGCACCGCGAACGGATGGAAGACGGCACGTTCCGGGTCAAGGGATGAGAACGAGATGAGCGCTTCGCGCTTGTCTCCAAGAGCCTTCAACATGAAGGGTATGAAGAAGAGCTTGGTTCTTCTTTTTGGAAACCCTTGCGAGATGCGTCCTCAGTGAGACCAGATTCAGAGGAGGCCATGAAGGGCGTCCTGACCGCAGGTGTCAGGCTCTTCATGAGCTCCACCTTCTGAAGCGCTCTTCCCTCAGCGCTCAGCTCGCAAGTGTTTTCCAAAGAAAAGAACCCAAGCTCTTCTTCATGCGCTTCATGTTGAAGGCTCTTGATTGAAGCTCTTTCAAAGCAAACGGGCCGGACGCTTGCAGCGCCCGGCCCGTATTGTTTGCTCAGCTCAGGACCCAAGCCCCAAGCCTCGAGACTCAAGCCGTTCTTACTAGCAGCTCTGGCACTTGTGGTTGTTGATCGCGCCCAGCTTCTCGAGCAGGGCGATCGTCTCCGGGAACGGCGAGATGCGCGACACCGGTCCGTTGGCCATGTCGACGGTCGTCTGACCGCGGCGTGAAACGGCTTTCACGTCCGCGCCCTTCGAGATGAGATAAAGAATCATCTCGTTGTCGCCGCGTGCCGCGGCGTGATGCAGCGGCGTGTAGCCGCCGTCGTCGCGAGCGTTGACGTCGGCGCCGAGGACTTCAACGAGGTACTTCACCGTCGGCAACCAGCCGTCGGGCGCATGACGATGGGCGTTGCCGACGAAGCCTTCGCCGTATTCGACGCCGGCCGCGGCGTGAATCGCGTAAACCGCCGGACCGCCCGGAGGCACCGGAGGAAGCGCGGGCGCGCCAGCCGGAGCCGGGGTCGCCGGCGCCGCGGGGACGGGATCGTCGCCGTTGCCGCCACCACCGCCGCCGCCGCCACGGCCGCCGCCGCGGCCGCCGCCACCACCACCGCCGCCGGCAAAGCCGCCGCGGCCGCCGCCGGCCGCGCGCTGGACGAAGGTCGGGATGTTGGGATCAGCGCCGTACTTGACGAGCAGCTTCATCGCGTCGAGATCGACGCTGTAGGCGGCGCGCCAGAACGCCGTTGCGCCGCTCATGTTCGGCAGGCCGCAGTTGCCGTTGCCGCAGCCGGTGTAAACCATGTACCAGGGATGCGCACGCAGGCGCGCGTTCGGATCGGCGCCTTTGTCGAGCAGCGCCTGCGCGACGTCGAGATAGGTCGCCTTCTGCAGCTCCATTTCCTGCGGCTGCGGGAAGCGCGTGCGCGGCTGCCAGCGGGTATTGATCGCGACCCACAGCGGCGTCGCGCCGTGCGGATCGGAGGCGATGTTGACGTCGGCGCCGCGCTTGATCAACTCCATCGCGGTGTCGAACTGGCCGTTGATCAACGCGACGAGCAGCGGCGTGTGGCCGTCACCGGTCTTCCTGTCGATCTTGGCGCCGGCGTCGAGCAGCGCGGCGACGGTGTGGGTGTAGCCCTGACGCGCGGCGTGATGGAGCGCGTTCATGCCGCCCTTGGCGTTGGTGTTCGGGGCCGGTCCGCCTTCGGCATTCTGCAGGTCGGTCTGGGTCTGCGGAGCACCGGCGCCCGGGGCGCCGCCGCCGAACTGCCGGCCCGCGCCGGGCTGCGGCTGCGCGGCCGCGGGAACTGGATCCGCCGCCGGCGCGCCACCACGTCCGCCGCCGCCACCGCCGCCGCGGCCGGCGCCGGCCGCGCCCGGAGCCGGCGGCTCGGGCACCTTGCCGGACACGAACAGTTCGCGCATCGATTCGAACGCCGCCTGCTGCTGGGCCGCCGTCGGCTCTTCGCCCTTGGCCACCGTATTGGCGAGCACTGTGCGATAGAGCGTCGTCGCCTGACGATCGACCTGCTGCTGCTGCGTGAGATTGACCGTCCTGGTCAGGGCCTCGACGTCGGCGCCGCGCTTGATCAGCAGATTGACGACGTCGACGCGATCGAACGAGGCCGCGAAGATCAGCGGCGTCTGGTTCCACTCGGTCTCTTTCATGTTGACGTCGGCGCCCTTGTCGAGCAGCAGCGTCACCGCTTCGAGGCTGCCGGCCGCGGCCGCCAGATGCAGCGGCGCGACGCCGCCGGTGGTGACCCGGACTGAGGGATCCGCGCCCTTGGCGAGCAGCGCCTTGACGACGCCGGCGCTGCCGGCTTTGGCGGCCAGATGCAGCGGCGTGTAGTTGCCGATGCGCGTCACCGCGGCGGGATTGGCGCCCGCGACGAGCAGCATCTCGGCCAAGGCGGCGTCGCCGCGATCAGCGGCCCAGTGCAGCGCCGTCATGCCGTCGCCCAGCGCCGCGTTGACGTCGGCGCCCTGCTGCAGCAGCGTTCTCACCGCCGCCGCATCACCGCGACGAGCCGCGTCGGCGACCGAGGACGAGGACTGTTGAGCGGATAGCAGCGCGCTGCTTACCAGCAACGCAAAGCCGAAGTGAACGATTAGGCGCTTCATCGCGGTATCCCTCTAAGACGGCTCAAGGCTCACGACTCAGGGCTCGGTGTTCGTTCGCCGAGCCATGAGCCGTGAGCCCTGAGCCAACCGTCCTAAGCCAGTGAGAACTCGCCAGTACTGTCGCCGAACGACTCGACGTTCATGCCGAGCTTGTGCATCGCCGTCAGCATCACGTTCGCCATCGGCGTGCCCTCGTCGGCCTTGAGATGGATGCCGCCCTTGAGCTGACCGTTGGCGCCGCCCATCAGCACGAGCGGGCAGCGACGGTGGTTGTGCACGTTGGGGTCCGCCATCGGCGAGCCCCACATGATCATCGACTTGTCGAGCAGGCTGGCGTCGCCGTCCATCGTGTTCTTCATCTTGTCGAGGAAGTACGCCATCGTGCCGACGCGGTACTTGCAGATCTTGTTGAACTCGAGGATGCGCGCCTCGTTGTTGCCATGGTGCGAGGCGGGGTGGAACGGCTGGCTGGAACCGCTCTCCGGGAAGACGCGGTTCTGGGCGTCGCGGCCGGTCTTGAAGGCGATGACGCGGGTCATGTCGGTCTGCAGCGCGAGCACCTGCAGGTCGAACATCAGCCGCATGTGCTCCGAGAACGAATCGGGGACGCCAGCCGGCGCATCGGGCAGCTCGCGATCCTCGCCGCTGCTGTTCCGCGCTTCGATCATCCGGATGCGGCGCTCGACCTCGCCGATGTTGTCGAGATAGCGATCGAGGCGGACTTTGTCGGACGATCCGAGCTGGGCGCGGATGCCGGCGACTTCGCCGGAGATCCAGTCGAGAATGCCGCGGCGGGTCTGGCGATTGGCGGCGCGCGCCTCCGGGGTCGCGCCGGCGCCGAACAGCATGTCGAAGGCGACGCGCGGGTCGCGAATCATCGGCAGCGGCTCGTTGGGCGACGCCCAGCTGATCGAGTCGGTGTAGGCGCACGAGTAGTTGTAGGTGCAGCCGCCGGCCTGGTCGAGGTTCTCGATGCAGAACTGCATCGACGGCAGCGGTGTGCTCTGGCCGAACTGCTTGGCGTACATCTGATCCAGCGACGTGCCGGCCCAGATGTCCGAGCCCTGCGTCTGCTTCGGGTGCGACTGGGTCAGAAACACCGCGCTCGAGCGGAAGTGGTCGCCGCCGATTTCGGGTGGCGCGAACGCTTCCGCCATCTTGCAGTCGGTGTTGCTGATGATGGTCAGCTGATCCTTGTACTTGTCGAGCGCGGACAGCGGGTTGTCCGGCACCAGCGTGAAGTTGCGCCCGACTTGCTCCGGCGCATACAAGTACTTGCTCGCGCCGAAGGTCGTGCAGCCGGCGAGGCCATGCACTTCCTCGATGCAGATCAACCGCGTCATCTTGTTCGCCGCGGCGGCCGAGGCAGCTTTCTGGCCGCTCAACCCGGCCGGTGTCATCGCATCAAGAAACGGCAGTGCGACGGCTGCGCCCATTCCGCGCAAGAACGTCCGGCGAGGCAGATGCTTTCCCGTGATGAACTGCATGTCTCGGCTCCTCAGAGTTACTTGATGTCTTTCGCGGCAGCCCTGATATCGGCCGCCGGCGCGACGTCGGCCCGCTTCATGCGGAACGCGTCGCTCATGACCACACCGACGATGAAGGACGAAATCTTGTAGTCAGTCGTCGCCGCCGATCGCTGAATCGCGCGAATCGTCGGCATGTCGTAGTACTCCGCGCGCCGGCCCAGCGCGTAGGCCAGCAGGTTTTCCGTGAACGTGCGCACCAGCGGAATCGGCCGCTTGAGCAGCACCGCCGACAACTCGGCCGGCGACGAGATCGGCGTGCCGTCGTAGAAATCGCCGCGGGTGTCGAGCGGGCTGCCGTTCTCCTGCAGCCGCCACTTGCCGGTGACGTCGAAGTTGTCGAGCGCCAGGCCAATCGGATCGATGAACTTGTGGCACGAGTTGCAGCTCGGGCTCACCCGATGCAGCTCCATGCGTTCGCGGGTCGTCAGGATCTTGCCGTTGGCGACTTCAGCGCTCTTCTCGAACGCCGGCACCGAACCGTCCTGCGGCGGCGGCGGCGGCGGCGTGCCGAGCAGCACTTCCATCACCCACTTGCCCCGCAGCACCGCCGAGGTGCGGTTCGCGTACGAGCTCTGCACCAGCATGCTGCCCTGGCCGAGCAGACCGCGCCGCGTGTTGTCCGGATACGCAACCTTGCGGAACTGCGAGCCGGCGACGCCCGGGAATCCGTAGTGGCGCGCGAGGCGATCGTTGGCGAACGTGAAATCGGCGCGGTAGAGATCGAGGACGCTGCGATCTTCCTTGACGAGATAGTTGAAGAACATCTTCGTCTCGGTGCGCATCATCTCGGCGAGGTTGTCGTCGAAGTTCGGGAAGAAGTTCGGATCCGGGTGCACCTTCTCGATGTCCTGCAGGCGCAGCCACTGGCCGGCGAAGCGCGTGCCCAGCGCTTCGCTGCGCGGATCGGCGATCATCCGCCGCGTCGTCTTCTCGAGAACGACCGGATTCGACAGCTGCCCGCTGGTCGCGAGGCCGAGCAGTTCCTTGTCCGGCGGGGCGCCCCACAGGAAGAACGACAGGCGCGACGCGAGATCGATGTCGCTGACCTTGTAGCTCATGCCGGGCTTCACCGTGGCCGGCTGCTTCTCCATCCGGAAGATGAAATACGGGCTCGCCAGCAGCGCTTCGAGCGCGTGCGTGACGCCGCCTTCGAAGCCGCCGTTCTTCGCCGCGCCGACATCGTAGAACTGCATCATCTTGTCGACTTCGGCCGCGGTCATCGGCCGGCGATACGCCGACATGCCGAGCCGCGAGACGATCTGCTTCGCGCACGGCCGCTCGTCGGCCTGGCTCAGCGGCCGGCACGTGAAGATGCGCTGGCGGCTTGCCGTCTCCGACACGCCGGTGGTCTTGAATGGCCCGCGGATGATCAGGTCGCGCACGCCCGGCAGCGTGGTAATCGGCGTGCCGCCCGATCCGCCGCCCGCGTACGACCAGTCGTGCGGGCGAATCAAATCTTCATACGGCCCGTCGAAACGCCGCACGAAGGCCGCGGCGATCTTGTGCTGACCGGCCTTGATGAACACCTTCTCGCTGAGCACCGGAATCGCGCCGCGGCCGTCGGCGTCCTTGGTCGCGCCGTTCTCGAACCGCAGCAGCGCCAGGCGCTCGCCGTTGAGCGAGACGTCGATGTCTTCGAAGCGCGAGTTGTCGCCCGAGTTCACCGTGACTTCGAACGAGTACTCGCCGTCGGCCGGAAATACGTGATTGACGACGATGCCGCCGCGAGTGCCGTACGGCGCGCCCTCGAGCTGATCCCACGGATGCTGCGACGCGTAGCTGGCGTTGTTGTAGGTGCGATCGACTTTCGGCGCGTTGCGATCACCGACCGCGAGCTTGCTGATCTCGGTCGCGGCGTTCAGATAGGCCTCGACCGACGTCGCCGACATCGCCTGCTCGTCGGCGATGTTGTCGAAGTTCGCGCTCATCTGATCGAGCGGCAGCCACGCGCCGGCGTCCACCTCGATGCCGAGCAGATCACGCACCGCCGCCTGGTATTCCTTGCGGTTGAGGCGGGTGAAGACTTTCGTACCGGGATTGGGCTTGGCGGCGGCAGCGGCATCGAGCCGCGTCTCGAGCGCGGTGATGAAGTTCTGATAGGTCGTCGGATCCGGGCGCTTGTAGCCGGGCGGCGGCATCATGCCGGCCTGCAGCTTGCGGATCATCTTCTCGCCGGTCTCCGGCAGGTCGGTGACTTTCGCGAGGTCGAAGGTCTGCAGCGTGAGATCGCCGCGCTTCGTCTTGTCGTTGTGACACGTGACGCAGTAGGTGGCGACCACCGCGCTCGGATCGTTGGTCGCGGCGGCCGGCGCCGCGGGCTGCTGCGATTTCGCCGTCGCCGTCGTCGCCGCTTGCGCGTGCGCAGTCACCGGATGAAGCACATCGGGTACAGATGCGCGCTGCGCGCCGGTGTTCGTAGCAAACGCTACGCCGAGCGCAAAGGTACCGAGTAACGCCCACGTGCCACGCGTCATCGTTCTCCCACTCCCGAAAACGATCGATCGTGCGTCACTTGCCGTAGGGGCAAGCGTTGTGACGAACGGTCGAGTGCCGCCGAACTATAACGTACGACCCGTTTCCATTATCGGCCTTTTAGGCCCGTATCCCTCATTTATAGAAGGGCTTCCGAATCCCCTACAATGGCCGCCAACGGGGTGCCTATGAAACGACTGGCAGGGGTGATTTGTTTCCTTTTGAGCATCGCTTCGGTCGGAGCCCAGCGCGGGGATGCTCCCCCCACCTCCCCCGCCGGAAGGCCCCCGGATACTGTGTTTTTGGAGGATCTGACCTGGGCGGAGGTGAGAGACCTGGTCAAAGCCGGGACGACGAACGTCATCATCGGCACCGCCGGGACCGAGCAAAAAGGCCCCCATATGGTCGACGGGGAGCACAAGTTCGTCATGGAATACGCCGCCGACAAAGTCGCCCGAGGGCTCGGAAAAACGCTCGTCGCGCCAGTGATCACCTATGTCCCCGAGGGCAGCTGGGAAAACCCGGGGGGTCACATGGGCAAGCCTGGCACGATCACCCTGCCCCAGGACCGGTTCATCGAGCTGCTGAAGAACGCGGCGCGCAGCCTGAAGGCCGGCGGCTTCAAGACGATCCTCTTTCTCGGTGAGTCAGGCGGCAATCAGACCGGCATGCGGCTGGCCGCCATCCAGCTCAACGAGCTCTGGAAGGATCAGGCGCGGGCGTACTGGATTGGCGACTACTACGACAAATCCCACGCCGACCAGAACAAGTACGTCGCCGAGAAAGTCGGCATTCCCGAAGATCAGATCGGCGGCCACGCCAACATCCTCGACACCTCCGAGATGCTGTTCGTCAACCCGAGGCACGTCCGCAAGAACAAGTTCGCGCCCGGCGGCGGCTATCAGAACAGCGGCGTCAGCGGCGACCCGTCGAAGTCGACGGCCGCGCTCGGCAAGATCTTCATCCAGATCAAAGTGGACAACGCGCTCGCGCAGATCAAAGGACTGATGTCCGGCACGATCCAGCCGGCGGGTCTCCCCGCCGCGCGCGCCGGCGGCGAAGGCCGTGGCGGTGCCGGACGTCAGGGCGGCGGCAACGCGGGACGCGGCAACGCGGGACGCGGCAACGCTGCCGCCGGCGCCGAGTCCGCGGCGCAATCGGCAGCGCCGCCCGCGCCGCGCGCCGCGCCGCGTCCGACGATGGAAACCGCGCCGGACGCGCCCGCGACGACGCCGCCCGACACGCTCTACATCGACGAACTCACGTGGGAAGAAACGCGCGACCTGATGAAGGCCGGCAAGACGACGGCGATCATTCCCACTGGCGGCACCGAGAAGAACGGGTACCACATGGTGCTCGGCAAACATAACTACACGGTGACGTTTGCCGCCAACGTCATGGCGCGCAAGCTCAAGAACGCGCTGATCGCGCCGACGATCCAGTACGTGCCCGAAGGCAACCCCGACAACGCCGGTCCGGGCACGATCTCGAATCCATCGCCGATGTACGACTCGCTGCTCGACGCCGCGGCGCGCAGCCTGAAAGCGCACGGCTTCAAGGAGATCCTGCTCATCGGCGACAGCGGCGGCAACCAGGCCGGGCTGACCGCGACGGCGACGAAGCTCAACGAAGAATGGAAGGACGCCGGCGTGAAAGTGCTGGCGCTCACCGCGTACTACAACGAAGGCCGCGAGCACTACCGCGCCTGGCTGCTCGCGCAGTACGGCTACGACGATCGGATGATCGGCAGCCACGCCGGCATCAGCGACACCGCGCAGCTGATGTACGTGCGGCCGCAAGCCGTGCGCAAGGACATGGTCAAGCCGTTCGGCGGCCCGCGCGACTCGGGCGTCTCGGGCGATCCGACGAAAGCGACCGCCGAGATCGGGCGGCTCGGCATCGAGTTCAAGGTGAACGCCGCGCTCGCGCAGCGCGCGACGCTGCTCAATCCTGGCCGCGGCGGGCGAGGCCGAGGCGGGCAGTAGGCTCAGGATCACCGAGCCCTGAGCCGTGAGCCTTGAGCCAACGTGTCGGTGTAAGACAGCCCGTCGGGCCCGACGTACTCCGACTGCGGTCTGATCAACCGCCCGTCCTTGATCTGTTCCAGACAATGCGCGGCCCAGCCGGCGGCGCGGCCGACGGCGAACGTCGGCGTGAAGAGTTCGGTCGGCAATCCCAGTCCGTGCAATAGCAGCGCGGTGTAGAACTCGACGTTGGTGTCGAGCCGGCGATCGGGTTTGCGCTCGCGCAGCTGTCGCAGCGCCGCGGCCTCGACGGCGCGCGCCAGATCGTAGAGCGAACGGTCGCCGTCCGTGGCGTAGAACCGCTCGGCGGCCGCGGCGAGGACATCGGCGCGCGGATCGCGGACGCGATAGACGCGATGACCGAAGCCCATCAGACGTTCGCCCCGATCGAGCCGGGCGCGAATGCCGGCCTCGGCGCGATCGGCGGAGCCGATATCGAAGACCATGTCGAGCGCCGGACCGGGCGCGCCGCCGTGGAGCGGGCCCTTGAGTGCGCCAACCGCGCCGGTCAGCGCCGAGATGACATCCGACTGTGTCGAGACGATCACGCGCGCCGTGAACGTCGAGGCGTTGAGGCCGTGATCGCACACCGTGTTCAGGTAGGTTTCGAGACCACGCGCGCGCTCGACCGAGGGCGCAACTCCGAACACCTGATGCAGGTAGTGCGCGGCGTGACCGAGATCGGTCCGTACGGGCACCGGCGCCGCGCCGGTGAGCGTCCGCCAATAGGCGCCGACGATGGTCGGAAACGCCGCGATCGCGGTGAGCGCATCGTCCATCGCATCGGCGCGGCGGCCGAGACTGAGCAGCGGCACCACCATGCGCAGCGCGTCCATCGGCGGCGTCCTGGCGTCGGCGGCGGCGCGCAGCACCGCCGCCGCGATCGGCGGCAGCGTCCGGCGCTGCGCGAGGTCCGCGGTGAGCGCGGCGCGCTCGCCGTCGTCAGGCAGTCGGCCGTGCAGCAGCAGATACACGACCTCTTCGAAGGTCGCGCGGGGCGCCAGATCGTCGACGAGGTAGCCGGCGATGACCAGCCGTCCGGCCTCGCCATCCACCAGACTCAACCGCGTCGTCGCGGCAACAACGCCTTCCAGTCCCTGGGTCATGAGTTGATCGTTCGGCAGTCTGGTAAGCTTGTCAATATTGATTGATAGATCAATGTATTACCTGACGGCCGCCCAGGCCGCGGCTGAGCTGCGGGTCACCGCCGCGACGCTCTATGCCTACGTCAGCCGCGGGTTGTTGCATTCCGAGCCGGTCGCCGGCCGGACGCGCGAGCGGCGCTACGCCCGCGAAGACGTCGCGCGCCTCAAAGCGCGCCAGGAGGCGCGGCGCGATCCGGCCAAGGCGGCCGCGCAGGGGCTGCACTGGGGCGGCCCGGTGCTCGAGTCGGCAATCACGCTGATTCACGACGGCGCGCTCTACTACCGCGGCCGTGACGCGATCGGGCTGGCCAACACAGCCACCGCCGAAGCCACCGCGGCACTGCTGTGGAATGCGCCGGCGAGCGAGAGCGTCCGCATCTTCGACCAGCCGTGCCCGTTGTCGCCGCGCCGCGTCGCACAGTTGCGCGCCTGCGCCGACGAACCGTTTGTGCTGCTGCAGGCGGCGCTTCCGGTTGGGGCCATCACCGACCTCGCGTCCCTCGATTTGCGTCCCGCCGCCGTCCGCCGCACCGGCGGCCGCATCGTTCGCCTGTTCGCGACGCTCCTGCTCGGCCGGCCATCGCGCGAGCCGCTGCATCGCTGTCTGCAGCAGGCGTGGGCACCGAACCGGCGCGCGGTCGGTGACGTGATTCGCGCTGCCCTCGTGCTCTGCGCCGACCATGAGCTGAATGTGTCGGCGTTCACCGCCCGCTGCGCCGCATCGGCGGGCGCCTCTCCATACGACGTCGTGTCTGCGGCAATGGCGACGCTGAAAGGCTACAAGCACGGGGGCGGAGCCGGGCACGTGATCGCGCTGGCGGCGGAGACTCGGACGCCGGCGGCGGCCCGCGCGGCGGTCGCGCAACGGTTGCGGCGCGGCGAGCCGATTCCCGGCTTCGGCCATCCGTTGTATCCGCACGGTGATCCGCGCGCGACGTCGCTGTTGCGCCTGGCGGCCGCCAGCGGCAACGAGGCGGCCTGGCGGCCGTACCGGCTGTTGACGCGCGCCGGCACCGACGTCCTCGGCGACGCGCCGAACCTCGACTGCGGTCTGGCGGCCATCACCGCGGCGTATCGCCTGCCGCCCGAAGCGCCGCTGATTCTGTTCGCCGCCGGGCGGACGCTCGGCTGGATTGCGCACGCGATTGAGGAGTACGCCTCCGACCAGCTGATTCGCCCGCGCGCGCGCTACGTCGGGCCGCCGCCGGTCTGATCGCGCCGGTGTTACCGTGTGCCGATGGAGTCGTTTCCGGCGCGCGAAACCCGCATCGGTGATCTCGTCGTCGCCCGCGCGTTGCCCATCCGCGAACGGCGGATGGTCGGGCCGTGGTGTTTCCTGGATCGCTACGGACCGCTCACTTTCAGCGCCGGGCGGCCGATGGACGTCGCTCCGCATCCGCACATCGGCTTGCAGACGGTCACGTGGCTGCTCGACGGCGAAGTCGAGCACGACGACAGTCTCGGCAACCAGTCACTGCTCCGGCCGGACGGCGTGAACGTAATGACGTCGGGCGGCGGCATCGCGCATGCCGAACAGACGCCGCGCGACCATTCCGGCAGACTCAACGGCGTGCAGTTGTGGACGGCGCTGCCGGATGACGTCCGCGACAGCGCGGCAGGGTTCGCACACGTCGACCGCGTGCCGGCGATCGAATCACGCGGCGGCATCGCCAGGATTTTCGCCGGTACGCTCGGCGGCGCGACGTCGCCGGCGCCGTACTTCTCGCCGATCGTCGGCGCGGACCTGCTCATCCATGCCGGCCATATCCTGACGCTGCCGCTCGATCCGGCGTTCGAGCACGCGGTGCTCGTGCTCGACGGCGACGCAGCGATCGACGGCGAGCCGCTGGCGCCGCGGATGCTCCACTATCTCGGCCTCGGGCGCGGCCACGCCGACTTCGTCAGCGCCACCGGCGGCCGCGTCCTGCTCATCGGCGGCGCGCCATTCCAAGAAAAGATCCTGATGTGGTGGAACTTCGTCGCGCGCACGCCCGAGGAGATCGCGGCCGCGCGCACCGACTGGGAATCGCATCGGCGCTTCGGGGAAGTGACGCACTATCGCGGCGACCGGCTCGAGGCGCCGAAGCTCGTGCAGGCGGCGAGGCCGACGTTGATGAGCTGAACCAATGACTCGACAGCACCGTGGAGGATCTCTGGAGGAATCTGCAGGAGCGTGAAGGAGATCCTGGGTTTTCAAACCCAATAAAGCTCCTTCACGCTCCTGCAAACTCCTTCAAAGATCCTTCACGGTGCTGTCGCTCGTGGCTCGTTACTCGATCACATCGAACTTGCTCAGCGCAGCTTCCTTGATCGTCAACCCCAGCCCGGGCACGTCGTCGCGTAGATCGATGGCGCCGTTCTGCGGCACCGGTTCGCCGTCGAAGATGTACCAGAACAGCTCGTTGCCGACTTCGACGTCGACCGGTGGAAAGAACTCCGCCATCGGCGAGTTCAGGCTCGACATCACCAGGTGGTAGTTGTGCATCTGGCCGGCGTGCGGGACCACCGGCACGGCGAACGACTCGGCCATCGCATTGATCTTGCGCGCCTGTGAGATGCCGCCGACGCGGTTGGTGTCGTACTGGATGTAGTCGACGGCGCGGGCTTCGAGCAGGTCGCGGAACTCGTACTGCGTGAAGCCGTGTTCTCCGCCGGCGATCGGAATGCGGTTCATCGCCTTGAGCTGCGCGTAGCCCTGAATGTCGTCGGGAATCACCGGCTCTTCGAGCCAGCGCAAATTGAACGGCTCGAGCCGCGGGATCATCCGGCGCGCGTAGTCGAGGTTCCAGCCCATGTAGGCGTCGGCCATGATGTCGATGTCGTCGCCGAGCACCTCGCGCGCGGTGCGGACGAGATCGACGTTGTGCCGCATCCCTTCGGCGCCGTCGACCGGCCCCCAGCCGAAGCGCATCTTCACGGCTTTGTAGCCGGCATCCTTGTACTTTTTCGCTTCGGAGGCGAGCTCGTCGAGCGGACCGGAGTAGAGGCGGCTCGCGTAGACGGGAATCGTTTGCTTCGTCCGGCCGCCGAGCAGCTTGAACACCGGCTGCTTCGCGGCCTTGCCGAGGACGTCCCACAACGCGATGTCCACGGCGCTGATCGCGGTCATGCCGACACCTTTGCGGCCGAACGCCATCGTCTTCCGGTACATCAGCTGCCACAGGAATTCGACGTCGAACGGGTCGGCGCCGATGAGCAGCGGCGTGAGATACAGATCGATGCACTGCTTCGTCAATCGCGGCGACAGCGCCGCGTTGCCGATGCCGACATGGCCGGCGTCGGTGAAGATCTCGACGATCACCCAGCCGTGAAAACGGAACCCGGCCATCGCGTCTCCCTGTCCTGAGCCAGGTCGAAGGGTGGAGAGCGACAGCAAGTCCATCGGATTCGTGCAGAAATGCGGCTGCGGCGGCACCGTCGGGCCGCGCCATTCGACGACGCGCGTGCGGACTTCAGTGATTCTCATGAAGCGGTCTGCCTTCCGACGATAGGAACGATGCGCGGAATCGCGATCAGGATGACCACGAACGCGGTGATGTGCAACATGCCGACGATGGAAAACACGGTCTGATAGCCGAAGCCGAGATCGAGCAGGCGGCCGGCGATCTGGTTCATCAGCAGGCCGCCCATCGCGCCGCCAAACCCGACTAAACCGGCGACCGAGGCGACAATGCGGCGCTCGAACAGGTCGGTCGGCACGATCATCACCAGCGTCGACCACGACTGCTGTCCGAAGAACGCCAGACTGAACAGCACGATTGCCCATTCGACAGGCACCCGGGTGACGAAAATGATCCCGGGCATGACCACCGCCGACAGGCCGAGCGCGAGCTTGCGCGAGAAATCAACCGACCTGCCGCGCGCGATCAAACGGCTCGAGAACCAGCCACCGAGCAGGCTGCCGATCCCCGCCGCTGCAAACGGCACCCACGCGTAGTAGCCGACCTGCTTCGTGTCGAAGCCGCGCGCATCGTAGAGGTACTTCGGCAGCCACGAGATGTAGAAAAACCACGCCGCGTCGGTGAGAAACTTCGCGAAGACCAGCCCGCGCACCTGGCGGAGAGACAGAAGTTCTGTCCAGGAGAAGCGCGTTCCCTGCGCCTCGGAGCTCTCGCCGTCCCGGCGTGATTCGATTTCCGTGGCGTGACCTGAGGGATAGCTCGCCAGCCACCAGGCGGACCAGATCAACCCCACCACTCCGCAGGCGACGAACACCCACCGCCAGTGTCCGTAGAGGACGATCGCCGCGATCGCCGGCGGCGCGATCACGGCGCCTACGGCAGTGCCGGCGTTGACCAGCCCCATCGCCGTCGACCGCTCGCGTACCGGAAACCACTCGGCGATGACTTTGGTCGCGGCCGGAAAGCCGCCGCCTTCGCCGGCGCCAAGCAGGAACCGGCTGATGCCTAGCGCGATCACGCCGCCGGCCAGACTGTGGCTCGCGCACGCCAGCGACCAGCCGATCATGATGATCGCGAACCCGCGACGCGTTCCCAGTCGATCGATCAGCGCGCCGCCGCCCGCATACATCAGCGCGTAGGCGAGCAGGAACATCGAGTTGAGCCCGCCGAATTGCGTATTGGTGAGCGGGATGTCCTTCTGGATCGCGGCGACGGCGACCGGCAGCGCCTGGCGATCGAGATAGCTGATCGCGATAGCCGCAAACACGAGAGTCGCGATTCGCCAGCGCATCGGTGGGACCGGAGTAATAACATGACCACGGGTCCCCGAGGTCATCGCTCTGCTTATGAGTTCAAAACAACGGATCGCATTTCTCGGTCTCGGCGTCATGGGCGGCGGCATGGCGCGCCGGCTCGCTGCAGCGGGTTTTCCCCTCGCCGTGTGGAATCGCACGGCGTCGGCCGCCGAGCCGTTGCGCGATCTCGGCGCGACCGTCGCATCGACCCCGGCTGACGCTGCCGCCGATGCCGACATCGTCATCAGCATGGTCGCCGACGATGCCGCGTCGTGGTCGGTGTGGGCGGGATCGGATGGGGCGCTCGAGCGCGTACCGCGCGGCGCGACGGCGATCGAGTGCAGCACGGTGTCGCCAGCCTGGGTGGCTGAACTCACCGCGCTCGCGGCGGCAAAAGGCTGCGCGACGATCGACGCGCCGGTCACGGGCAGCAGGACTCAGGCGGCAAACGGCGAGCTGCAGTTTCTCGTCGGCGGCGACGCGGCCGCGCTCGAGCGTGTGCGTCCCGTGCTCGCCGCGATGAGCCGCAACGTCGTCCATGTCGGACCCGGGGGCAGCGGCGCGCGCTTGAAGCTGATCAACAACTACCTCTGCGGCGTGCAGGCGGCGGCGTTGGCGGAAGCCGTCGTGTTGATCGAGCAGTCGAACTTGTCGCTCGAGGCCTCGCTCGGCGTACTGCAGAACGGCGCGCCCGGGAGCCCGCTGATCAAGGCGGTGTCACACCGGATGGCGTCGCGCGACTACGCGGTCAACTTCAAGCTCGGGCTGATGACGAAGGATCTGTCGTACGCGATCGCCGAGGGCCAGCGGCACGGCGTCGATCTCGAAACCGCGCGGGCGGCGCTGGGACGGTTTCAACTGGCGTCGCAAACGCCGTGGAACGCCATGGACTTCGCCGCCGTCGTCGAGGTGCTGCGCCCGTGACGCGACTGATCGCGATCGCGATCGCGCTCGTAGCGATCACCACCACGATCGTCCTGGGGGCCAATGGACCCCGGCCCACCCGGGTCAATGGCCCCCCGCCGCAGGGCCGGCCGTTCGGCGCGCTGCCCGACGGCACGCCGGTCGACGTCTATACGCTGGCGAGCGCGAATCCGACCGGCATGTCGATTCGCGCGATCAACTACGGCGCGATCATCACGTCGATTCTCGTGCCCGATCGCAACGGCCGATTGGCGGACGTCGTCATCGGTCACGACGACATCGACGGCTATCTGAATCGCTCGAGATTCTTCGGTGCGGTCGTCGGCCGCTACGGTAACCGAATCGCAAACGGCAAGTTCAGGCTCGATGGACGCGAATACGCGCTCGCCGTCAACAACGGGCCGAACCACCTGCATGGCGGCGTCAAGGGCTTCGACAAAGTCATCTGGGCCGTCGAGAAAGTCGCACCGCCCACGCCCGGTGACTCCACGATTGCGTTCACCCGCACCAGCCCGGACGGCGAGGAGGGCTATCCCGGCACATTGAAAGTCCGGGTCGTCTACACCCTGACTACGAAGAGCGAGCTGGTTGTCGACTACACCGCGACGACCGACAAGGCGACGCCAATCAATCTGACGCAGCACAGCTACTTCAATCTCGCCGGACACAACTCGGGCGAGATAACGGACCAGATGCTGACGGTTAACGCCGACCGTTACACGCCGGTCGACGACACGCAGATTCCCACTGGCGCGATCGTCAGCGTCGCCGGCACGCCGTTCGATTTCCGCACGCCGACGCGCATCGGCGCGCGCATCGAAGCGGCCGATCCGCAGCTGAAGGTCGGCGGCGGCTACGACCACAACTTCGTGCTCAATCGCAACGGTCCGGGCCTCGTGCTTGCCGCCCGGCTCGAAGACTCGTCATCCGGCCGCGCCCTCGAAATCAGCACCACCGAGCCGGGACTGCAGTTCTACTCCGGCAACAAACTTGACGGCACGATCGTCGGCAAGGGCAAGACGTTATACGTCCGCCGCAGCGGCGTCTGCCTCGAGACGCAGCACTTCCCTGACTCGCCGAACCATCCCGGGTTTCCGTCGACGATTCTGCGGCCGGGCCAGACATTCAAGTCGCGTACGGTCTACGCGTTCAGCGTCACGAAATAAGCGAGGACATGCGATGAGCGACACGAATCCGACCGGCGTCACCCGGCGCGACGCGATCAAGCAATTGGGCGCGGCCGGCGCCGCGGTCGCGCTTGGCGGCGGTGTCATCCGCGGCCAGGGCGCCGACATCGTCGTCGGCGGATCGCCGGTCGAGATCGTCGTCACTTCCGTCAGCCCGGTTACGGTTCGGATTCTGGTGCTGCCGATCGCCGCCGGCGCGGTGGCACCGCTGCCAGTCGACGGATCGCTGGTGCAGAGCGAGTGGGGTCGCGCGCTGGCGCGGGCGCGCGCGGCGGCGCCGCTGAAGCAGGTGACCGCCGGCAATCTTCGCGTCCGATTCACCGACGCGCCGCCGACGCTGCATGTCGAGACGCTCAAGGGCGAGGCCGTGCAGACACTCACGCTCGACGCGACGACGCCGGCGATGAAGTTCCGCCTGCCGAAAGGACCGCTGCTTGGGCTGGGCGAAGGCGGGCAGCAATTCGATCGCAAGGGCACGATCGATCGCGGGCGCAGCGGTCAGGGCGGCTATCAACTCCGCACGCACGGCGGCCGCGTGCCGATTCAGTGGCTGATCGGCACCGACGGCTGGGGGATGTTCATTCACCAGCCGCTGGGCGGATTTGATCTTTCCGCGGGCCTTCGCGCCGACGGCGCTTCGGCCACGCAAGCTGGCGGCGACGGCGTCTTCACGCCGATGATGACGCCGCCGACGCCGCCGGGCGGCAATCAGGTCAACGCGCCGCAGGCCGTGCCGGCGACGACGATGGCGCCGCTCGATGTGTTCGTCACCGCGACGTCGGATCCGGCGGTGTTGATGCTCGAGTACTCGAAGATCACCGGCCGGCCGGAAATGCCGCCGCTGTGGACGTTCGGCTATCAGCAGTCGCATCGCACGCTCGAGGGCCCGGATCAGATCCTCGGCATCGCTCGGACGTTTCGCGAAAAGAAGCTGCCGTGCGATGCGCTGATCTATCTCGGCACCGACTTCAGCCCGTCGGGATGGAACACGCACAACGGCGAGTTCACGTGGCATCCGACGAACTTCGCCGATCCGAAGAAGATGATCGACACGCTGCACGCAGAGCACTTCAAGATCGTGCTGCACGTCGCGGTCGAGGGTCGCGTGTTTACTGGCGGCGTCAACGATCCGTGCACGGCGCCGCCGATTCCGCCGGGACGCTTGCCGAACGCGCAGGGCCAGCCCGGCGCGTGGCCGCCGGAGCGGCAGGTGTCGTGCTACTGGCCCGCGCACAAGCCGTTGTTCGACATCGGTGTCGACGGCTGGTGGCCGGATCAAGGTGACGCCTACGATCCGACCTCGCGCCTGAATCGCATTCGCATGTACTGGGAAGGCAGCCAGCTCTATCGGCCGAACGAGCGCGCCTACGCGCTGCATCGCAACGGCTATCCGGGGATGTCGCGTTACGGCGCGTTTCTCTGGTCGGGTGACATCTACTCGACGTGGGACACGCTGAAGGCGCACGTGCCGGTCGCGGTGAACACCGCGCTCTCGGGCATTCCGTTCTGGGGCACGGACATCGGCGGGTTCGTGCCGACGCCCGAACTGACCGGCGAACTTTACGTGCGCTGGTTTCAGTTCGGGGCATTCAACCCGCTGTTTCGATCGCACGGCCGGTCATGGCAGCTGCGGCTGCCCTTCGGCTGGAATCGCGGCACCGTCGGCATCAGCGAATGGGCCGGCTATGGCGGCGGCGCCGGCGATCCGCCGCCCGAGGCGCTGCATGACGAGCGCGTCGAGCCGATCTGCCGCAAGTATCTCGAGCTGCGATATCGATTGATGCCGTACCTCTACTCCGCGGTGCGCGAGTGCGCGGAGACGAACCTGCCGATCATCCGATCGATGTGGCTGCACTACCCCGACGATCCGATCGCGGTCGCGCGCGGCGATCAGTACTTGTGGGGTCGCGACATCCTGGTCGCGCCGGTCGTTGAAAGAGGCGCAACGTCGCGCACGCTGTATCTGCCGCGCGGCGCATGGTACGACTACTGGACCGGTCAACGCACCGATGGCGGCCGCGAGGTCGAACGCGCGGTCGATCTCGAGACGATGCCGCTCTACGTGCGTGCGGGCGCGATCGTGCCGACGGGGCCGGTGAAGCAGTACACGGATGACGCCGTGGACGGGCCGCTGACGATCGTCGTCTATCCGGGTGCCGACAGGCGATTCACGCTGTACGAAGATGACGGTAAGTCGTTCGAGTATCGCAACGGCGACTGGATGGGCATCGTCATGACCTGGCGTGACGCGAGTCGAACGCTGTCGCTTTCGCTTGCGCCCGGATCGCGGATGCGCGCGCCGATGCGGCGGACGATTCTGGCGCGCGTGCCCGGATCGCTGTCGATTCAATCGGTGACGTTTGAGGGAAAGCCGGTCGAGCTACGGATCTAGACAGCACCGTGAAGGATCCGTTGGAGGATTCTGTAGGAGCATGAAGGAATTTCTTGCGTTTCAAGACCAACGAAGCTCCTTCACGTTCCTACAGAATCCTTCAAGGAACCTTCATGGTGCTGTCGGCCTGGCGAGTAACAGCCGATTCTTCGGCGTGATCGCCGCCGGGATCGTCTGCGTCCAGACTTCGTAGCCCCGCTCTTTCAGCCGCACGGCGCGCATGACGTCGATCGCGAGCGCGCCGTCGAGCCATCCGCTCAGATCGCCGGCGTCGTTGCGAGTCAGATCGTGGCAGCACGGGAGAACGGCGACCCGCGCGCGCGCGTCGGCGGCGCGCGCCAGAATCACGTCCGTCAGCCCGCCGCACGCGTGGCTGGAGACCACGACGTCAGTCGCGTCGATCGCGATGGCCGCGAGATCCGAGGCAAGGTAAGTCACGCGATCGCGCAGGCGCGGCCAGGCGCTAAGGACGGCCGCGCTCACAGACGCACTCGATGGCGGTATGACCTTGTCGACGACGACGGCCGACGGCGAGGAGTCGTCGAGCAGCAGCATCACGTGTGCGAGCAGCCCATGGCCGCCGCCGCAGTCGAGGACGCGACCGCCGCGGAAGCGGCGGCGCGTCCGGCGCGCGACTTCCCACGCCTCGTAGAGTTCCTTGCGCGGCAGACAGCCGGCCGCACAGACCGCCCGTCCGAGTCGATCGAAGAGCGACTCGGACGGGAATCGCCAGAGATCGTGAGTCGTGAGCCGCGTTTTGGTTCCGGGGACGGGGGTGTTTTCCACAGATTCAGGGCTTTGGGGGACGGGGGTCGGCGACTAACTATCGCCGACCCTTGTCCCCCAAAGCCGCAAATCTGTGGAAAACACCCC
>DASUGM010000102.1:0-12929 GCA_036274055.1 Vicinamibacterales bacterium | reverse complement strand
GGTCTCGACGGGGGCGCAGGACATCTCCGTGCCGGCCGGCGGCGTGTTCATCAACATGGTCACGAAGAGCGGCACGAACCGGTTCACCGGCTCGGGGCTGTTCACGTACCAGAGCGACGAGACGCAGGCAGACAACATCACGCCCGAGCTGCGCGCGACCGGCATCCGGCCGAACGCGAACGCCGTGGATTTCATCACGAACTTCAACGTGCAGGCCGGCGGCCCGATCATCAAGAACAAGTTCTTCTATTTCGGGTCGGTCAACGACCAGCGCACGCACGTCAATGTGCCGGGGTATCCGGCGGTCTCGCCGCCGGCGATCCCGCAGACGCTGAGCGGAAACACCCAGGACACCACCGACATCACCAGCATGACCGGCAAGTTGACCTACTCGCTCGATGCGGTCAACCGCCTCGAGTCCTACAACAACTACCAGTGGTACAAGAAGCCGAACCGCGGCGCCGGCACGACGACGACGCTGGATTCGAACACCGCGGAAGATGACACGTTCGCGATCTTCCAGGTCGGTTGGAACACGGTGATTGGCGGGCGGTGGTTTGGCGACACCAAGCTGAACTACAACAACACGCACTTCCCGCTGTCGCAGAAGACCGACCTGCAGTCGATCCTCGACAACTCGACGAGCATCCGGCTGCGCAACGCCGCTCAGACCCAGTTGATGTTCCGGCGGCGGCTGCAGTTCACCTCGAACTGGCAGTACTCGATTCCTGAATTGCTCAAGGGCCGCCACGACATCCGGGCCGGTTTCGACAACGCATTTACGCCGGAGGATGTGACGGTCTCGCGCGTCGGCAACGTCAACCTCACTTACCGCAGCGTGCAGGGCAGCGCCAGTCAACCGCCCGGGCCAGTGCAGGTTACCGTCTACAACTCGCCGACGATCGTCGAGCGCGCGGTGACCAACACCGCGTTGTACGCGCAGGACTCCTATTCGTGGCAGCGCTTGACGGTGGTCGCGGGCATTCGCTGGGAACGTGTCGAAGGCACGATCCCGCCGCAGTCACATGCCTCGAGCGAGTACTTCCCGTCGGGCACAACGATCTCCGGGTTGAACGTCTCCCTCAACACCGGCGGTACGCTCACGACGTACACAGTTAAGGACGAATTCGACCCAGTCGATGAATCGCCGCTGTGGAAGAACTGGGCGCCGCGGTTCAGTGCGACCTACGACCTGACCGGCAAGGGCAAGATGGTGCTCAAGGGGACGGTCGGCAAGTACCTCGACCAGATCGGCACCGGCACACCGGGACCGAATCCGAACGGGACGGTCAGCCAGGTCTACGCCTGGAATGACCAGAACGGCGATCTGTCCTTTCAGAGGGGCAACGCGGTATGGGACGGCTTCAAGTACGTGGGCGGGGAGTTCGGCGCGCTGTCGAGCACGTCGATCCCGAATCCGAATCCCTTCGACAAGACCCTGCTGCGCACCTCACGCAACGAGTGGACGAT
Source organism: Vicinamibacterales bacterium (assembly GCA_036274055.1). Taxonomy (GTDB): domain Bacteria; phylum Acidobacteriota; class Vicinamibacteria; order Vicinamibacterales; family SCN-69-37; genus DASUGM01. The sequence goes on along the minus strand of DASUGM010000102.1, from coordinate 11,459 downwards.
CGGCCTCGACCAGGAACTGTTTCCCGGGTTCCGCCTGAGCTCGACGTTCATCCACCGCATCGAGCACAACCCGCAGGGAACGGTCGAGTCGGACATGGAGTCCTGGCCGTCGAAGTTCACGCTGGTGACCGTCAACGACATCGGCCGTGACGGCGTCTCGGGCACGTCGGACGACGTGCCGATCCAGGTCTACAACCAGAACGCCGGCGCCACCATCGCCACGAAGACCATCAACGACGATCGCCTGGCGACGGAATACAACGGCATCGAGATCACCGGCACCAAGCGGTACAGCCAGGGCTCGACCGTGCTGGCCGGCTACACCTACTCGCACACCTCGGTCCAGGCGACGAGCCTCGCCAACCCGAATGCGGCGTTCATCAACGCCGACGGCGAGAGCGGCGGCCGCCGACACAACTTCAAGGTGAGCGGTTCCTACATGTTCCCGTACAGCATTCTGTTCGGGGCCAACTACCGCATCTCGTCCGGCCAGCCGCTGACGCGGACGTTTGCGGTGCCGACGTGCGCCACGTCGATCACGACCAACTGCGTCAATCAGAACCTGACGATCAACGCGGAACCGCGCGGCGCCGTCGAACTGGCGGCGCTCGGCACGCTGGACCTCCGCGCCGGCCGTTCGTTCCAGGCCAGGGCCGGCAGCCTGATCGAGTTGACGATGGACGTCTACAACGTGACCAATGCAAACACGACGTTCTCCGTACGCAACGGCACGGGGTTGACGAGCGTGCGCTATGCCGCCGACACGACGCAGCCGACGACCCAGATCGCGACGTTCCTGTCACCGACCGGTATTCTTGGGCCGCGCATCATCCGGTTCAACGTGACCTACTGGTTCGGGAGCCGGTAACGCAGCTCGCATAGCTTAGTGCGTAGTGCTGATGCTTTGTGCTTGGTGCCGGTGCTTGATGCCTGGTGCGGTGTAGATCTCGGGGAGTCAAGATCGAGATATCTCGGTCTTGACTCGCCCCGGTCTACGCTGCACTGAGCAACGAGCATCGGCACCGGGCATCCAGCATCAGCATGAGGCACTTAGCGCGGAGTGCTGAGTCCAGCTACACTGAGCCCGGATGGCCGGGCTCTTTTTGCGCGCGTTCGCCGCCGCCGGCGTGCTGTCGTCGTCGGCGTTCCTATTTGCGCAACAAGCGCCTCCTCAACAGCAACAGCAAGCCCCGCCACCTTCGCAGCAAGCGCCCGTGTTCCGCGGCGGCGTCGAGCTCGTCGCGCTTGACGTCACCGTCGTCGATCGCGACGGCATGCCTGTCACCGGGCTGAAGCCTGAAGATTTCGTGGTCACGCTGTCCGGTCAGGTCCGTCCGGTCCGCACCTTCGACTACGCGACGTTCGGCGCGGCGCCTGCGAGCGAGGCGGCGTCCGCCGCGCCCGCGCGCGAGGTCACCAACGACATCTCACGCGCCGCGACCACCAGCCGCGGCGGACGCATCGTCATCGTCTTGATCGACGACCTGGCGGCGAAGCCCGGGCAGGGGAAATCACTCACGATCGCCGCCGAGCGGATGCTCAACACGCTCGACCTCGGCGATCTCGTCGGTCTGGCGACGACCAGCGGTCAAGGGCCGGTGGTCACGCCGACGCGCGACCGCGCCGCGCTATTGGCCGCCCTCAAGAGCAAGGGGGTGGTCGGCCGCAATGAAAACGTCACCGCGCCGTTTTACCTGAGCGAACTCGAAGGGCTGAGTGCATTCGGCAGCGTCACTGGCATGCCGGGGAGCCTCGGCGCGGCGATCGGGCGCGAGTGCGCCATCCTCGAACTTGGCGATGCCTGCGCGGAGATGGTGAAGGGCGCCGCCAAGCGCCTCTACTCGGACGTGCTGCATCGCACGAGCTCGCAACTGGTGGCCTATCGCACCATCATCACGGCGCTCAAGGCCGCGCCGCCGCCGCGGGTGATCATCGCGCTCACACCGGGCCTGCTGCCGAACTACGACGGAACGTTTGACCTGAAGCAGGTATCCCGCGCCGCCGCCGAAGCCGGTGTGCAGTTCTACGCGCTCACCGAAGCGGTCAACGACGTCGACGCCGGCGATATCAACGGCTATCGCGCCGAGGCGCGGCGCGAGGAAGCCTTCGCGTTGACGTCTGGCGTCCATGAACTCGCGATCGCGGCGGGCGGCGAAGCGTTCACCGTCATCGGCCAGGCCGATCGATTTTTCAAGCGAATCATCGCCGAAACGTCCGGCGTCTACCGCCTCGGTGTCGACGCGCCGACGTCGATCAAGCGCGATCGCTTCATCGACGCCAAAGTGAAGGTCAATCGGCCCGGCGTCACCGTGCGGAGCAATCGTCACGCGCTCGTCAGATCCGAGGCTGCCGAGGCCGTGCCGATCGACGACGCGCTGCGCGCGCGTCTGGCGCAGGGCGGCGTCGCGTACGGCGTGCCGATCGCGCTGGCGACGGCGCTTCGCCGCGAGCGCGCCGGGGATCGCGTCGAGCTCGGCGTCAATGCGCTGATGCCGGCGAACGCGCCGGGCCCGTTGACGACGATGTTCACGCTGGTGAACGAAGCGGGGCAGGCGGTGCAGGCCGGCAAGAAGATCGCGACGCAGACGACGGCGACCGAGGACTACCGCGTCGCCCTCGGCATTCCGATCGCGCCGGGCGCCTATCGGCTGCGGGTCGCTGTCGCGGACGCGGCGGGCAACATCGGCAGCGTCGAGACCAGCCTCGATGCGACGCTGAAGAAGTTCGGGCGATTCGCGGTCAGCGAGCTGTTCCTGACCTGGAGCGGTGCCGACGCGACGCCGCGGTTTCTCGCGCTCGAAACGCTTCCCGCCGACGCGACGACACTGCGCGTCGGGCTCGAGCTCTATCCCGACGACGGCGCGGCCGAGGCCGAGGTCAGCGTGCGCTTCGAGCTCGTGCTCGCAGGCGCGACGTCGGCCGTGCTCGGTCAGGAGGCGCCCGCGGTCCGCGACGGCACGCTGCTCTCGGCGGGCGTGGACGCGCCGACAAAAGACCTCGCTGCCGGCGTCTACACCGTCAAAGCGACAGTTTTGGAAGCCGGCAGGGAAATCGGCGTCGTGACGACCGTGATTCGGAAAGCGCGGTAACCCGAAGGTCTGATGTGCGGGGCGCGATTTCAGCCCCATAATGACGGCGTACCCAGTTCCTCCATCGCCTATGCCGTCCGAGACGCCGTCGACGCCCGCTCCCGCTCTCGCCGCCGGCACCGTGCTGGTGGTCGACGACCTCAAGACCAACGTGCTCATGCTCGAACAGGCGCTGGCCAAGGACGGCTACACCATCCTGACCGCGTTCAGCGGCCCGGAGGCGCTGCTTGTCGTGCAGCGCGAGCGGCCCGATCTGGTGCTGATGGATATCCGCATGCCCGGCCGCGACGGCATCGATGTCTGCCGCCAGCTCAAGCACGATCCGGCGACACGGCTGATGCCGATCGTGTTGATGACCGGGTTTTCGTCGGCGGAAGATCGGATCGGCGCGATCGAAGCCGGCGCCGATGATTTTCTGGCGAAGCCGGTGGACGTCGCGGAGCTGCGCGCCCGCGTCAAGTCGCTGGTGCGGCTGAAGCGCTACACCGACGACCTCGATTCCGCCGAGTCGGTCATCATGAGCCTGGCGCGCACGATCGAGGCCCGCGATCCGAACACCGAGGGGCACTGCGAGCGGCTGGCGAAATTCGCGGTGACGCTCGGCGCCGGGCTGGGGCTGCCCGAGGACGACCTCGCGGCGCTGCACCGCGGCGGCCATCTGCACGATATCGGCAAGGTCGCGGTGCCCGACGCCGTCCTCCGCAAGCCCGGACCGTTGACCGACGAAGAGTACGACGTGATCAAGCGGCATACGGTGGTCGGCGACGAGCTGCTCGGCAGCCTGCGCTCAATGCGCCGCGTGCGATCGGTTGTGCGTCATCATCACGAGCGCCTGGACGGCACCGGCTATCCTGACGGGTTGAAAGGCGAGGACGTGCCGCTGCTCGCGCAAATCGTCGGCGTCGTCGACGTCTACGACGCCTTGACGTCGATTCGTCCGTACAAGCCGGCGTGGACGCCGGCGCGCGCCTATCGCGCGCTGCGCGAGGAAGTGGCCAAAGGCTGGCGCCGTGCCGATCTGGTGGAGCTGCTGATTTCGCTGGGCGAAAGCGGACAGCTCGGCGTGCCGTGGCAGCGCCCCGTGGCGCCGGGCGGCGTCACGGGATAGACTCGTTGAGCCAGCGCCACAGGAGGAGCATGCAACGCTCTGCCGGTTGGACCACCGGTGCTGTGGCGATCCTGCTCGGCGTCGCCGGGCAGCTTCTCTTCAGCCAGACACCGCAGGCGCCACAACGTCCGCCGGTGTTTCGTGCCGGCGCGACCTACGTGACGGTCGACGCCTACCCGCGCCGCGACGGCAGGATCGTCGAGGGCCTCACCGCCGCGGACTTTCAGGTGCTCGAGGACGGCAAGCCGCAGGCCGTCGAGAACTTCGACTTCATCAAGTCGCCGCCGTTTGCCGCCGATGCCGAACGGCGCGATCCGAACACCAAGGAAGAGGGCGATCGCTGGGCCGACGATCCGCGCGTACGGGTGTTCGTGATCTATCTCGACACCGTGCATACCAAGTTCTACGGATCGCACGAGGCGCGACGTCCGATCAGCGACTTTGTCCGCCGCGTCATCGGGCCGATGGATCTGTTCGGCGTCATGACGCCGGAGACGCCGGTGTCGCAGTTACTGTTCGGCCGGCGCCTCGACACGATCGAAAGCGAGCTGGCAGGTTACTGGGCCTGGGGCGAGAACGAGCGGATCGGGCGCGACCCGGTCGAGAAAGCCTTGAACGACTGCTATCCGCCGCCGACGCAACTCGGTCCGAATACGCCGCAGTCGATTCCGGTTCGGCGACACCGGCAGCGCAAGCTGCTCGACAGCCTCGATGCATTGGTGACGCGGCTGGCCGGCCTGCGCGATCAGCGCAAGCACGTTCTGCTGACGACCCAGGGATTTCCGCTCGACGGCGAGATGCCGTCGCTGTCGGCCGCGGCCGGGCCCGGCGTGCCGGCGATCGGTGCCGACCCGAGCGGCAAGCTCAGCATCGGCGGCCGCCGCGACGGCGAGGCGAACCTGACCGACTGCGCCGCGCAAGTGCGCGAGCTCGCGGTGATCGATTTCCGTCAACGGTTCCGCGATCTGCTCGGCGCCGCGTCACGCGCCAACGTCAGCTTCCATCCGATCGACCTGTCCGGCCTCGATCCCGACCAGGGTTTCAACCGGATTCAGACGCTGCGCGAGATGGCGGAGAACACCGGCGGCGTCGCGATCGTCAACACCAACGATCTGGTCACGGGCGTCCGGCGCATCGCCGACGAGACGGCCGCGTTCTACCTGCTCGGCTATTACTCGACGAACCAGAAACTCGACGGCAAGTTCCGGCGCATCGAGGTCAAGGTCACGCAGCCGAAGGTCGACATCTCGGCGCGGCGCGGGTATTACTCGCCGACCGAGGAGATGATGCGCGCCAGCGAGGCCGGCGCCGGGCCGACGCCGCCGGCGCCGCCGACCAGGGCGCCGACCGAGCTGGCGCTCGAGGCGCTCGGACGGCTGCGCGCCGGCGCCGAGTTGTTCAGCTACGCCGTCGCGACGCCGAGTGAGATTGATGTCGTCGCGGAGATCGCGGCCAATGAAGTCGAACTCGGGCGCTGGAAAGCCGGCGCCGAGGTGACCGTGACGGTGACGGCGGCTGACGGCGCGGTGGCCGGCTCCGGCACGGCGCGCATCGACGCCGGCTGGCGCAGCGCGATGGTGCGCGTGCCACGTGGCGCGACTAAGGGGCCGTGGCGCGTTGCGTTGCGAGTCGCCGGACCCAACGGCGCCATCGACGACCGTCTCGACGTCGTCGATGGCATGAAGACGCTGCTCGGCGACGCCATTGCCTACCGCGGCACGGCTTCGCCGCGCACGCCGGTGCGGCCGGTGGCGGACTTTCAGTACCGGCGGACGGAGCGCGTCCGGCTCGACTGGCCGGCGACGCAGCCGCTGGAGACGATGTCGGCGCGGCTGCTCGATCGAAAAGGGGATCCACTGGCGATTCCGCTGACCGCTGTCGACACCAGCGCGCCGGATCGCCCCGCGGTGAGTGTCGACGTGATGCTGACGCCATTGACCGACGGGTCGTACGTCGTCGAGCTGACCGCCGGGCGCGGGGGCCAGGTCGAGAAGCGCTACGTCGCCATCAAGGTGGTGCGATGACGAAGCCACGCGGCAGCCGACTCGTCGCGGCGCTGCTCGCGGCGGCCGCGGCAAGCGTGGCGCTGGCCGCGGCGCAGGGACAGGCTCCGCCGCCGCAGCGGCAGCCGGTGTTTCGCGGCGGCGCCAACTTCGTCCTGGTCGACGCGTATCCGCAGCGCGACGGCAAGATCGTCGAGGGCTTGAAGCCAGCTGACTTCGAGGTGCTGGAGGACGGCAAGGCCCAGATTGTCGATTCGCTCGAGTTCGTCCGCATCGATCCCGGCCCGGTGACGTCGGAGCGGCGCGATCCGAACAACACCCGCGAGATGCTGCAGGTCGCGGCCGATCCGCACAACCGCGTTTTCGTCGTCTTTCTCGACGGGCTGCACACGACGGTCGACGGGTCACACAACATTCGCGGGCCGCTGGTCAGCGCGCTCAACCGCATCATCGCCCCGAACGATCTGTTCGGCGTGACCACGCATCTGCAGCGGCCGCGCGATCTGGTGCTCGGCCGGCGTCTTGAAACCGTCGAGGCTCAGCTGACGCGGTACTGGACGTGGGGGCAGCGTCAGTCGACGCTCAACGATCCCGCCGATCCGGCGGAAGACTCGCTCAAGCGGTGTTTCGAATACACACCAGGACCGCGGCCGGAACGGTGGCTCGTTGATGACGGCGCGGTCCGGCGCGATCTCTACAAGGTGCTGATCGAGCGCCGCCGCGAAGATCGCGTGCTCACCAGCCTCGGCGACATGCTCGAGTACCTCGCGGCAATTCGCGAAGCTCGCACGACGCTCCTGCTGATCTCCGACGGCTGGCTGCTGCTCAAGGAGAACCGCGCGCTGGCGGCCGAAGGCGCATTGATCGGCGGCGCGCTTCCCGGCATCTACCAGGGGCCTGGCGGTCGGCCGACGCTCACGCCGCCGCTCGAACAACAGGCTGATTACTCGCAGTGCCTCAATGAGCTGAATCGGCTGGCCTCGCTCGACAATGAACGACGGTTCCGCGACATGCTCCGCGCCGCCAATCGAGCCAACGTCGCCTTCTATCCAATCGCGGCCAGCGGCCTGACCGCGTTCGACACCACCCTCGCCGAAGAGACCATCCCGAATCCTCGAGCCGAGCCGGGGGTGACCACACTCGGCCGCGAGTTCGATCGGGTTCGCGATCGCGTCCAGAACCTGCGGACGCTCGCGGAGAACACCGACGGCATCGCCGTGGTCAGCACCAACGACATCGCCGGCGGATTGAAGCGGGTGATTGACGATCTCTCGGCGTACTACCTGCTCGGCTATTACTCGACCAACACGAAGTTCGACGGCAAGCTGCGGCGGATCGAAGTGAAGGTCAAGCAGCCGGATGTGCGCGTGCGCGCCCGCCGCGGCTACGTCGCGCCGACCGAGGCGATGCTTAGCGCGCCGGTGAGCGCGACGCCGGCGGCGCCGGCGGCGGCTTCGGACGCGGTGCCGGTCGACGAGGCGTTGGGCGTGCTGGCGCGACTACGGCCGGGCGCCGATTTGTATGTCCACGGCATCGCGCACGCGGGCGAGCTGCAAATCGCCGTCGAACTGTCGAGCCGCGCGATCGAGCTCGCCGGCTGGGCGCAGGGCGGCGCCGTCCGCGTCGAGGCTGGTGGCAGCGGCGCGACGCGACTGACGGCCTCCGGCACCATCGAGCCCGGCGCCCGCGGCGCGGTGATTCGCGTGCCCGGTGCCGGCACCGACGGCCCGTGGCAGATCGCGGTACGAGTCACCGGCAGCGGCGATCCGCTCGACGAGCGTTTCGAGATCCGCGCGCCGGCCTCAAAACTGCTCGGCGGCGCGCTGCTGTATCGGGGCACGCCGTCGCCGCGCTCACCGCTGCGGGCGGTCGCTGATTTTCAGTTCCGCCGGACCGAGCGCGCGCACCTCGAGTGGCCGATCCTCGAGCCGCTCGACAACCGCACCGCCCGCCTGCTCGATCGCAAAGGGCTGCCGCTGCCGATCCCGGTCAATTTGACCGAGCGCCCGGGTGAACGATTTGCTACGCTCCTTGCCGATATTCAGCTCGCGCCGCTGACCGACGGCGAGTATGTGGTTGAGATTATCGCCAGCCGCGGCGGCGTCAATGAACATGCGCTGGTGCCGATCCGGGTCGTCCGATAAGACTGTTCATGCCCAGAACCCTTGCCGTCGGAGCCGCCGTTGGAGTGCTCCTGACGTCCGTGTTTCCCGCGGCGCAGACGTTCCGCACGTCGACCAACGTGGTCGAGGTCCAGATTGTCGTCACCGATCGCAGCGGCAAGCCGGTGCCAGGCCTGACTCGTGACGACTTCGAGATCGTCGAAGACGGCAAGCCGCAGTCGATCTCGCTCTTCTCGTTCATCGACATCCCGCTGCCGATGGCGCCGGTGACAACGCCCGCGCCGGCGATCGCGCCGGCGGTGACGGCGGACGTCGTCAGCAACGCGCTCAAGCCGGAGAGCCGGTTGTATCTGATCGTGCTCGACGGCAATCACGTCGATGCGTCGCGATCGACGACGGCGCGGCGGATGGCGCGCGAGTTCATCACCACTTACATGGGGCCGGACGACATCGCCGCGGTCGTGCAGATTGGCGGAAGCGGCAACCAGAACTTCACCTCGAACAAGCAGCTGCTGCTCGCCGCGCTTGACGACTTCATCGGCGGCAAGGCGAACTCCGCGGCCTTGAATACGCAGGCGGATCTCGAGCGCAGGTACAACCCGCGGAGCGGCGAGGTCGATGGCGGCACTCCGGAGGACACCGAAGGCTCACTGCGCGCGCGAAGTGCGCGCGAGTCGCTGGACACGGCGATCCGCCTCTGTCAGTCGCTGGCGAGCATCACCGGCCGGCGCAAGAACATGATTCTGTTCAGCGAGGGACTCGATATCGACACCACCGACCTGATCGGCAAGGATCCGCGTCCGCAGGCCGGCGGCGTGACCGCGAAGCAGCCGGCGCGCTATGCCGCTGAGATTCTCGCCGCCCAGAAGGCGCTGATGGATGCGGCGGCGCGCGCGAATGCGACCATTTCAACGATTGACCCGCGCGGCCTGACCACCGGCGATGAAGCTGGGATTACCGCGGGCGGCCTGCCCGAGGGCGTGCGCGCCGCGCCGCCGGCACGCGAGATGACCAACGAAACGCAGCGCGGACAGGGGACGTTGCGCACGTTTGCCGAACAGACTGGCGGCGTCGCCATCGTGAACACCAACAACCTCAAGGGCGGGTTCACGAAGATCGTACAGGCGAGCAGCACCTACTACGTCGCCGGGTACTCGCCGACGAACACGAAGCGGGACGGGTCGTTCAGAAAGATCAACGTCAAGCTGAAACGGTCGGGGCTCGACGTCGCCGCGCGCAAGGGCTACTACGCTCCGGACGATCGCGTCACCGTCGCGCCGCCGACGAACGGCCTCAACCCGCACATGCAGTCCCTGCTCGCCAGCATGTTGCCGGTGAGCGGCATCCCGATGCGAGTCTCGGGCGGCGTCGCCGGCGTCGCTTCGGGCAAGCCCATGGTCGCGATCACGGTCGAGATGGCGACGATGGACCTGGCGTTCAAGGAGCAGGAAGGGCAGCTGACCAACCAGATTGCAATGGCGTATCTAGCCGTCGACGCCGGCGGCAAGATCGCGGCGGCCAATCACTCGATCGGGAATCTGAAGATCGCGCCGGACCAGCGCGCGTCGATCAGCGGCGGGCTGCGCTATGTCGCCGAATTCCCGGTCGCACCAGGTCAGTATCAATTGCGAGTGGCGGTGCATGAGACCGCCGGCGATCAGGGCGCGTCGACGGTGCTCGATCTCGATGTCGCCGATCCTGAGAAGGCGCCGCTCTCGATCGGCGCTGTGCTCGTCACCAGCGCGTCGGCGCAAGCCATGCCGACCACGGGCGAACTCGCGCACTTCAAGGCCGCGCTGGGGACGCCGCCGACCGCGCAGCGGGAGTTCACGAACGCCAACGTCATCACCGCGCTAGCCGGCATCTGGCAGGGCAAGCCCGCAGGCGACGTGGAGATCGTCACCACGGTCACCGGGCCGGACAACCGCGAAGTGCTGAAGTACGCGGTTCGGAAAACCGCGGCGGATCTCGCGGTCGCGTCCGGCGGCTACGTCCACACGACGACGATTCCCCTGGGCACGCTGCAGCCCGGCGGCTACGCGCTGACGATCACGGCCAGGTCGAAGAGTGGCGACGCCGCGTCGCGGTCGCTGGCGTTTTCCGTGCGCTGACGCCGCTCCCGATCTCGAGTCCTTCGAGCTGATCCAGCAGCGGTTCCACGGACTGGCGCAGACGACGATGCGCCTCGGCGATCCACGCCTCGACGTCGCCGGCAGCCAGGGCTTCCGGGCGCAGAAACTCCGTTTCGATCTGCTCGAGTTCGGCGGCGATGCCGCGCAACTGGTCGCGATACTGGATTCCGCTCCAGTTCAGCAGGTGGGTGAGACGCCGCGCGTCATCGGTGACGCGGGCGCGAAGGGCGGCTGATTCAGCCGGCATCGCGTGCTCCCTCAGCCGCCAATTTTTGCCTGACGAGCGGGGGGCGGACCCGTCAGTGGTAGCACTTTCGTGGCGGCAGACCGCGACTCTATGACATACCCGCGCCAGGAAGCAAGAGGCCGAGGATGGAGCGGGCGAGCATGTCAGGGAGCCCACCCGACGGCCGCTGGATTGCCGAAGTGTCCGCCTTGTCTGGTGTGCTCTCCTACGGCGGGCGCGTGATCAGGCGGTCGCTCGCGTGCAGGCGCTCGCCCTGAGAGTGATTGCCGAACGACACGAAAACGCCGAGGCGCCGGCGGAGTTCCTCGCCGTCACGTTCCGAGCGGCGTGACCGCTTGGCCCGCCACCAAAGCCCGCCGCGTCGGCTCCATTCGCGGGTTAGCCGGCCTGCTTCACCCGGTCGAAGCGCAGGCCTCTCACACCGGTCAGGTTCACGGCAAAACCTGTGATCGCACCCTGCGCGTCGCGGGAGAACGTGACCACGCCAAGGACCGCACCTGTAAACGCGTCTGGGAGCAACGGCCGGAGTATGATTGCGGCCCTTCCTGGGCGTTGAACCATGAGATCGCCTTGCCGCGCCACCACGGTGTATGTCACCTGGATCTCCGGGCTGACATAGTCCCCTGCAAACTGCTGGAGTTCCGCGCTCGACAACATGAGGACGTCCGCCCGCTGAAAGACTCGAGGCTTCCCGCCGGCCGGAGTGAAATGCAGCTCCCGCGCACCCGTTGATGCCGCCGAGACAAACTCGATCATG
>DASUGM010000101.1:0-12420 GCA_036274055.1 Vicinamibacterales bacterium | reverse complement strand
GACGACAGCGTAAAAGCCACCCGACGGCTTTTTGTCCACCGTCGTCGTGCGGCGCATCGGCGACGGCATGTTTCCCGTTCCGGTGCGCGTCCGTTTCGACGATGGCACGGAAACGACCGAGGCCTGGGACGGCCGCGAGCGCTGGCACGCGTTCACCTATCGAACACCGGCGCGCGTCGCCGCCGTCGATGTCGATCCGGAGCGGATGTTGTTGCTCGATCTCGACTACACCAATAACTCATGGACGGCGCGACCGCGCGCCGCCGAGGCCGCGAGCCGCTGGGCGTGGCGCTGGCTCACCTGGGCGCAGGATTTTCTGCTGACGTATGCCTTCTTCGCCTGACCCGCGCGCGAGCGCCATCCGTCCGCGCGCGACGGTGCTCGGCGCCTACGTCGAAGGCTGGCGGCGCGTGCTGCGGGCGCCGGCGCTCGGCGCCGGCATGCTCGCGGTGACGTTTCTGCTCGCCCTGCCGATGGCGCTGGCGCTGGGCACGATGCTGCGCGCGCATCTGGGTGCGAGCCGCGAAGCCGATCGCGCCGCGGCCGGCTGGAACGCCGGGTGGGCGGCAGAGTTCGGATCGCAAGCGCAAGGGCTCGGGCAGACGTTCTCGCACGAAATCCTCGGTTTCGGCGGCACGCTCGCCAACCTCAGCAACTTCATCGACGCCCGGCCGCTCAACCCGGCGTTGGCCGGCGCCGCCGCCGTTTACGTCGGGCTGTGGCTGTTCTTCTCCGGCGGCATTCTCGATCGGCTGGCGCGCGGCCGGCCAGTTCGCGCGGCCGCGTTTTTCGCGGCGTGCGGCGTCTACTTCCTCAGATTTCTGCGCCTGGCGATCGTCATTGGTGCGGCGTACTGGCTGATCTTCGCGGTGCTGCATCCGTACCTGCTCGGCCGCGTCTACGGCCGCTGGATTCGCGACGTCACCGCCGAGCGCGAGGCGATCATCATCCGCGCCCTGCTCTACGCGGTGGTGTTGCTGGCGCTCGCGGCGGTCAATCTGATCGCCGATTTCGCCAAGGTTCGCGCCGTCGTCGAGGATCGCCGCAGCATGCTCGGCGCGCTCATGGCGTCGCTGCGCTTCATCCGGCGCTGTCACCTCCGCGTCGCCGGGCTGTATCTGCTCAACGTGCTGGGGCTGTTAATCGTCCTTCGCCTGTGGATGTCGCTGGCGCCGTCCGCAACGGCCGCGCCGTGGAGCGCACTGCTGGTTGCGCAGGTCTATCTGCTGGTGCGGATCTGGACGAAGCTCGCCTTCATGGCGTCGGAAGTGGTCTTTTTCCAGGGCGAGTTGGCCCATGCGACCTACACGGCGGCCGCGCCGCTTGTATGGCCGGAATCGGCGGCAGCCGAGGCGATCGACAATCTCGTCAGGAATAATAACTAAGGATCAAAAATTTACTATTAATTGGTCGCTGTTTAGAACTAATCAGGCATTTTTTATGTTACCGTGGCTTCTTTCACCGGAGGCCAGCCGTGCCGTCAGAGACCCTGCGCGATTTTCTCGAGATCCCCTACGACAAGCTCGAAGCCATGAACCTGGAGACCAAGGCTGCCCGCCTCAAGCGGACGCCAGCCGACAAGCTCCAGGAAAAGCACGTCAAGTACCTGACCGACGAAAAGCGGATCAAGGCGGTGACGGTCTGTTTCGCCGACCTCGAAGGCCGGCTGCACATGCTCGACTACGACAAGAAGTTCCTGCTCAAGGCCGCCGACAACCTGACGTTCGACGGCTCGTCGGTGCGCGGCTTCTCGCAGCAGGCCGAGTCGGATTTGCGCCTGGCGATCGACTGGCCGGCCTTCTACCACCTGCCCGCGGATGTGTTCGGCCCTGGCAAGGTGCTGGTCTTCGCCAACGTTCTGGAACGGGACGGCACGCCGTACATCGCCGACATCCGTTCGCGGCTGCGCGCCTACACCGAGAAAGCGTTCGCCAAGGACGGCACGGTCTTCAACGCTGCCAACGAGATCGAGGGATTCCTGTTCAAGGGCCGCGACGCCGAGCGGCACTATCACGAGACCGGCAAGTTCGAGTTCATCAGCACCGGCGGCTACTACCACTCGCTGCCCGGCGACGCGCTGCGGCTGTTCATCGACACCGCGGCCGAAGTCCAGCGCGCGCTCGGCTTCGCCAATGAAAAGGACCATCCCGAGGTCGCGCCGTCGCAGTTCGAGATGAACTACTCGTACAGCGAAGTGAACATCGCCGCCGATCAGGTCCTGCTCTACAAATTGATTTGCCGGCAGGTGGCGGCGCGCTTCGACATGACCGCGAGCTTCCTGCCCAAGCCGGTCACCGGCGTCAACGGCAACGGCATGCACACCAACCTGTCGATTGCGAAGAAGGGCAAGAATCAGTTCTTCGACGCCAAAGGCGAAGATCAGCTGTCGAAGTCCGGCTGGGAATTCATCGATCGCATCCTGGCGAGCGGCCAGGAGATCTGTCTCGTCCTCAACCCGAGCGTCAACGCCTACCGCCGGCTCGACCCGCACTACGAGGCGCCGAACCAGATCAAGGCGTCGGCGGTCAACCGCGGCGCGATGGTGCGGATTCCGATCGGCAACCAGGACTCCGCGCGCGTCGAGGTCCGCTCGATTGCGCCGGACGCCAACCCGTACCTCGCGCTCTACACGCTCCTGCGCACCGGTCTCGAAGGCCCGGCGCTCGAGGAGGACGCCGAGTCACGCCGCAGCCGGACCAAGTTCCTGCCCGACAACATCTACGACGCGATCCGCCTGTTCAAGGGCAGCAAGCTGATGGCCGACGTGCTCGGCCCCGAGGTGCATCAGCGCTTCGCCGACGCCAAGATCGCCTCCGCCGATCGCTGTCCGAAGGCGCTGGGCTCACGCATCAAGGCCGCGGAAGTGCAGTTCCATCACGAGATCACGAATCAGTACCTCTGGAGTCAGTTCTAACGGGGTACTTCAGGTACGTCGGGTACGCGGGGTCCGTCTGGTACCAGGAACGTGGCGATCGCGCATCTGCTTTCTCAGCAGGTACTCAGCCGTACCTGCTGAGAGAGTAGGCAGGGCGAAGCCGCGTTCCGACGCCCCTAATCCCGCATCAACGCCGCCGGATCCGTCCGACTCGCCCGTGACGCCGGAATAATCGTGGCGACAGTCACAACCACCGCCACGAGCGCGACAACGGCGGTGTAGGTCTGTCCGTCGACCGGTTCGACGCCGTAGAGCAGCGCCCGCATCGCGCGCGCGGCGCCGACGCCGACAATCAGGCCTGCCATCAGGCCGGCAACGGCTTTCGACAACGCAGCGGTGAGCACGTCGCTCAGTACCTGCCGCCGAGACGCGCCGAGCGCCAGCCGCACCGCAAACTCGCGTCGCCGGTGCGCGACATCGAGGCTTACCAGGCTGAACAACCCCATCGCTGCCAGGACAAACGCGACGCCGGCGAAGAGCACGAACATCCACATGCTCATCCGCCACGGTGCCGATGCCCGCTCGAGCACGCGATCCATCGTCGTCACGTCGTCGACCGTCGCGGCAGGATCCAGTTCGCGGACGCGGCTCTTGACCAGACCGGCGAGCGCGATGGGATCGGCGCCGGCGGCGCGAATCAACATGTTGCGTGCTGGCTGGCCGACCTGCAGCGCCGGATCGTAGATGTCGAGCTGCACTTCGTCGATGCCGCGATAACGGACGTCAGCGACGACGCCGATGACTTCGCGCCATTGCGGCTTCTGCCCGGGCGTGAAAGCGGAATAGAAGATGCGCTTGCCGATCGGATCCTGCCCGGGCCAGAGCCGCGCGGCGGTGCTTTCGCCGACGATCGCGACCCGGGGCGTCTCGGTGGTGTCCTGGGCGCTGAACAGGCGCCCGCGGCGCAGCGGCACCTTCATCGTCTGGAAAAAGCCCGGCGTCGCGTTCTGGTAGTTGAGTGTCGGATTCTGCGCGGCCGCCTGCGCCGTTTGCGCCTGCCCTTCGAGGACGACGCGAACGCCCTGGCCGATCGGGCCGAGCGCCAGGGGCCGTAGAAAGACGCCGCCGGCCGATTCGACGCCTGGCAGCGAAGTGACGCGCTCGATCACCTGCCGCATGAACTCGTTGGCCGGCGCGGTCGCCGAACGCGGCGAGATGTTCAGGGACAGCACGTTCGCGGGATCGAAGCCGAGATCGATCCGCTGAAGATTGGTGAAGCTCCTGACCACGAGGCCGGCGGCGATCAGCAGCGCGACCGCGAACGCCATCTGCGCGATCAGCAGCAGCGAGCGCCAGCGCATCGACTCGCGGCCGGCGGTGCCGCGGGCGCCGTCACCGAGCGCATCGGTGAGACGAGCACCGCCGGCGTATCGCACCGGCATCAGCGCGCACAACAACGCCGCGAGCACGATCAACGCGAAAGTGAAAGCGACGACGATGGGGTTGACCGCGATCTCACCCAGCCGCGGCACGTCATCCGGCGCCAACGCGACGATCGCCGACGTCAGTCCGCTGGCCGCGGCGAGGCCCAGCGCGCCGCCGGTGAAGGCAAGGACGCCGACCTCGATCAGCCACAGCCGCGCGAGCTGACCGCGGGAGGCGCCGAGCGCCAGCCGCAGGCTCTGCTCGCGTCGCCGCAGCGAGACGCGCGTCAGCAGCAGGCCAGAGACGTTGGCGCACGCGATCAACAGCAGCACCGCGACCGCCGCCCAGAGCGACCATAGCGCCGGCTGCACGGCGCCGAACAAATGCGCGCGAAACGGCTCGACGACCGTTCGATCGCCCCACTTGAGCCGGCCCGGTTGCGCGGCGTCGAGATTCTTCTCGATCGTGTCGAGCTCGCGCGCGGCGGCGGGCGCGTCAAGACCGGGTCGCAGGCGTCCGACAACGTAGAAGACGCCGACAGTGTCGAGGTTGGCGAGATTCGGCGTCGGTCCGCCGCCGGTGAGAATCGGTCCGGACGGCGCCCAGAATTCCGCGCCATTCGGAAAATCAAATCCGGATGGCATCACGCCGACGACCTGCGTCGGCGTCCTGTCGAACGTCAGCATCTGACCGACGATCGATCGGTCGCCGCCGAACCGGCGGATCCAGGCATCGTAGTTCAGCACGATCACCGGTGCCGCGGCCGGCAGATCGTCGGCGGCGTCGAAACCGCGGCCGATGATCGGCCACGCGCCAAGCGCGTCAAAAAACCCCGCCGACACCCCGGCAAACGGCACCCTCACCGGCTCGCCGCGATTCTCCAGCACCGCGTTCCAGTTGTGCGTCGCCATCAACGCCGCGTGCGTAAACGTTCGGCCGGCGCCTGTCCACTCGCGGAGATGACGGTAAGTCAGCTCGATGACCGACTGGCCGGTGATGTTGTCGGTCTGCGAGACGACGACGGTGCGAGCCGGTTCCGCAATCGGCAGCGGCCGGATCAACACGGCGTGGACGGCGCTGAAGATGGCGCTGTTGGCCCCGATCGCGAGTGCGAGCGTCGCGATCACCGACAGCGCGTAGCCGGGTGATCCGGTCAGGTGACGGATCACGACTAGCAGCTCGCGGGCCATGGGGGAGATTAGATCAGTCTTGAGTCTTCGGTCTTGGGTCTTGGGGCGGGTTCTGCGTTCTGCGTGTATTGGTCTGCCCCAAGACCCAAGCCTGAAGACCCAAGACCGACTGGAATTAGACTAACGAGATGAGAGGCGAACGAATCGCACGTTGGTTGCAGGAACGCGCGGCGAAAGCGGGTGCACGGGGCTTCGTGTTCGGATTGAGTGGCGGCATCGACTCGGCCGTGGTCGCGCGGCTCTGCCAGATGGCGGCGCCGCAGCGGGTGCTCGGCGTGCTGCTGCCCTGCTACAGCAACTCGCAGGACGAAATCGACGCGCGGCTGGTCGCGTCGGCGTTCTCGATTCCGGTTGCCCGCGTCGATCTCGGCGCGGCGTTCGACGCGATGACCGACGTGCTCAACCATGCGATCAAGGGCCTGCCCACGCACGTCGACGTCGTCGACATCAAGCAGCAGATGCCCGAAGCCAACATCAAGCCGCGCCTGCGGATGACGTCGCTCTACTACATCGCCAACGCGATGAACTATCTGGTCGCCGGCACCGGCAATCGCAGCGAAATCACGATCGGGTATTACACGAAGTACGGCGACGGCGGCGTCGACTTGTTGCCGATTGGCGGGCTGCTCAAGAGCGAGGTCTACGGGCTGGCGCGCGAGCTCGGCGTGCCGCAGCCGGTCATCGACAAGCCGCCGACGGCGGGCCTGTGGGTCGGCCAGACCGACGAGAACGAGATGGGTTTCAGCTACGACACGCTCGAGGCGTACCTGACCAAGGGCGCCGCGGCGGTGCCGGCCGACGTCGCGACACGGATCGAGCGATTGCGCGCGGTGTCGGAGCACAAGCGGGCGCTGCCGCCCCTTCCAGACTGAGGCTTGCCAACTCGAAACTTCAAACTCGAAACTCAGACGCGAGAACGCAGGACTCAGACTCCAGAACCCAAGTTTCGAGTTTGAAGTTTTGAGTTTGAAGTTTTACTTCCCGGGTGCCGCCGCGCCGTGTGATCGTCGCGGCTCAGCGCCCGCTTCCACGGTCCCTTTCGCCGTGTTGATCACCGCGGCGGCGACGTAGCCGTACTTGACCTCGCCCTTCCGGCCGATCTTCTGAAACGTGTGGCCGCGCGCTTCGAGGTCCGCGAGGATCGTCCGCGGAAATCGATCCTCGATTTGCACGCGCGAGCCGCCGTTCGGCCCGCCGCCGCCAATCAGCATCCGCGGCGCTTCGATCGCGCGCTGCGCGCTCAGCCCGCCGTCGACGACGCCGAGGAGCACGCTGTACACCGACGCCGGAATCCAGGCGTTGCCGGCACACCCGAGCGCAAGCTTCGGCGCATATCCGGTGATCCCGTACTGGCCGGGATCGACCTGATTGGGCGCAAATACCAGCGTCGGCACGCTGGTCGACGACGATCGCAGATATGGCACCATCGCGCCGAAACCGCCGCCGCGGCCGCCACCGCCACGGAAATGATCGTTGTAGAGGAAACCGAGCCCCTTCGAAACGTAGTAATTGCCGCCCCAGGTCGAGAGCGTCTGGGTGAACGCGATCATGTTGCCCTCGGCGTCGGCGACCACGAATGAAGTCGTGCCGGTTTGCACGCGTCGAGTCTGGGCGTCGGCGTCCCACGACATCGCGTTGGCCATGTCGGCAGCGGCCGCCGGAGGCAGACCGCCGCGGCCACCCGCGGCCGGCGCGTAGACCTTCTTCGGATCGATCAGCTTGAACCGTTCCAGCGCATGCGACGCCTCGAGGTGGTTGCCGAGGTCCGGCGTGTAGCGATCGGGATCCGCGATCCGCTGACCGCCGTCGCGGACGCGCCACGCGTCGATGACGTAGTGCAGGTAGTCGGCGTCGGTCGTGATCGTCGCGCCCGGTTTCGGCTTGTAGTTGTCGAGGATGTTCAGCGTCTCGACGATTTGCGCGCCGGTCGGCGCCGGCGGCGGCACCGAGTAGACCAGGTGGCCGTGGTACTTGCCCATTAGCGGCTTGCGTTCGACGGCGCGGTATTGTGCGAGATCTTCGAACGTGATCACGCCGCCGTTGGCTTCCATGTCGGCGGCGATCTTGCGCGCGACCGTACCTTCGTAGAACGAGCGGCCGCCCTCTTTGGCGAGCAGCTTCAGCGTCTCGGCGTAGTCCTTGTTGACGAATCGCTCGCCAGGACGCGGCACCCGGCCGTTGGGCAGGAAGATCTTCGCGGCCTCCGGATACTTCGCAAACTGGGCTCGGCCTTCCGCAATCGTCGTCGGCAGCGCCTCGTCGAGAATGAACCCGTCTTCGGCGAGCGCGATTGCCGGCGCGATGAGATCCGCCCACGCGACTTTCTTGCTCGCGTACTTGCGATACAGCAGCTCGAGGCCGGCCGGAATCCCGGGAATATTGGCGACCGTCGGTCCGTCCGGCGCGGTGCGCTGACCGGTGGGCGTAAACAGCTTCGGATTGTCGAGGAACGCGTGGCCCGGCGTCATGTCCTTGTATTCGACGACGATCGGCTCGCTCATCCCCTTGAGGAAGAGAATCGCCTGGCCGTCGCCGCCGAGTCCCGACGCGTCGGGCTCGACGACGCCGAGCGCGAAGGCAGTCGCGATCGCAGCGTCGATGATGTTGCCGCCCTTCTCGAGCGCCTGCGCGCCGGCGCGCGACGCCAGCGGATTGCCCGAGGCGACGACCGCGCGCGGCGACTCCACCGCCGGCTTCATCAGCGGCTGCTCTTGCAGCATCTGATCGATCACGTCTTCGGCGCCGGCGAGATCTTTCACGTCGGCCATCTTCGGCCGGTACTTCGTCTTGAGCGCATCCCATGCCGACGCCGAGTCGCCGGTCTTGTAATACAGCGACCTCATCGTCTGCCAGACCTGATCGAATGCGGCGGTCCAGCGCGCGGCGTCGGGCGCCGGTAGATCGAGGTTCTTCGCGCCCTGGTCGATCGCGCGCGGGGCGAGCAGGCGCCAGAGCGCGTAGTCGTCGCCGGCGGCAAACGGCATCGGCGCGTCGTCGTCGTTGCGTTGGGGGTTGCCGTTGTAGCCCTGGTTGTCCGGCGGCGACGTCGCGACGATCAGCGTTTCGCCGTCGGGCGACCACGCCGGCACGCCGAGTTGGCGCGAGGCGAGTTGCGCGAAGTCCGTCGTCGCGGCGCCCGGACCGCCACGACCGCCGCCAGCGCCGGGAAAGCCGGCACCACGTCCGGCGCCGGGGGTGCCCGCGGCACCGCGCCCCGCGCCGCCCGTGGCCTGGGCACCGGCGAAGGCTGGCACGGCGGCGACGAAGACGCCGGACTGTCCGGGGCGAGACGCCGAAAACGCGATCCGCGCGTTGTCCGGCGCCCAGGCGGGATGCAGTTCGACGCCAGCCGCGCGCGTGACGCGTACGCTGCGCGCCGGGCCCTTCGCACCCGCGGCGAGCAGCTCGCGCACCCAGACGTCGGCGTCGTTCGCGCCATCGGGTTCGCGATCGGAGACGAAGGCAACGAGCTTGCCGTCCGGAGACACGCTCCCCTGGTATTCGGTGACGTCGTCCACCGAGATTTTCACAGGCGCCGCGCCGCCGGCGGCGTCGACGGAAACGAGTTGCCACGGTTTCCCGGGCGCACGCTGGGAGAAGACGATGCGGCCGTCGCGCGTCCACGACGGCCAGCGCTCGTCGTCAGACGTCGAGGTCACGCGTCGTGCGGCCCCGCCGGCGGCTGGAGCGATCCAGATATCGAACTGCCCTTCGCTGCTGGCGCTGAACGCGATCGACTTGCCGTCGGGCGACCACGCTGGATCCCGCTGTGTCGTCCAGCTTTCGGGTTTGGGGACGAGTTTCTTCGCGTCCTTGCCCTCAGGCGTCATCGTCCAGATGACGTCGAACCAGGACGCAGCGAGACGCTTGCTGTCTGGCGCCCACGCGGCTTCACGAACCCCAGTCGAGACCCGGGCGGTTGGCTGCTGAGCTGAAGTCGCGGCGCTCAGTGCAAGCGCCAGCGCAAGAACAATGGGGACGGGGGTGTTTTCCACAGAAACGGCCTCTTCAGGGACAGGGCTCCGGAATATTAGCCCGAGCCCTGTCCCTGATCGGGCCGTTTCTGTGGAAAACACCCCCGTCCCCGGAACCCCGGAACCCCGGAACCCCGGAACCCCGGAACCCGGAACCGCCGGAACCTAAAACCCGCCGACGGCTGCGACGATGGCGCGAGCGGACAAACCGTAGCGATCGATCAATTCCTCGGGTGGCCCGCTGCGCGGGATTTCGCGGACTGCGAGCCGTCGGACCTTGAACCCATGCATCGAGACGGCTTCGCTGACGGCGTCGCCGAGCCCGCCGTGCGCGTAGTGATCCTCGACGGTGATGATCTGTCCGCGCGTCGCCGTTCCGGCGGACACCAGGGTCGCCTGATCAATCGGCTGGATCGAGTACGCGTCGATGACACGGATCGCTACGCCCTTGGCCTTGAGCTGATCGTGTGCCTTCAGCGCTTCGAACACGGTGACGCCAGCGGCGACGACGGTGACGACGTCGTTGTCGCTCTGACGAAGTGTTTTCGATCCGCCGACGGTGAACGTCTCTTCGTTGCTGTAGATGACCGGCGTCTTCGGCCGCGACATGCGGAGATACGCCGGCCCGGGGGTGGCCGCAGCCAGGGCCATCAGGCGCTCGGCGCTGACGGCATCGCAGGGATAGAACACGCTGCAATTCGGCACGCCGCGCGCCATTGCCAGATCTTCCAGCGCCATCTGCGACGGCCCGTCCTCGCCGATCGAGACGCCGGCGTGCGACCCGGCGAGCTTGACGTTGAGCATCGAAATCCCGGCCATCCGAACGAAGTCGCTGGCGCGCTCGAGGAAACACGCGAACGTCGACGGGAACGGAATCGCGCCCCGGCTGGCGAGCCCCATCGAGACGCCGATCAGCGCCTGCTCGGCGATGAACACTTGATAGAAACGATCGGGATAGGCCTTTTCGAACTTCTCGCTGAAGGTCGAATTCTTGACGTCGGCGTCGAGCGCCACGATCCGCGGGTCGAGCCCGCCAAGCGACGCCAGCGCGGTGCCATACGCCTCGCGCGTCGCCACCTGATCGCCGATCTTGTAGGCGGGCGCCGGCATCTTCGCGACGAAGTTCGGCAGCGCGCCCTCCGAGCGCTTTTCCTTCGGCTTCGGAATCACCGGCGCCGGGTCGGCGGTCTCGACGTACTGCGCCTCGAGTTCTTTGATCGCCGCGTCTTCCTCGGCCCCTTTCTTCAGCGCCTTGCCGTGCCAGTGGTCCTTGTTCTCGAACAGCTTGACGCCCTTGCCTTTGAACGTGCTGGCGACGACCATCGTCGGCTTGCCTTTGGTCGCACGCGCCTCGTCGAGCGCGCTGAGAATGGCGGCCATGTCGTGGCCGTCAATGGTGATCGCGTGCCAGCCGAACGCGCGGTAGCGCGACGCAAACGCCTCGAGATCGTGATTCCATTGCGTCGGCCGGCTCTGCCCGAAGCCGTTGACGTCGGTGAAAGCGCAGAGGTTGTCGAGCTTGTGGAACGACGCGACTTCGGCGGCCTCCCACACGGATCCCTCGGCGCTCTCGCCGTCGCCAAGTAGAACGTAGGTGCGGTAGTCGGAGTTGATTCGGCGGGCGTTGAGCGCCGCGCCGACGCCGGCCGCGAGCCCCTGCCCGAGCGATCCAGTGGCAACGTCGACGAACGGCAGCCGCGGCGTCGGGTGGCCCTCGAGATCCGACGTGATCTTGCGCAGGTTCAGCACCTCGTCGCGTCCGAACGCGCCCGCCGCCGCCCACGCCGCGTAGAGAATCGGCGCCGCGTGGCCCTTCGACAGCACGAAGCGATCGGCCTCGGGGTGATGAGGATCGTGCGGATCGAACCGCATCTCGGCAAAAAAGAGCGCCGACATGATGTCGGCGGCCGAAAGACACGTCGTCGGATGGCCGGATCCGGCGGCCGAGGTCGATCGCACTGAATCGATGCGAAGTTGCGTGGCGAGGTTCTTGAGAATAGCGAGTGATGGACGCGGCATGAAGCGGAGAAATCTTATCGCAAGTGGACGCGCAGCCCCACCGACGTCGTGCCAAAGAGCTGCTGACCGATCGAGTGCAACTGCAGCTCGGCATTAATGGACAGCGGACTGCGCCCGATCGCGGCATCGAAGCCGATCGCACCGGACAGGCTCAATTGTCCCGACGATTGCCTGGCCGATGCCGTTTCGTAGCGGCCGGCTCCGCCGGCTCCGTAGACCGTGAACGCCCGACTGCTCGCCCCGACAATCGGCCGGACGACGCTCAGGATCCAGCGGGTGTAGTCGAACCCCGGCTCGCCGGCGCCGTCCCCGCTACCGCGGCCGATCTGCAGCCGAAGCCGGAGCGCGTCGTCGCGGCGCGCCGGCGTCAGCCGCCCCTCAATCGTGGCGTCGGCGCCAAGCCCGGGATGATGCACGCTGTCCGACGAGGTCGGCACGTGGTCCCAGAGGCCGCTCGACACGCCGATGGTCACCGCCGATTGAAAGGTCCGGGACGGTTGCGCCGTCGCCGGCGTGCTCACCCCCAGCAGCCACAGCACCCCGATCGACGCGCCGACGATGGCTTTTGACGTCCGCATTTGTCCTCCTCGCTCACGGTACCGAGGGACGATTGCGGGAGTCGTGACGAAAGCCTGAGCAAAGCCTGAGGCAGAAGACCTGAGCGATAATCGAAAGGATGTCTCTGCTGCGCTTCGCGGCGGTTGCCGCGCTGGCGGTGTGGGTCGGCGGTCTGGTGGCGCTCGGCGCCGTGGGCGCGCCGCAGATTTTTGCGACCTTGCAGCAGCACGACCCGGTCGCCGGCCGCGAGCTCGCCGGTGAAGTCTTCGGCGCGATCTTCGCGCGATTTCAACACGTCGCCTGGGGACTGGCGGTCGTCGTGCTGGGCTCGCTCGGCGCGCGCGCGGCGCTCGGACCACGGCCGCGGCGCTTCGGCGTG
>DASUGM010000100.1:0-18634 GCA_036274055.1 Vicinamibacterales bacterium | reverse complement strand
TCGGGAATCGACAGCGAGGCCACCTGATTGAGCGGCATCATCGTGCCGTAGGCCTCGACCTGGATCGGGTCGAGCAGCGTCACCGAGGCGCGGCCGCTGCGCAGCCCGGTCAGCTCGCGCCGCACGTGCTCGAGCGTGCTGTCCATGCGTTTCTTGACTTCGGTCTTCAGTCCGTTGATGTCGTTGACGTCCATCGCTCGTGTCCTTCGGTCAGTTCGCGCGCACGATCGTGCCCACGGGCTCGCCCATGATGACACGCCGCAGATTGCCGGGCTCGCGAAGCTTGAAGACGATGATTGGCAGCTTGTTGTCCATGCACAGGCTGATCGCTGTGGCGTCCATGACCTTCAGCTGTTTATCGAGCACTTCAAGATATGAAATGGTTTCGTAGCGCTGCGCCGTGGGCGTCGTCTTCGGGTCCGCGGTGTAGACGCCGTCGACCTGCGTGCCCTTGAGGATGACCTCGGCGCGCATCTCCATCGCCCGCAGCGCCGCCGCGGTGTCGGTGGTGAAGTAGGGGTTGCCGGTGCCGGCGGCGAAGACCACGACCCGGCCTTTTTCGAGATGGCGCACCGCCCGCCGGCGGATGAACGGCTCGGCCACCGCGCGCATCTCGATCGCGGTCACGACGCGCGTCGTCACGCCGATCTTCTCGAGCGCGTCCTGCAGCGCGAGCGCGTTGATGACCGTCGCCAGCATGCCCATGTAGTCGGCGGTGGCGCGGTCCATGCCGCGCGCGCTCGCCGCGAGGCCGCGAAACACGTTGCCGCCGCCGATGACGACGGCGGTCTGGACGCCGAGCTGCTGAATCTCGCCGATCTCACGGGCGATCTGCGTGGCGGTCGGGGGATCGATCCCGTACGCCTGATCGCCCATGAGGGCTTCGCCGGAGAGTTTGAGGAGGACTCGCGAGTAGGCGGGCGCGGACACGAAGGGGGATTATAGCCCTTCGCCCACCTTGAACCGCACGAAGCGGGCGATGCCGATGTTCTCGCCGAGCTTGGCGATCGCCGCCTGCAGCATCTGCGCGACCGTCGTCTTCGGATCGCGAATCGACGCCTGATCGACGAGCACGAACTGCTCGTAGAAGCTGCCGAGCTTGCCTTCGATGATCTTGTCGATCACCTGCGGCGGCTTGCCGGAATTCTCCATCTGCGCGCGGTAGATGCCGCGCTCGCGCTCGAGGATGTCGGCCGGAACGTCCTCGCGACGGACGTAGGTCGGGTTGGCGGCCGCAATCTGCAGCGCAATTTCCTTGAGCAGGTTCTGGAAGTCGTCGGTCCGCGCCACGAAGTCCGATTCGCAGTTGAGCTCGACGAGGACGCCGATCTTGCCGCCCATGTGGATGTACGAGCCGATCAGGCCTTCACTCGTCGACCGCCCCGACTTCTTCGCCGCTTGCGCGAGGCCGCGCTTGCGCAGAACGGTGGTCGCCGCGTCGAGGTCGCCGTTGGCCTCCTGGAGCGCGGCTTTGCACTCCATCATGCCGGCGCCGGTGGCGTCGCGGAGCTGTTTGACGAGGGCAGCGGAGATGTCGGCCATTTCTTGATCCTTGGGTCTTGAGTCTTGGGGAGAAAACTAAGGGCTCACCGCCGGCGCAGGACGCCGAGCCGTGAGCCCTGAGCCTTGAGCCGCGCTACGCCGTGGTCGGCGCGGGAACCGGCGGTTGCGGCGCGCGCGGCTTCGGTTCGGGCGCGGCGTCCGCGGCGTGGGCATCAGCGACGCCTCGACCGGCGAGCACCGCGTCGGCGATACCGGCCGCGAACAGCCGGATCGACCGCAGCGCGTCGTCATTGCCCGGAATCACGTACTCGACCTGATCCGGATCGCAATTGGTATCGACCACGCCGATGACCGGAATCTTGAGCTTGCGCGCTTCGTCCACCGCGATCTGCTCGTGACGCGTGTCGACGATGAACACGGCGTCGGGCAGCCGCGACATGCCGCGGATGCCGTCGAGGTTCTTCGCCAGCTTGCGGCGCTCCTTCTCGAGCCGGGCGACTTCCTTCTTCGAGAGCATCTCGAAGCGGCCGTCGGTCTGCATCGCCTCGAGGTCACGCAGCCGCGCGAGACTCCGCTGGATGGTGGAGAAGTTGGTCAGCAGGCCGCCGAGCCAGCGCTGGTTCACGAAGAACATGCCGCAGCGCTGCGCTTCTTCGGCAATCGGATCCTGTGCCTGGCGCTTGGTGCCGACGAACAGGACGGTGCCGCCCTGCGCCGCGGTAGTGGTGATGAACTCGGCTGCCTCGCGATACAGCTTCGCGGTCCGGCCCAGGTCCAGAATGTAGATGCCGTTCCGCTCGCCGAAGATGTATGGCTTCATCTTCGGATTCCAGCGTTTGGTCTGGTGGCCGAAGTGAACTCCAGCCTCCAACAAATCCTTCATCGCGATCGCGCTCAAACCGATTCGTCTCCTGTCCGCGTCCGTTAACGTTTGCTGAACTGGAAGCGTTTGCGCGCTCCAGCCATGCCGTACTTCTTACGTTCCTTGGCGCGCGGGTCGCGCGTCAGCAGCCCGGCCTTGCGCAGGCTCGAGCGAAGTTCTTCGTTGAATTCGAGCAACGCCCGGGCGATGCCGAGGCGCAGCGCGCCGGCCTGGCCGGCGACGCCGCCGCCCGCCGTGGTCGCGAGCACATCGAACCGCTCACCGGTCTCGGTGACGACGAGCGGCAGCCGGATGGTCAGGCGATGCGTTTCGGTCGGGAAGCACTTCTCGATGGGCTGCTTGTTGATGGTGATCGTGCCGGAGCCGGGGCGGAGGAACACGCGAGCCGTCGATGTCTTGCGCCGGCCCGTGCCGTAATACTGCGTCGTAGCCAAGTTACGCGACCTCTATCTTCTTGGGTTGCTGAGCGGTGTGCGGGTGGTCGCCCGACTTGTACACCTTCAGTTTGCGATACATCGCTTTGCCGAGCTTGGTCTTCGGCAGCATGCCGCTGATCGCCTCTTCGACGAGACGCACCGGATCCTTCTGCCGCACGATCTTGGCGCGCTCTTCGCGCAGCCCGCCTTCGTAGCCGCTGTGGTAGCGGTACAATTTCTGTTCTTCCTTGCGGCCGGTCAGCTTGACGCGCGCCGCATTGACGATGACGACGTGATCGCCTTTGTCGAGGTAGGGCGCCCAGGTGGGCTTGTGCTTGCCTTGCAGGAGACGCGCGGCGGTCGAAGCGATACGCCCCAGGACCTGACCGTCTGCGTCGATGATGTGCCACAGCCTCTGGTCGTTCGCAGGGGCCGCCTTACCCGTCGCCATGCCTTCCCTTTCAGCCGAATCCGAAGAACGGCAAACCAAAATGATAAAGACGCAGTGAAAAAATGTCAATCTTTGGCCGGTTCCCGGGCCCCTTCGCGGCCGTTTCGCGCCCTCGGCCGGCGCTATCGGCCCGCTGACAGATTTGTCGACGTACCCACAAACGTAAGGCCTGTCGGCGCTTGCCCGCGTTGCACGGCCTGGGTAATCAGGGCCGCACAGCCGCGCTAAGCCGCGAACCTCACTTCTGGCATCACGCTTGCCTTAGTAGGCAACCGCTATGCCCTTTGGTGCTGCGTTTCGTCCGCCTACTGTTGGCCTCGACATCGGCTCGAGCGCTGTGAAAGCCGTGGTCCTCAAGCGGGGCCGCGGCGGCTGGTCGCTCGTCGCGGCCGGCGAGGCGCCCATGCCGGATGGCAGTCTGCAGGACGGCACCGCCGCTGAACCGACCGCAGTCAGCGAAGCGGTCAGCGGCCTGCTCGACTCCTTGAAGATGCGTCGGGCGCGGGTTGCCGCGGCCCTCTCCGGACACGCCGTCATCGTCAAGCGGCTGTCGCTGCCGTCGATGAGCCAGGCCGAACTCGCCGAGGCGATTCCCTGGGAGGCGGAGCAGTACATCCCTTTTGACCTGAGCGAAGTGCAGCTCGACTATCAGGTCGTCAATCAAGCCGACAACGCGGCCAAGACGTCGCTCGACGTGCTGCTGGTCGCGGCCAAGAAAGATCGCATCGACGACCGCGCCGCCGTGATCGCGCAGACCGGCCGCAAGCCCGCCGTGCTCGACATCGAAGCGTTCGCGCTCGCCAACGCCTACGAAATGAATTATCCGGAGCGCAGCGACGCGCTCGCGGCGCTCATCCACATCGGCCGCGGCGTGACCATCGTGTGCCTGCTCGAAAAGGGCGAGCCGGTGTTCACGCGCGACATCTCGATCGGCGGCCAGGTGCACATCGACGCGGTGATGCGCGAGCTCGGCCATACCGGCATCGATGAACTCGCGGCCAGGCGCATTCTGCATGGCCAGTTTCCCAGCGACGTCCTTCCCGAACAGGTGGCCGCGGTGCTGCGCGAGGCGAGCGCCCAGCTCGTGCTCGAAGTGCGCAAGACGGTGGACTTCTACCGCGCCACCGCGCCCGTCGAAAAGCTCAGCCGCATCGTCGTTTCGGGCGGCGCCTATCAAGCCGTGGGTCTGGTCGATCTTCTGGCGAGCGAATTCGGCGCGCCGGTGGACGTCTTCGACCCGTTCCGTCGCGTCACCAAGCCAAGCCGCGCCATCGGCGCGGAAGTGACGGGCCCGGCCTACGCGGTCGCGGTGGGTCTCGCGATGCGTCAGGAAGGTGACCGATGATCAAAGTCAACCTGCTCTCACAGGGCCCGGCGGCGCAGAAAACTGCGCGTGAATGGGTGCCGGCGGCGCAGAAGGGCGCGCTCCAGGGCTTCGCGATGCTGCTCGTCACCGCGGCCGGCATCGGCGGTTATTGGTGGTATCTCAGCAGCCAGAAGTCGTCGCTCGACGCCCGTATTGCCGGCGCCGAATCCGAGCTCGTGCGCCTGACCGAAGCCGCGAAGCTCGTCGACCGCGCCACCAAGCGCAAGAACGAACTTTCCGAGCGGCTCGCGCTGATCGATCGGCTGCGCACCGCCAAGCGCGGTCCGGTCACGCTCCTCGAGACCGTCAGCCGCAGCACGCCCGATGGCCTCTGGCTCCTCGAGATCAAGCAGGCGGGCGCCTTCACCACGGTGGACGGCCGCGCCATGTCGCTGACCTCGGTCACCGACTTCGCGCAGCAACTGCAGAACTCCGGCCTCTTCCAGCACCCGGTCGAAATCGTGACGACGGCGACCGAGACCTTCGAGGAACAGACCGTCGTCCGGTTCACGGTCAAGGCTGAAGCCGTCAAGCCGGCCACCAAGCCCGTCTCGACGACGACGCCGGCGACGCCGGCGTCGCCCATACCCGCCGCGGCTGCGCCCGCGCGTTCCGGAGCGTAGTCCATGGCGAAGAGTTTTCACGACCTGTCCCCGCGCGCCCAGACGATTGTCTTCGTCGTGCTGTGCCTGCTTGCCGCCGGCGGCGCGTGGCAGGTGTTGCTCGGACCGGCGCAGACCGACATCGCGACGGCGGAGACGCGGCTCGGCGAAGTCGAGGCCAACGTCGCCCGCGCGCAGGCGACGGCCGCCAAGCTGCCGGCCGCTCAGCGCGAAGTGAAGGCGCTCGAAGCGGCGCTGCACGAGACCACCGCGGTGATTCCGGAAGAGAAGGATCCGCAGGACGTGCTCCGCAACCTGCATGAACTGGCGAGCGAGTCGACGCTCGACATCGCGAGCTTCAAACCGAAGGCGGTCGTCGCCAAGACGCAGTACACCGAGTGGCCAATCGAACTCGGGCTCGAGGGCAGTTTTCACGACCTCGGCCGTTTCTTCGACCGGATCGCTGCGATGGCGCGGCTGATGTCGGTGTCCGAGCTGTCGATCAAGACGAAGACCAAGGCCAATGGCCGCGGCAGCATCTCGGCGTCGTGCATCGCGACGACGTTCGTGTTCTCGAAAGACCTCGCGCTGGGGCTTCCCGGAGGCCGGCCATGAAGACATTCACATTGACGTTCGTTTTGTGCCTGGTCGCGGCCTCGGCGTCCGCGCAGCAGCAGTCGGCGCTGCCCGCGCCGTTGCCGACGCAGCCGGCCGCGCCGCCGCAGCTGGCGACGCTGCCGCCCGCCGCGGCGATCCCGGTCGGGTCGCGCGTCGGCGAGCTGCCGACGGGCTATGACTCCGGCGGCCGTCGCGATCCCTTCCTCAGCCTGATTGCGCCGAAGCGCGTCGCGGGCAGCGCCGTCGGCGGCGCCAACAGCCTGCGCCCGCGCACCGGCCTGGGATCGATTGCGCTCGCCGACGTCGCGGTCAAGGGCATCGTCAAGAACGGCAAGGTGATGCTGGCGATTCTCGAAGGCGCCAACAAGCAGTCGTTCGTGGCGCGCGTGCAGGATCGATTGCTGGACGGCGCGATCAAGTCGATTGACAACGAAGGCGTGGTGTTCGTCGAAGCGGCCGACCCCGGCATGCGGCCCAACGAGATCAGGAAGACCTTGCGTCCGGCAGGAGAAGTGCGATGAATCGTATGCGTTTGTGGGTGGTGACCGCGGCTCTGGCCGTTGCGGCGACGATGGTCGTCGACGGCGCGCAGGGTCCGGCGGCGGGCGGCGGCCAGTCGGCGCCGGCGCCGCAGGGACTGCGACAGTTCAGCGGCAGCCCGATCGACGTCGACTACACGTCGGCGAATCTTCGCACCGTGCTGCGGCAGCTCTCGGAGATCGGCGGCATCAACCTCGTCATCGATCCGAGCGTGCCCAACGCGTCGACCGTCGATCTGAAGTTGACGCAGGTGCCCTGGGACCAGGTGATGGACGTCATCCTCAAGTCCAGCCAGCTGACCTACCAGCTCGAGGGCTCGGTGCTGCGCGTGATGACGCGTGAGGCGCGGACCAAGGAGCTGCAGGAAGAAGTCAGTCAGAAGCGGGCCAGCGAACAGGCGCCGGACCTCCAGACCGCGCGCATTCGCCTCAACTATTCGACCGCCGAGGGCGTCGCCAAGCTGCTCGAGGACGCGCGGCTGATTTCCGAGCGCGGCAGCGTCGAGTTCGAAGAGCGGACCAACATGCTCATCATCAAG
The DNA here is from genome assembly GCA_036274055.1 of Vicinamibacterales bacterium. Taxonomy (GTDB): domain Bacteria; phylum Acidobacteriota; class Vicinamibacteria; order Vicinamibacterales; family SCN-69-37; genus DASUGM01. The sequence goes on along the minus strand of DASUGM010000100.1, from coordinate 11,717 downwards.
GACTCGCCGAGAAGCATCGAAGACGTCCGTGTGCTCGTCGCCGAACTCGACAAACCCGAGCCGCAGGTCGAGATCGAAGCGAAGATCCTCCAGACCAACCGTGACACCGCGCGCGCGCTCGGCGTGCAGTGGGGCTTCAACGGGCGCGTCGCTCCCGAGCTCGGCAACACGACGACGCTGGCGTTTCCGAATCGCGGCTCGCTCTCCGGCCGCATCGCCAATCAGCAGGGCCCGAACGACCCGCGCGCGACCGAGCTCGAAAACAGCGGCACCGCCGTGAACCTCGGCGTCCCCGGCGCCAGCAGCGCGCTCGGCCTGTCGCTCGGCTCGATCAACGGCGCGCTCGGCCTCGACATGGCGATCACCGCGCTCGAGCACGAGGGCAAACTCAAGATTCTGTCGACCCCGCGCGTGACCACGCAGAACAACAAGCAAGCCGAGGTGACGCAGGGCTTCCAGATTCCGATCCAGGTCGTGTCCAACAACACGGTCACGGTCACGTTCAAGGACGCCGCGCTGAAGCTGGTGGTGACGCCGCAGATTACCGGCGCGAACACCGTGATCATGCGGATCACGCTGGAGAACGGCATTCCCGACTTCAGCCGCGCCGTCAACGGCAACCCGTCGATCAACACCCAGCGTGCCGAGACGCAGGTGCAAGTGTCCGACGGCGTGACCACGGCGATCGGCGGCATTCTGCAGACCACCGAGACGTCGGCCGTCGACAAGACGCCGGGCATCGCCAATATTCCGCTCCTGGGCTGGCTCTTCAAGCGCACCGACTCGCGCAACGAGAGCCAGGAACTCGTCATCTTCATTACTCCGCGCATCATCCGAGGATAGCCATGTCACGCGACCTGTTTGGACTTCGTCAGATGAAAGTGGTGCGCGCGGCCGCGGCCCTCGTGGTGGCGGCGCTCGGCGGCGCGGCGATGAGCGGCTGCACGAGCGCCCAGCAGCAGGGGCAGTCTCCGGCGTTCCTGATCGTGAGCGCGCTCAACGCCTCGTCGGGGGCGACGCCCGATCAGTTCGGCGGCGTCCTCGCCTCCGACGTCATCACGCTGGTCAAGATCGAGGGCAGCGGCGGCGGCGACGGCGAGCAAGCGCCGGCGACGTTCGCGCCGACCGTGTTTGCCGACAACGGCGAGGTCAACTTCGTCCTGGCGATGAAGGATCCCGGGTCGATCGACAACCCGACGCAGCCGTCGAGCCAGAACTTCATCACCGTCAACCGCTATCACGTCGCCTTTGTGCGCGCCGACGGACGGAATACGCCGGGCGTCGACGTGCCGTATCCGTTCGACGGCGGGATGACCGTGACCGTCGGCGGCAACGGCGGCAAGGGCGTCTTCAATCTGGTTCGCGCCCAGGCGAAGGAAGAGGCGCCGCTGCGCGCGCTGCGCGGGACCGGCGCCGGCGGCATGATTTCGACGATCGCGGAGGTGACGTTCTACGGCTTCGATCAGGCCGGACGCGACGTGAGCGTCAAGGCGTTCATCGGCGTCAACTTCGGCGACTGGGGCGACCCCAAGTAGCCGCCGCGTGGTCGAAGGACTGATTTCTTCTCAAACTGTTGGGGTGCTGACGTGTTGATGAAACGAATTCTTGCGACGGCGGCTGTCGTCGCGCTCGGCGGTTGCGCGCTGGACAAGCAGGACGCGCCTGGCCTGACCGGACCCTCGGAACTGGGATTGTCGCTCCAGGTGTCGGCGACGCCTGACCACATCATGTGGGACGGCAAGTCGCAGGCGGTGCTCGAAGTCATTGCCCGCGACGCATCGAGCCAGCCGATCCGCGGCCTGTCGGTCCAGGTCGGCACCGACAGCACCGGTCAGCTCTCGTCGTCGGTCGTCTCGACGAACAGCGAGGGCAAGGCGAGCGTCGTGTTTCTCGCGCCGTCGGCGCCGCCGCCGACGACCCAGCAGGATGCGATCGCGACCGTGGCGTTCAATCCGGTCGGCACCAATTTCGGCAACAGCGGCGGCAACACCAAGTTCGTGCAGATCCGCCTGATGCTGCCGTTCGTCGTGCTGCCGCCGGACGGTGCGCCGGTACCGAAGTTCTTCGCGACCCCGACGACCGCGAAAGAGAACGAAGACGTCTACTTCGACGGGTCCGCGTCGATTGACGACACCGGCATTGCGAGCTATCGCTGGGCGTTCGGCGACGGCGCCACGGGCGAAGGACAGACGACGCGCCACAGCTACGGGCTGGCTGGCACCTATCAGGCGACGCTGACGGTCACCGACAACCGCGGCAACTCGCGGACGTCCGCGCCGCAGCAGATTCAGGTCGGCGAGGCCACCAATCCGACGGCCGTCGTCGTCTTCTCGCCAACCGCGCCGAAGGCCGGACAGAACGTGTTCCTGAACGCATCGGCGTCGACGGCGCCCACCGGCCGCTCCATCGTCAGCTACCACTGGGACTTCGGCGACGGCGCGACCGGCACCGGCGTGACGCCACAGCACATCTGGGGCTTCGCCGGCACCTACAACATCACGCTCATCGTCACCGACAGCACCGGACGCGTCGCGACGATCACGCAATCAATCACCATCTTGCCGTAATCAAAACGGTCGCGGGTAAGAGCTATGGCAAGCGGGTACGCAATGAATCGCAGCCGGCAGGCGCCGGCGGAAGATACCCCGGCCTTCGGCGGAGTCGCAGAGCGATTCCGCCGGGCCGGGGATCTGGAACGCGCGATTGCGCTGTGTCGTGAAGGGCTCAAGAAGTTTCCGAATCAGCTGTCGGCGCGGGTCACGCTCGGCTGGTCGTTGCTCGACCAGGGCAAGTACGACGAAGCCCGGGCTGAACTGGAGCAGGTGCTGCGTCGCGCGCCCGACAACCTCGCGGCGATTCGCGGCCTCGCCGAACTGCACGAGCGCGAAGAGAACGCCGAGTCACAATTTCACAACAACGAACAGATGGTGCCAGCCGCGGTCGCGGCGCCTGCTCAGCCCGCGCCGCCCGCGCCGCCGGCTCCGATTGCGCCGCCGGCTCCGGTTGGGCAGCCGGTGCCCGAAGCAGCCCTGGTCCCGCCGGAACCGTTTGCCGTCGACGACGCCCTTTCCGGGCGGGCGGCCATGCTGGCGCCGGAACCGGAAGCTGCCGTCGCGCCGGCCGTGAGCGAAGCGCCGCAGATTCTCAACGCACAGGGCCGGCCGGCGTTCGAAGCTGCTGCCGCGGATCACGCCGCCGATCTGGTTGCTCCGGTCGCGGCCGCGGCATCCGTCGAGAGCGCCCCGATCGTGGATACCCGCGGCGCGGCGGTTGCCGCAGCGCCGGTGTTCGATCCCACTCCCATCGAAATCGTCACCGCGAGCCAGGCGGCCCTCGCGGCCGCGCACGTCGCCGAGCCGGAAATCGCGGCGGCGCCGATGTTTTCGTCGGAGCCGGAGCCGTTCTTTGCGATCGCGCCGGCGATCGATGCGGCGGTCAGCGCGGCGGTGCCGTCGATCGAAGCTGCGTCGGAATCGCTCGACCTGGGCGTGGCCCTTGCGGGCCTCGACGCCGCATCGCCCGGTCTCGACCTCGATCTGAATGCGCCGATGTTCAGCGGCAGCGACCTGGCCGTCGAAGCGCAACCGATCGTGTTCGACGAACCGGTGATCGATCTCGCGGCCGCGCCGGTCGACCTTCGCCAGGAGGCAAGCGAATTCGAGGTTGCCGAGCCTAAGCTGGCCGCCGACGATCTCGTGCTGGACGCTCGGGCGACCGACGCGCCGTCTCTCGAGAGCACTCTGGCGCAGTTCGAGCAGTCGGGACCAGTCGAAGACATCGCGGTCGATCTCGTACCGATGGACTCGGGCGGTCTGGCCGATGCGCTGGCCTCACTCGAAGCGATTTCGCCGGAGCCCTCGCCGCTCGCCATCGATTTCAGTGCGCCGGTGATCGACGACACGCCGGAACTCGAGGCGCCGGCTGCGGTCGATATCAGCCTCTCGGACAACTCGCTCAAGGTCGAATTGCCGGAGACCGACTTGATGCCGGCCGTGGCCGTCATCTCAACCGCCGACCTCGACGAGCCGTTGATTCAATTGACTCAGTTGGCGGCGCTGGCGGAGACGGCGCCGCCGGATCTCGCAGGTCTGGCCGAACTCGCTCAGCTCGAAGCGCCCGTCACCGTTGAAGCGCCGGTCGCCGTTGAAGCGGCGGTCGCGATCGACGCGCCGGTGGTAAGCGCGCCCGCCGCAGCCGCCATGGCCGCGCCGAGTGTGGCTGCGCCGCCGACCCTACTGACCGTTCCGGATGTGGTCGATTCGCCGACGCCGTTCGCCAACCTGTCAGGGTTGTTCAATAACGTTGTCGCCAGTCCCGAGTGGTCGCGCGAGCCGGCGACCGCGGATGCGGAGCCCGAAATCCCGCGCAGTCCGGTCGGCTTTGCGCTGCCGACGCCGCCAGCGAAACAGGCAGGCCAGGCGCCGAGCGCGAGAGGGAAACGGGACAAGGCACGGGTGGCGGCGCTCGAACGCATGCTGCGCAAAGTGGCGGCGCGACGCCGCCAACTTGCGGCAGAATCGGTAGCCTAGCTGCCGCCATGCCGTCTTCCTCACGCCCGGATTGGTCCGGGCGGCTCGGCCGACTCGAGCGCGCGTGTACCGAACTGCCGGTTGAGGCACTGGTCTGCTCGTCGCCGGTGTCGATTCGCTACCTCTCCGGATTTGCTGGATCCGCTGGCCTGCTGGTGGTCATGCCAGGCCGGCCGCCAATCCTGCTCGTTGACGGCCGTTACGCCGCCAGCGTCGCCGACGACAGTGCCGCTGGGCGGATCGCCCCGGTCGTCATTGAACTGGTCGAGCGGCGATACGAGGCCGGACTCGCCGCGCTCCTCGATCGCTGGCGGCTGACGACCGTCGGCTTCGAGGCCGCGCACATCACCGTCGCGACGCTCGAGGCGTGGAAGAAGATCGCGCCCGCAGTGCAGTGGCGAGCGACTGCGCAACTGGTCGAACGGTTGCGAATCATCAAAGATGATGCGGAGCAGCAGATCCTTCGTCGAGCGGGGCAGTTGCTCGCCGGCGTCGCGCGCGCGTTGCCGCAACTCGTGGCCGCCAGGCTGACCGAGCGGACGATCGCGCGGGCAATTGACGATGCGATCGAGCGGGCGGGATTTTCCGGGCCGGCGTTCCCGACGATCGTCGCCTCCGGGCCACATTCAGCGCATCCCCACGCGCGTCCAACTGACCGGGAACTTAGGGCAGGTGACCTGGTTGTGCTGGACTTCGGCGGGGTTTTGGACGGATACTGCGTCGACTTGACGCGGATGGCCGTCGTCGGACAACCGACGGCTGACGCGTTCGCGCTCTTTGCTGCGGTGCGGGATGCGCACCGGGCGGCGGTCGACACCGTTCGTCCGGGCATTCCTGCGTCGGCCATTGATGCGGCCGCGCGAGACGTGCTGACGTCACGCGGTTTCGGGGATGCATTCGTGCATGCGACGGGGCATGGTCTGGGCCTCGAAGTTCACGAAGACCCGCGCATCAGTCGCGCTGACGGGGGCGATTCCGAGCGCATCGAGCGGGGGATGGTCTTTACCATCGAGCCAGGCGCGTACGTGAGCCAGCGCGGGGGAGTTCGGCTGGAAGACGACGTGCTCGTGACGACGGACGGTTGTGAGGTGCTGACGGACGCACCGCGTGATCTGCTGGTCGTCTGACCCTATGAATCTCGAAGACATCAAACAGATCCTGGACCTGGTCCGCGAGCACGATCTCGCTGAATTCGAGCTCGAGCAGGACGGCCTCAAGGTCCGTGTGCGCAAGGCGGGCCGCGAAGTCACGTTCGTGCCGACGCCTGCGCCTCTCGTCGCGCCGGCAGCCATCGCGCCGACGCTGGCGGCGGTGGCCGCCCCCCCAAGCCCAACCCCGCCGACGCCGATATCCGAAGAAGCGGCCGGGGTTGATCTGGCGGTCATCAAGTCGCCGATTGTCGGCACCTTCTACCGCTCGCCGGAGCCCGGCGCGCGCTCCTTCGTCGAAGTCGGCGATCAGGTGCGCAAGGGCCAGGTGCTGTGCATCATCGAAGCGATGAAGTTGATGAACGAAATCGAATGCGACACCGACGGTGAGATCGCCGCGGTGTATGTCGAGAACGGCAAAGCCGTGCAATTTGGCGATCGCCTGTTCGCGGTGAAGGTCAGTGTTTAACAAGATTCTGATCGCCAACCGCGGCGAGATCGCGCTGCGGGTCATCTGCGCGTGCCGCGAACTCGGCATCAAGACCGTCGCTGTCTACTCGGAGGCCGACGAGCACTCCCTCCATGTCCGCTTCGCCGACGAAGACGTCTGCATCGGTCCGCCGCGGAGCCTGGACAGTTATCTGAACGTTCCGGCGATCATCAGCGCCGCCGAAATCACGGGCGCCGACGCGATTCATCCCGGCTACGGCTTCCTGTCCGAGAGCGCCTATCTCGCCGAAGTCTGCGAGGCGTGCCACATCAAGTTCATCGGCCCCTATCCGAACGTGATCCGGCTGATGGGTGACAAGGCCCGCGCCCGCCGGGCGATGAAGAAGGCCGGGGTGCCGGTGCTGCCCGGCAGCGATGGTCCCGTGCAGAGCGAAGAGCAGGCGGTCAAGATCGCCAAGGAACTTGGCTATCCCGTGATCATCAAGGCCGTCGCCGGCGGCGGCGGCCGCGGCATGCGCGTGGTCAACAACGCCGAGGAGCTGCCGAAGGCGTTCAAGACGGCGATGCGCGAAGCCGAGGCCGCGTTTGGCGTCGGCGACGTCTATCTCGAGAAATACGTGGTGGCGCCGCGGCACATCGAAATTCAGGTCATGGGCGACCACCACGGCAACGTCGTCCATCTGGGCGAACGCGAGTGCTCGATTCAGCGCCGGCACCAGAAACTGATCGAGGAGGCGCCGTCGGTGGCGCTGACCGAGAAGCAGCGCCGCAAGCTCGGCGCGACCGTCGTCGACGCCGCCAGGGCGGTGCAGTACACCAACGCCGGCACGTTCGAGTTCCTGCTCGACTCGACCGGCCATTTCTATTTCCTCGAAGCCAACACGCGCCTGCAGGTCGAACATCCGGTGACCGAATTCGTGACCGGCGTCGACATCGTCAAGGAGCAGATTCGCATCGCCGCCGGCCGGAAGCTCTCGTTCCGGCAGAGCGACATCGAGGTCAAGGGGCACTCGATCGAGTGCCGGATCAACGCCGAGGACCCGAACACCTTCGTGCCGAGTCCGGGGGTGATTCACGCGTTCAGCGTGCCCGGTGGTCCGGGCGTGCGGGTCGACACGTTCGCGCATTCCGAGTGCACGATTTCGCCGTACTACGACTCGCTGATCGCCAAGATCATCACCTACGGCCGCGACCGCACCGAGGCGATCGCCCGGATGCGGCGGACGCTGGAGATGACGGTGGTCGACGGCATCAAGACCTCGATTCCGCTCCATCTGAAGATCCTCGCCGAGCCGGATTTCGTGGCCGGGAAGCTCAGCACGAGTTTCATGGAACGGTTCATGCCGGACAGCAAGAAGAAGCCCGATGGCAAGCTGGCCGAGTCGGCCTGATCCGTTCCCGCGCCTCTACGCCATTCTCGATGTCGACGCCGCCGCCGGTCGCGGCCTCGTCCCGCTGACGCTGCTCGAGGCCTGGCTTGGCGCCGGCGTTCGGCTGGTGCAACTGCGCGCGAAGCGTCTCCCCGCTGGTCCGTTGCTCGAGCTGGTTGATCACGCCGTCGCGCTGACGCGCGCCGCCGGGGCGACGATGATCGTCAACGACCGCGTCGATCTCGCGCGGCTGGCCGGCGCCGACGGCGTGCACGTCGGCCAGGACGACCTGCCGGCGGCGGCGGCTCGAGTTCAGCTCGGCGGCGCCGCGATCGTCGGCGTTTCGACGCACAACGAGGCGCAACTCGGCGATGCGATCGCGCTGCCGGTGAACTACCTGGCGATCGGTCCGGTGTTTGCGACGTCCACCAAGGAGCGCCCGGACCCCGTGATTGGCGTCGCGGGCGTCTCGTCGGCGCGGCGCCGGCTCGCCGGCGACGGCCGCGCGCTCGTCGCGATTGGCGGCATCACGCTCGACCGCGTTCGATCCGTGGTCGACGCCGGCGCCGATGCCGTCGCGGTGATCGGCGACCTGCTGGTGGGCGACCCGTCCCGCCGGGCGCGCGAGTATCTTCGGGCCCTCGATGTCCGCTGATTTGTGGACCCTTCCACCGTGTGCATATAATCACGACGCTTTTCGCCTGTAATTGTCGGTCGATCCTCGAGATCTTCTCGAGAGAAGCACGTGAGGTCGCATAGTGGCTGGCAAAATGTTCCGGACCAAGTCCATTGACCGCCTGATGGCAGACGGCGCGTCAACGGGCGAGCACGCGCTGAAGCGCACGCTCGGCCCGATGGCGCTGGTCGCGCTCGGCATCGGCGGGATCATTGGCGCGGGTTTGTTCGTCCGCACCGCGGCGGCGATCGCGGATCGCGCCGGCCCATCGGTCGTGCTGGCCTTCCTCGTCGCCGGCGTCGGCTGCGCGTTCGCCGGCCTGTGCTACGCCGAGTTCGCATCGATGATCCCGATCGCGGGCAGCGCCTATACCTACTCGTACGCGACGATGGGCGAGCTGGTGGCGTGGATCATCGGCTGGGACCTCGTGCTCGAGTACGCGGTCGGCGCGGCGACGGTGTCGATCGCCTGGAGCCAGTACTTCAATCGCGTCCTTGGATTCTTCAACCTCAGCATCCCGTGGGAGTGGTATCACTCGCCGTTTCAGGTCATGCCCGACACCGGCGTGAACGGCGTTCCGGCCGTGCACGGGATCATGAACGTCCCGGCGGTGTTCATCCTCTTCATCCTGACGTTGCTGCTCGTCCGCGGCACGCAGCAGTCGGCGTTCGTCAACGGCCTGATCGTCATCCTCAAAGTGTCGATCGTGTTGATGGTGATCGGACTCGGGTGGGGCTTCATCGATCCCGCCAACCACACGCCGCTGATTCCGGAAGCGACGACGCACGTCAACCGCGAAGGCATCACCCATGCCTACGGCGGCCTCATGGGCATCCTCGGCGCCGCCGGCGTCGTCTTCTTCGCCTACATCGGTTTCGACGCGGTCTCGACCGCGGCGCAGGAAGCGAAGAACCCCAGCAAGGACATGCCGATCGGCATCCTCGGATCCCTGGTGGTCTGCACGGTCCTTTACGTGTTGTTCTCGTGGGTGTTGAGCGGTCTTGGCCCGGTGTCGTTCTTCCAGGATCCAAAGCTCGGCGGCGAGGCCTCGGTCGCGGCCGCGATCACCACGTTCATGCCCGGCTACGCCTGGCTGTCGAACTTCGTGACGATCGCGATCCTCGCCGGGTTCTCGTCGGTCATCCTGGTCATGCTGCTCGGGCAATCGCGGGTGTTCTTCTCGATGAGCCGTGACGGGCTGGTGCCGGCAGTCTTTTCGGACGTGCATCCGGTCTACCGGACGCCGCACAAGTCGAACTGGCTCTTCTTCGTCTTCACGGCGCTCTTCGGCGCGTTCATTCCGGACGACATCGTCGGCGAGATGACGAGCATCGGGACGCTGTTCGCATTCATGCTGGTCTGCGCGGGCGTGTGGATCATGCGGGTGCGGCGGCCGGACATTCCGCGTGGGTTCACGGTGCCGGCGCTGCCGGTGGTCGCGACCCTGGGCATCCTGGTCTGCGGCGCGATGATCTACGGCCTCGGCTGGACGAACTGGCTGCGGCTGGCCGGCTGGCTCGCCATCGGCATGTTCATCTACGTCGGCTACAGCCGGAGCCACAGCAAGCTGAACTCGGAACGGTAGACGCACTCACTCTCGCGCGCGTCCTATCGCAGGACGCGCGCGAGAGCCGCTTCCGCAAGCGGCGCCATCACCGCATAGCCCGCCGCCGTCGGGTGCAAGTCGTCGGCGCTGAATTCTTCCTTCAACAAGCCCTTGTCATCGGTCATCGCCGAGAAGTAGTCGAGGTAGGTGTGCTTGCGCGCCTCGGCGTACTTGCGCATCCACTCGTTGATCGCGCGGATGCGGTGCATCGGCCGCAGCGACGTCTGTGGGGTCGCGGTCGGCGTGGCGCGGTGATACTCGCTGACCGGCAGGATGCTGGCGAGCACGACCTTGATGCCGTTGGCCGCGGCCAGTTCGCTCATCGACGCCAGGTTGTCCTGAATCTCGTCGTTGGTCATCGGCCCGGTGTTGCCGGCGATGTCGTTGGTGCCGGCCAGGATGACCACCGCTTTCGGCTTCAACTTGACGACATCGGCCCGAAAGCGCAGCAGCATCTGCGGCGTCGTCTGGCCGCTGATGCCGCGGTCGGCGTAGCGCTTGCCGGGAAAGAAGCCGCCGAACCGGGGTTGCTGCCAGACGTCGGTGATCGAATCGCCGATGAAGACGACCTGCGGGTCGACTTCGGTGCGATTCGCTTCGCGATAGCGGTTGAGGTTGGGCCAGTCGCGCAAACGGACGTCGTTGGCGAAGACGGCCCGCAACGCTGTGGCCAGTTCGGCGCAGTCAGGCACGGCCGGCGTCTGTGCGGGCAGCTGGCCGACGAGCGAGACGACAAGGACGCTCAGGGGCGCGAAGCGGAGGACGGGCATGAGCGGATCTTACGCCCGGATATAAGATCCTCGCGATGCCTTCACGTCGTCTCGATGGCGCCGCCGCGGCTGCGGCGATTCGCGCCGAGTTGATCCCGCAGGTTCAGACCTTCGCATCCGCGCATGGCCGTGCGCCGGCGCTGTCGATCGTGCTCGTCGGCGACGACCCGGCGTCGCACGTCTACGTGCGCAACAAGGACAAGGCGGGCGCGGAGGCCGGGCTGGCGGTCACGGTGCATCGTCTCGACGCGGCGGCGTCGCTGGCTTCGGTCCTGGCGCTGGTGCGACGGCTCAACGACGACGACGGCTGCGACGGGATCCTGGTCCAGTCGCCGCTGCCCGGGGCAATGGGCAAGCACGCCGCGCAGCAGGTGTTCGACACGATCGACCCGCGCAAGGACGTCGACTGCTTTCATCCCGAGAACGTCGGCAGGCTGGTGCAGGGGCGGCCGCTGCTGGCGCCGTGCACGCCGGCGGGCGTGATCGAGCTGCTCGAGCGCGAGGGGGTGACGATCGCTGGCCGTCAGGCCGTCGTCATCGGCCGAAGTGACATCGTCGGCAAGCCGATGGCGCTGCTGCTGTTGCAGCGCGACGCGACGGTGACGGTGTGCCACTCGCGGACGCCGGATCTGGCGGCGGTGACACGGACGGCGGACGTGCTCGTCGCCGCGATCGGGCGGCCGGGTTTCGTGACCGCCGACATGATCAAGCCGGGCGCGGCGGTGGTCGACGTCGGGACCACGCCGGTCAGCGATCGCGCGACGATTGTGAAGCTGTTTGGCGAGCCGAGCGCGCGCCTCGAGGCGTTCGACAAGCGGGGCAGCACGGTGGTCGGCGACGTCCATCCCGCGGTGGCGGCGGTCGCCGGGGCGCTGTCGCCCGTGCCCGGCGGCGCCGGTCCGTTGACGATCGCGATGCTGCTCAAGAACACGCTTGCTGCAGCGCGCGCCAGACGCGGGTGACCTGCGCGTCCGTGTCTTCGACAGTTCCAGACGTATCGATGACGTAGTCGGCCCGCGCCGCTTTGTCGGCGAGGGGGAGCTGGGCGGCGAGCCGCTGGCGCGCGTCGGCCTCGTCGAGGCCGTCGCGCGCCATCAGCCGCGCCAGCTGCTGGTCGTCACGGCAGGCCGCGACGACCACCTTGTCGAACTCGCGCTCGCGTCCGGTT
>DASUGM010000099.1:0-31544 GCA_036274055.1 Vicinamibacterales bacterium | reverse complement strand
CGAGGTTTTGACGCCGAGCCCTGAGCCGTGAGCCCTGAGCCGACATCCGCCGCCGCCACGCCCGCCGGTGCCGCCGTGCCTCGCTGCGTCGGCGGCGGAACCACCGGCGGCAGCACCGGCAGCGGCAATCCGTCCCGCTTGGCAAAGTAGGTCTCGATCGCGTGCTTCGCGATGTACGCCGCTTCCGATCCGTGCGCGCCGTGCTCGGCGAACACGACGCCGGCGATCTCGGGATTGTCGCGCGGCGCAAAGAAGACGAAGAAGCCGTGGTCGCGCACGTCCATGCCGGCGCGCGCGGCCTGGGCTTTGCGGTCGAGCGAGACAACCTGGCCCGTCCCGGTCTTGCCGGCGACGTCGCGCCCCGCGATCTTCGAACGGCGCGCCGTGCCCGCCTCGCCGTTGACGACCGCCCACAACCCGTCGCGGATCGCCTGCATCGAGTTGGGCGGGATATTGATCGAGGACTTCGGCGCCGGCACCGGCACCGGCGTCCAGCCGCTGCCCTCGTCGATCGCGCGCACGAGGTGCGGCGTGACCAGCGATCCGCCATTGGCGACTGTGGCGATCATCGTCGCCAGCCCCATCGGCGTGACGCTGACCGCGCCCTGGCCAATGGCGACAGAAATCGTCTCGCCGGGGTACCACTTCGGATCTCGCTTGCGAGCTGGGGACGTCCGCGCCCACTCGGTCGACGGCACCAGGCTCGCCTCTTCGTTCGGCAGATCGATGCCGGTCTTGCCCGTCAGCCCAAGCATCGTCGCGTACTTGTTGATCGCGTCGATGCTGAGTCGGCTCCCGACGTTGTAGAAGTAAACGTTGCACGAGCGTTCAATCGCGTGGCGCAGATCGAGGGTGCCGTGCTGGCCGAGGCACTGGAAGGAGCGGCCATAAAAGGTGGCGTGCCCGGGACAATAGAACGTCGTCTCCGGCGTAATCACGCCCTCCATCAAGCCGGCGACGGCCATGACGATCTTGAACGTCGAACCCGGCGAGTAGGTGCCCTGGATCAGCCGGTTGGTCATCGGCCGCTGCTTGTCGGTGAGCAGCTTCGACCACGTGCTGCCGTCGATGCCGACCGCGAAGGTGTTCGGATCGTAGGCCGGCAGGCTCGTCATCGCGAGCACTTCGCCGTTGCGCGGATCGAGAAACGCGGCCGCGCCGGCGAGCCCGGCGTGATGGAAGGAATCCTCGATCGCTTTCTGGACGTCGGCGTCGATCGTCAACTGCAGACGCTTGCCGATAATCGGCGGCTCGACGCCGTACTCCTCGATTTCGCGGCCGACGCTGTTGACGACCACGAGGCGGTTGCCATCGCGGCCGATCAACTGGCTGTTGTAGATCCGTTCGAGCCCGGCCTGGCCGATGATCGCGCCCTGCTCGAGACCGGCGTACTCGGGGCTGGCGAGCTGGGCGTCCTGGATCTCGCCGACGTAACCGAACATGTGCGCGCCGAGCGGCGGATACGTGCGCGTCGGCACCGCCTGCACCTGCACTTCCGGGAGTTCGAGCTTGCGCGCTTCGACCGCGGCGACCTGCTCGAACGTCGCGTGCTCGATCACCGGCAGGGGCCGGAACGCCGGCTCGCTGCGGCGGCGCTGGACGGCGGCGCGGATCCGCGCTTCGTCGGTCTGCGTGAACTCGGCAATCTTGCGGATCGTCTCGTCGATGTTCCTGGTCTGCTCGCGGATGATCGAGATCGTGTACGACTCGCGGTTCTCGACCATCGGCCGGTTGTCGCGATCGAAGAGCACGCCGCGCGGGGCGCGCAGCGCAATCGTGCGCAGCCGGTTGTTCTCGGCCATTTCCTTGAAGCGCTCGTGCTGCACGACCTGCAGCACCCAGAAGCTGATCGCGACGACCGCAAATGCGGCGATGAACAGCACCCGGACCGCCGTCAGCCGTCCGGTCCCGGAGCGGCGATCGTCGAACGCGCCCGCATTCATCATCGCGACACCATCACCAGTTCCGGCGGCTCAGGCTGGAGCGCCGGCTCAGCCGCTGTCGCTCGAGCGCGTTGGGCAACGCCGCCGCGGCCTGGAACGCAATCAAACCGCAGCTCGTGTTGATGATCACCTCGGCCAGCATAACGCCCCAACTGACCGCTGGCCACTGCTGATCGATCAGCGCGAACACGCCGATGATCAGCAGCCGGTGGACGATCGTGGCCACGCCGACGATCACCGCCCGGGCCGACGGCCGCACCAGCAGCAATTGCTGGCCGATGGTCCCCGACAAAAAGCCGGCGACGGTCTTCGCGAGGCCGCCGATGCCGACGACATCGCCGGCCAGCACGTCCTGCGCGAGGCCGCCCAGCGTCCCGGCGAACATCCCGGCCACCGGGCCCCATTGCAGCGCCGCGAAGATGACGCCGACCAGGACCAGGTCGAACGCCCAGCGGCCGCCGACCATGTAGCGCGCCAGCGTGACCTGGAGCACCAGCGCGACGAGAATCGCCAGGACGACAGAGGTAAGTTTCACTTGCCTGACGGCGCCGTGCGCGCCGGACGGTCGAGGACCACGAGCACGACGTCGATATGAGAGAAGTCGACCGCCGGCCGGACGGTGATCTCGCGCGCGCCGCTGCTGTTGCGCTCGGCGCTTTCGACGACGCCAATCGGGAAGCCGCGGGGATAGATGCCGTCCTGACCGGAGGTCAGGACGCGCTCACCGGGCTGGACCGTGGCCAGCGATGACACGTAGGCGGCGCGCAATGGCGGGTCGCCGTAGCCGCCCATGACCATCCCGCCGGTGTTGCTGCGCTCGAAGGTGACCGCCGCGGCGGCGCTCCGCCCGACAATCAGCTGGACGTTGGCGGCGTCACGCGCCAGCGGCGCGATGATTCGCCCGACCACGCCGCGCTCGCCAATCACCGCCATGCCCAGCTCGACGCCATCGACGGAGCCACGGTCGATCATCACCGTGAGCGACCCGGGCTGCGGATTGCCGGCGATGACGTTGGCGGCCAGCGTCCGCGCGACCAGGCTCTCCTTGAGGCCGAGCGCGTTCTCCAGCGTCTGCGCGCGGCTGCCGCGCGCCTGCTGTTCCTGCAGCTGCACCTCGAGGTCGAGAATGCGCTGCCGCAGCGCCGCGTTCTCGCGCGCCGCGCCGCGCAGGGCGAAGTAGTTGGTCCAGATGCTCCGGCCGGTATCGGCGATGCCCGTGGTCAACTGTTGCGCGCGGGCGAACGACCCGAACGCCACCGACTGCAGCACCGGCAGCCCGCTCTTCGACTGCACCTGGGCGGAGATCAACAACACATGCCCCAGGCAGATGACAACGAAGAGCGAGAAGGTGGAGCGCATTCCTTGTTACTTTGTTACTTTGCGCCGGTTCCGGGTTCCGGGGGAGTTCCGGGTTCCGGGTTCGTTCCGGAGGTTGCGAGTTCGTTCCGGCTTCCGGGTTCGTTCCTGGTTCGGGTTCGTTCCGAATTCATGGTCCGTTTCCGAGTGTAGCGTTCCCGATCTCCTCAGACCGCCGAATCCCGGAACCCGGAACCCCCGACTAATCCAACGAGATCTTGCGAAGCAGCTCGAAGTTCGACAGCATCTTCCCGGCGCCGAGCACGACCGTCGACAGCGGATCTTCGGCCATCGCGACCGGCAGCCCGGTCTCTTCGCGCAGCCGCTTGTCCAGGTTCTTGAGCAGCGACCCGCCGCCGGTCAGGACGATGCCGCGATCGACGATGTCGGCGGAAAGCTCCGGCGGCGTCCGTTCGAGCGCGACGCGCACCGCGTCGACGATGACGTTGACCGTTTCGGCGAGCGACTCGCGAATTTCCGCGTCCGAGATGGTGATTGTCTTCGGCACGCCTTCGATCAGGTGGCGGCCCTTGATCTCCATCGAGATCGGCTCCTCGAGCGGATAGGCCGATCCCAGTTCCATCTTGATCTGCTCGGCGGTACGTTCGCCGATCAGCAGGTTGTACATCTTCTTGATGTACTGAATGATCGCGTCGTCCATTTCATTGCCGGCGACGCGAATCGCCTTGCTGTAGACGATGCCGGCGAGCGAAATCACCGCGATGTCGGTGGTGCCGCCGCCGATATCGACGACCATGTTGCCCGAGGCTTCTTCGATCGGCATGCCGGCGCCAATCGCCGCGGCCATCGCTTCTTCGACGAGGTAGACCTCGCTGGCCTTGGCGCGGTAGGCGCTGTCCTTGACGGCGCGCTTTTCGACCTGGGTAATCTCGGAGGGCACCCCGATGACGATCCGGGGGCGGACCCACATCGTGCGGTTGTGCGCTTTCTTGATGAAGTGCGCGAGCATCTTCTCGGTGACTTCGAAGTCGGCGATGACGCCGTCCTTCATCGGCTTGATCGCGACGATGTTCCCGGGCGTCCGCCCGAGCATCTCTTTCGCTTCCTTGCCCACCGCTTCAATGCGGCCGGTCACCTTGTTGATCGCGACGATCGACGGCTCGTTGACGACAATGCCCTTCCCGCGGGCGTACACGCACGTATTGGCCGTTCCGAGGTCGATGGCAAGATCGCTGGAAAACAGCGAAAAGAGCGATCTGAGCGTCAACGCAACTCCTGTTCCTCTTCGGGCACGCGTGCCTGGTCGTTTTCCGACCCCGCGATGTGGATGCCGTTCTTACCGGTCACCTTGACACGGTACATCGCGGCGTCCGCCGCCTGCAGCAAGCCTTCTGCAGTATCGGCCACATCTGGCAACGTCGCTACCCCTATCGACGCGGTCAGCTTGGCAGCTGCGGTCCGGTCGGCGAGGAAACTGAAGCGCTGAATCCGGTCACGGAGGCGGCGGGCGACGGAATGGGCCCCGTCGATGCCGGTTTCTGGGAGGAGAATCGCGAATTCGTCGCCGCCGAAGCGGGCCACGATGTCGGTGTCGCGCGCGCTGGTGCGGATGACGTCGGCCGCCTCAATCAAGGCGCGACTCCCCAATAAATGGCCGTTGGCGTCGTTGATGCGTTTGAAGCCGTCGAGATCGATGAACAGCAGCGACAGCGGCCAGCCGCTGCGCATCGCGCGCTTGGTTTCCTTGCGCAGCGCGACATTGAGGAACCGCGAGTTGTAGAGCTGGGTCAGATCGTCGGTCACCGAGAGCGCTTCGGCGCGGGCGACCCGCATCGCGCCCTGCAGCGCATAGGCCGCCAGTTCGAGCAGCCGCACCATCGCGTCGGTCAACGGCTGCGGCAGCGTCGGCAACCGATGCGCCCGGCCAGGATCGAGGCCGATCAGGACACCGACGGTCCTGCCGTTGGCAACCAGTGGCCAGCCGAGCAGCGAGGTCTCCACGACCTTGGCCTGCGGGGCCTCGGCGTCAATGCGATCGTCCACGTAGTTGGTGATCCGGACGGCCGGCTGACCGGTAGCCGCGACCACCTCGGCAAACGATTGCGCGGTGGCCTTCACGCCGGCCTCGATCTCGTCGCCCGCGGGCGCGATCCAGTGCGGCATGCCGTCGGGCTCGACCGCCAGGACGTACCACTTCTCGAGCGGCAGCCACTCCGACGCTCGACTGATGATCGCCGCCGCCACCTCCGCGGGATCGCTCGAGGCATGGACCGACCGGACCACCGAGCTCAACACGTCCGGCTGCGTGGCCAGGGTGATGAGACGCGGCGCGGCGACGTCGATCCGATCCGCGAGGTCGAGCGACTCGCGGAGCCCCAGCGCCCGTTCGACGTCGTCGAACCGCAGCGGCAGCGTCAGGTGCTCACGAAACCCGAGCGCGCGAGACAGCTCGACGAGATTCGGTTGGGGGCTGACGCTGTACGACACGGAGGGAATATTTCCGATCAGCGCGGAGACGAGACGCTGCGCGCCGTCTTCCGGCGCCAGCTCCCACAGCACGCCGGCGACGTCGTTGGGCACGGTCCAGATCGATCCCTTGCGAATGAGTTCGAGACGCAGGCCGGCCGCCGGGCGAAGCTCCGCTACGTGCTGCTCGACGTTGTCGCTGCGGTGGTACACCGCGATGACGACCACACTGTCGGGCGAGCTGGTTTCTGGAGCGGAGGGCCTCCGCGGTCGTCGTCCCTGCATCGGTCTCGGCGTCTGCGGCGGTAGCGCGTCGTGGCGCACTCCCGAATGCCGAAACTATAGCATGCAGAGAATGGCCAACTCGTAGCGCCAACGAGCCAACTCGCGACGATCGCGACGTCGCGTGACGATTTCGGAATACGAATTTCGCGGCCGCGTCGGCCGGCATCGGACGTCGGCGGTTTTCCGGCTGACCAAACTCGCCGCGCGCGCCGACTTTCCCCGTTCAGACGGCCGGCGGTCGCCTTTTCCCCCGATCTGGCATAATTGTCGTTTGCGTTTTTCGCCAGTGGAGACCTTGCACACATGACGATGCTCGATCGGATGCGCCGGCACAAAGGCTGGCTCAAATGGAGCCTGGCGCTGGTCGTTGCCACGTTCATCCTGCTCTACATCCCGAGTTTCATGCGGACGACGACCGCCGGCGCCGCCGCGCCAAACGACGTCATCGCCAAGGTCGACGGCCGCCCCATCCACGTCGCGACCTACCAGCGCATCTACCAGCAACAGGTTGCGGCGATGAGCCGCTCCTACGGCGAGCTCAACGAGCAGATGCTCCGGCAGCTCGGCATCGGCAACCGCGTCATCCAGCAGCTGGTCGACGAGGAAGCCATGCTGGCCGAGGCCAAGCGGCTCGGCATCCGTGTCAGCGACGCGGAACTCCAGCAGCGCATCGTCACGCTGCCCGGCTTCCAGGAGAACGGGCACTTCATCGGCTTCGATCGCTACCGCCAGGTCCTGGAAATGCAGCGGCCGCCGCTGCGGACATCGGACTTCGAGGCCGAGTTCCGCAAGGAGCTGATCTCCGAGAAGCTGCAGGCGGCGATCACCGGCTGGATCTCGGTCGGCGACAAGGAAGTGGAAGAGGAACACCGGCGGCGGAACGAGAAGGTCAAGGTCGAGCTGGCGGTGTTCACGGCCAACCAGTTTCGCGCCGGCATCCAGCCGACCGAGGCCGAACTTGCCGCGCATTTCAACAAGAACCCCGAGGCCTACCGTCAGCCGGAAAAGCGGCGGGTCCGCTACCTGACGGTCGATCCCGAGTCGCTCCGCGCCAAGATGACGGTGACGCCGCAGGAAGTGGAGGCGCGCTACCAGCAGAACATCCAGATGTACTCGACCCCTGAGCAGGTGCGTGCCAGCCACATCCTGTTCAAGACCGAGGGCAAGGATGAAAAGGTGGTCCAGAAGGCCGCCGAAGCCGTCCTCGCGAAGGTCAAGGCTGGCGGCGACTTCGCGGCGCTGGCCAAGCAGTATTCCGAGGACGAGCAGAGCAAGCCGAGCGGCGGCGACCTCGATTACTTCGGCAAGAACGCGATGGACAAGACGTTCGAGGATGCGGCCTGGGCGTTGCAGCCGGGCCAGACGAGCGAGCTCGTCAAGACCGGCTACGGGTTTCACATCATCAAGCTGGTGGACAAGCGCGCCGCCAACACCAAGCCGCTGAGCGAGGTTCGCGCCCAGGTCGAGGACTCGATCAAATACGAGAAGGCGCAGGCCGAAGCCGCGCGCGTCGCCAGCGAGATCGCCAAGGAAATCGACGACCCGGACGATCTCGATCGCGTCGCGCAGGCCCGTGGCCTGACCGTCGGCGATTCCGGGCTGTTCTCACGCGAGGAGCCGCTCGCCGGCATCGGCTTCGCCCCGGCGGTGACAGCCGAGGCGTTCAAGCTGGAGCAGGGCAAGGTCTCGGGACAGCTCCAGACCAACCAGGGCTTCGCGTTCATCACGGTCGTCGAGATCAAGCCGTCGGCCCTGCCGAAGCTCGACGACGTCAAGGACCGGGTCAAGGACGACGTCATCCGCGATAAGGCGGTCGAGGTGGCGCGCGCCAAGGCAACGACGATGGCCCAGGCCGCCAAGTCGAACTTCGCGGCAGCCGCCAAGGCCGCCGGTGTCGAAGTGAAG
This sequence comes from Vicinamibacterales bacterium, assembly GCA_036274055.1. GTDB lineage: Bacteria > Acidobacteriota > Vicinamibacteria > Vicinamibacterales > SCN-69-37 > DASUGM01. Next base: position 23,628 of record DASUGM010000099.1, on the reverse strand, counting down.
CCGACACCCGATTTCGTCACCCGCGGCGCCGCCTACCCGGAGGTCGGTGTCAACGCCAAGCTCGACGAAGCGATTTTCGCCCTGAAAGCCGGCGAAACGACCGGGCCCATCGCCACCGAGAACGCCGTCGTCATCGCGCGCGTCAAGGAACGCCAGGACGTCAACGCGGAGACCATGGCTGCCGATCTCGACAGCACGCGGGCGTCGATGCTGCAGCAGCGCCGCGGCGAGTTCTTCGCCGCCTACATGGGCAAGGCGAAGCAGAAAATGCGCATTGACTTGAACGAGAACACCATCACCGCTCTGCTTGGGCGGTGATGGTGCTCTCGTTCAAGTCAACTTGAAACTTCAAACTTCAAACTCAAAACTTGGGTTCTTGAGAACCGAGTTTGGAGTTTGAAGTTTGAAGTTTTGAGTTGATCCGGTTTATCTCACAAACAAGTTCGGCATGATCGCCAGGGTCTCGCCGCGGCGGAAGCGCCCGAACGTCTCGACCATCGATTGAATCGGCCGCGCCTCGGGGCGCTGAAAGAAAATCTCGAGGCCCATCGTCAGCCCGTTCCCGAACGGGTTGGCGAGCACTTCATAGAACGAGCGCTTCGCCGGATACACGATCAAGCTCGCGTCTTTTCCGGGTTCAAAGCGGGCGCGCTGTTTGGCGATGCGAATGGCGTCCTCGAGACCGCCGAGTTCGTCGACCAGCCCGCGCTCGCGAGCCTGACGGCCGGTCCAGACCCTCCCCTGCGCGACCGCGTCGATCTTCTCGGTGGGCACCTGGCGACCTTCGGCGACGCGCTTCAGAAACAGCTCGTAAGTGGTCTGCATCTGCTCTTCGATGCGCCCGCGTTCCTCGGTGGAGAACGGCCGGAACGGCGAGTAGATGTCGGCATGCTTGCCTTCCGTCACCGTGGCGGTGCCGACGCCGACCTTATCGAGCGCGCCTTGCAAGGCGAATTTCCCGGTGACGACGCCGATCGAGCCGGTCAGGGTGCCCGGCTGCGCGACGATCGAGTGCGCGGGCGCGGCCATGTAGTAACCGCCCGAGGCGGCCACGTCCCCCATCGACACGATCAGCGGCTTGACGGCGCGGGTCAGCATCATCTCGCGCCAGATCACTTCGGAGGCGATCGCCGATCCGCCCGGGCTGTCGATGCGGACGACGACGGCGCGAACGCCCGAATCAAGGCGAACCTTGCGCAGCCACTCCGCGAAGGTGTCCGAGCCGATCACCTGGCTGGCGCCGTCGAAATTGCTCTTGCCGCTGGCGATCGAGCCGACCGCGTACAGCAGCGCGATGCTGCCGCCGGTCGCGACCGCGGAGCCGCCGCCGGGCGCTTGCGCGTACTGGCGCTGCTCGATTTTCTGCGTGCCCTTGATCGGCGCGTCGTCGTTGAGCTGATCTTCGTAAGCCAGCACGTCGACCAGTCCGGCCTTCTTCGCCGCTTCGGCAAGGTACGGCCCGCCGTCGATCGCGGCACGGACCGCGGCTTCAGACTGTTTGCGGCCTTTGGCGATGCCGCGAACCAGCTCGTCGTACCAGTCGCGGTTGAGCGCCTGCGTGGCTTCCCGGTGCGCGGGCGTGAAACCCTTTTCGGTGAAGGTATTGGATGCGCTCTTGTACTCGCCGATGTGCAGCAGATCGGGAACGACGCCGAGCTTGTCGAGCGTGCCACGGAAGAACAGTTCGTAAAACGCGAGCCCGGCGACGTCGAGCTGGCCGGCCGGCATCATCACGACGCGATCGGCGGCCGCCGCCAGGAAATACTCCTGTGGTCCGCCGAACTCCAGATAGGCGGTGATCGGCTTGCCGCCGGCGCGGAAGTCGTCGAGCGCGGCGCGAACTTCCTGCAGCTGCGCCCACAGCGCCCCGCCGCCACGCGGCCGGATGACCAGCGCCTTGATGCGCGTGTCATTCTTCGCGCGCTTGATCGCGTTGACGGTCTGGCGCAGCGTCGGCGCCGGCTCGACAAACGCGCTCAGCACGCTCGACGCCTCGATTTCAGCAAACGGCGCGGCGATGTCGAGATACAGCGCCGCATTGGCGGGCACCGTCGCCGGCGCGCCCGACATCAGTGCCAGCACCACCAACCCGAACACCGACGCGGCAATCCCCGCGAGAATCAGGAAGATGACGAGAAAGACGCCCTTACGGGATGACATGGATCGAGTATACGGGCGGCGGAAGATCAAAAGCACCGCGGAAGATCACGAGCACACATGAAGGAGCAGGAAGGAGTGAAGGACCATGAAGGAAATCAAACGTTGATGCCGGCTGGAGATCGCAGAATCTGCCATCCCATCGCCAATACCGGCCAATACACCGCAGGAAACCCTGGCCCGTACCTTGCCTCTCCTGGCGCGCATGACCTACGACAACAAATCCGAACACGCGTACCAGGTCATCGGGGCCTGCATTCACGTCCACCGGCGATTGGGACCGGGGCTGTTCGAATCGGTCTACGAGGCCTGCGTGACCAGGGAACTCATGAAACGTGGTCTGCCCTTTGAGAGGCAGGTCGAGATACCGATTCTCTACGACGGCGAACGCGTGGGCCCGGCATTCCGTGCGGACGTCGTGGTGGGGGGCACACTGCTGGTGGAGCTGAAATCCGTCGAACGACTACATCCCTTGCACCACGCTCAGGTGTTGACCTACCTGCGCCTCTCGGGTCTGCCACAGGCGCTGCTGATCAACTTCAACGTGCCCGTTCTGAGACACGGCATCAAAAGCTTCCTCGGACCCGCAGCTCAGGACGCATGAACCCGAAAAGTACAAGGTCTCCTTCATGCTCCTTCACTCCTTCATGCTCCTTCATGTGTGCCCTTGATCTTGATCCTGGTACCGACTCGCCGCTCTCCCCACATGCCCCGTTTTCACCTTGAACACCCCGCCGGCCTGCGGTTGCTCGGCCCGCTCCGCCGCGTTCAGATCAATCCACGCGCTCGTGACGAAGAGCTCGTCGAGATGCGGCCCGCCGAATGCGCATTTCGTCGTCAGCGTCACCGGAAACCGAATCGTCAGATCGAGCGTGCCGTCCGGCGTGTAGCGATGAACGGCGCCGCCCTGCCACAGCGTCAGCCAGACGCCGTCGTCGCGATCGAGGATGAGACCGTCGGGCTTGCCGACGGACGCCGGCACCGTCACGAAGGCGCGCCGATTGCGGATTGTGCCCGCATCCGCATCGAAGTCGAAGAGATCAATCCGGCCGGTGCGGGTGTCGACGTAGTACATGCGCGTGCCGTCCGCGGTCCAGGCGATGCCGTTGGACGTGGTCACCGGCGAGAGCATCGCGTGCACCGTGCGATCGGAATCGAGCCTGTAGAGCGTGCCCTGATCCGCCTGATGGCGGAGGCTCATCGTCCCGGCCCAGAAGCGGCCGCGCGGGTCGACGGCGCCGTCGTTCATGCGGGTGTCGTCGCGATCGGCTTCGGCCGCGGCGATCTGCTCGGTCCAGCCGGTGTCAGGATCAACGCGCCAGAAGCCGCCCTGCGCCGCGACGATCCAGGCGCCGCTCTCGGCGAGTGCGACCGCGCCGGCGGGACGTCCGATCTCGATGACGCGATCGCGGCCGGTGGCGGGATCGAATTCGTGGACGTGGCCGCGCATGATGTCGACGAACAGCAAGCGCTGCCGGCGATCGTCCCACAGCGGCCCCTCGCCGAGTTCGGCGCGCGCATCCAGCGCCAGTTCAGGGGTCATGGTCGCGAGACGGTCCCCGTCAGCATCGTGGCGAGGTCGACGCTCTCCTGCTGCAGACGCGCTTGCAGGCGTTTGATCAGTTCACTCTTGAGTGCAAACTGGTCGGTGAACGACAGCGCGCGGACGATCACCGCCACGCGCACGCCGGTTTCGGCAAATGCCGTGAACCGGACCAGCGGCGGGGCGTCCTTCATCGCGCCGGGCACGTCGCGGACGGCCGCCTGAGCGACCTCCATCGCCACGCGCTCGACCTTGGCCAGATCGCTCCCCACCGAGACGGTGAACTCGACGGCGAAACCGAGATCGCTCGCCGGCATCGTGAAGTTGGTGACGATGGCCTGAGCGAGCTTGGCGTTCGGCACGAGAATGAGGTTGCCGGCGGCGGCTTTGAGCCGCGTCGATCGCCAGTTGAAGTCGACGACGTGTCCTTCGACACCCGAGTCGAGGCGAACGTAGTCGCCCATCCGCACCTGACCGGCAATCGAGTTGAAGATGCCCGCGAACAGATTCGACAGCGGATCCTGCAGCGCCAGCGCGACGGCGAAGCCGCCGACGCCGAGCGCTGTCAGGTACGGAGTGATGTCGTGGCCGAACGATCGGACGATGACCAGCGCGCCGAGCAAAGTGATCACGATTCGGACGAGCGTCGTGGTCAACCCGGAAACCGGCACCGGAGGCGACGCGCGCTGGCCCTTGAGAACGACCAGCTGTGTCAGGATTGCGGCCAGCGCGAACGTCACCGACGCGACGCCGAGCGCGGAAATCACGCGGCGGCTCAGTTCCAGCGTGTCGTAGGTCAGCGCCCACTGATTGAGCGACAGATGCGCGCCGAGCAGCAGACTCCAGAGCGTGACCCGCTTCTTGATCTCTCTGATGACGACGTCGTCCCACTCGCCCTCGGTGCGGCCGGCGACCTTTGCGAGCTTCGCGGCGACGATGAGGCGCAGGAACTGGCCGAGGATGTAGGCCGTGACGAGGGTGACGCCCGTCCACACCGCGTGGACAGCCCACGGCGGCAGGCGGTTCAAAAACTCCGGCATCCGACTAGTGTAGCGACTATCGGCAGCCGGGCATCCGGAACGCCCCGATCCGCGACGAATAGTCGGTCGCGCCGCTCTTGTAGTAGTCGCCGACGTACCAGATTGTGCAGTCGTCGGAGGGATCGACGGCCGTCTGCGTGTAATCCTCCCAGCGGTTGCCGTAGGTCTGCGCCGCCGCGCCTTCGACGAGGATCGTCTCCTTCATCGACAGCTGCCCTTTCGGATCGCCGGGCTGCCGGCCGGCAAAGCGCTGCCCGGCAAAGTTCGGCACACCGCCGAACGAGTAGCCGATGCCGATGTTGCCTTCGCGATCGATCGCCGGGCTCGCCAGCCACCGGTAGAAGCCGTCGGGCGCGTACGTGCCTTGCTGGAACAGCTCGACCTTGCGCTCGGCCCGATCGGGTCCCGCCGCATTGACTCGCAGTTCATACCAGCGCACCCCGCCGCCACCGGTCGAGGAATTCACCGAGTGCGCCACGACAATCGATTCCCGGCCGCCGCCGAGATTGCGGTAGACGACGCGCGCCATGATTTTGTCGCCCTGCGCGTCGAGCTTCATCTCAGTGCCCGGCTGCGAGACGCAACGCGTCAACTGCCCGTTGCACAGGTAGTGATACGGCGCGACCGGGATTTTCGCCGGGCCGCTGACCCTGGTCTGCGCCGGCTGCTTCCAATCCACCTTGAACTGCCAGACCTGAATGCCGTCGTCGTCGAAATCGCCGCCGAGCTGCCGGCCGCCGGCGGCAAACATGAGGTTCGGCGCGCCGGCCGGCGGCAGGCGTTTGCCGTCGAGGTCGGCGTTGTTGAGGAAGTTGACGTCGTCGATGATCACGCACTGTTCGGTCGCCGGCTCGCCCTTGAGCATGCGCTCGCGATCGACGACGCACGCGTGCTTCTGGATCAGATCGTCGCTGGTGCTGGTCGGAACGTAATAGCCGTCCGGCCAGACCGCGGGCCGCGGATAGTCGGGAAACAGCGGGCGCAGGAACTCGTACCGGTAGTACTCGCCCATCGGATCGGACGTCGTGCTGATCGCGTAGCACATCGAGTACGGGCCCGTCGCGGCCGGGGCGCCACCGCGTCCCGCGCGCCCCGGTCCCGCCGGAGCGATGGGCGGAGCCGGCGCGCCTTGTCCGGCCGGCGAAGTCGGTGCGGAGGCGGACGGTGGAGGAACATACGCGGGTGGTGTAAAAAGTCGCGCGGCCGCGCCAGGTTGTCCCGACACACCGGCCGGCGAGAGATACACGCCGCCGCCGGCGTTCCAGTCCGGCGGTTGATCGGGGCGCACCTCGGCGCGCCGGAAAATCGGCATCACGATCAGCCAGCGATCCGCGACCTGGTCGTAGCGGACGACGGCGTCGCCGTTGTTACGCGCTTCGCAGGTCCCGCCGAATCCCTTGAAGACGGTGTTGGTCGGCACCGAGCCGTAGAGAATCTCGCCGCTGGTCTTGTACTTCTTGCCCTTCTTCGAAAAAATCGCGAGGCTCGAGTTGACCACCTGGACGACGTGGTCCGGCCCGACGGCAAGACTGTTGTCGGAGGGATTACGACCGCGGTAGGCGCCGTGCGGACCGACGAAGCCCGCGCCCAGGCCGTCAAAGCTCTCGACGAGCGTGGCCGCGGGCTTCGTGCCCATCCTGCCCTGCTCGACGGAGTCGGACGCTCCGGCTTGCTGGTCCCGAGCGGCGGCCGCGAACGCCGCGACGCTGACGATGGCCGTAGTCACGCAGACGGTGCGCAGTCGTGTCATGCCGGGAAAGTAACACGACCGGGCATCGCGCACCCTCAACTGCGCGAACGGCTAATCAGTTTCCCCGACTACAAGCACACATGAAGGAGCATGAAGGAGTGAAGGAGCATGAAGGGGATCCAGTGGTTTTCAAAACCGCTGGTCTCCTTCATGCCCCTTCACCCCTTCATGCTCCTTCATGTGTGCCCTTTGTGCTCTTGACCCCCAAAGCTCTCCTCATAATCCCGCATCGCCGCCGTCACCACCCTCATCGCGTGCGAACGGCCGTAGACGCGATCGATGACGGCCTTGGATTTCTTCCCGGGCACGAGCTTATAAGTCAAAAAGTAATGTTGCAGCCGCTCGACCAGGATCGCGGGGACGTCTTTGATGTCCTTGGCGCGGCCCCAGACGAAGTCGTGCTCGAGCACGGCGATGATCTTGTCGTCGGCTTCGCCGCCGTCGATCATCTGCAGCCCGCCGATGACGCGGGCACGGACGAGAATCTCGTTGCGGGCGATCGTGCGCTCGCTGAGCACACAAATGTCGAGCGGGTCGCCGTCGCCGCGGCGGGCCCGCGGCGCCAGCTTCGCGACCCGGGTCGCGCAGTAGGTGCGCGGCACGAAGCCATAGAGGGCCGGGTGCTGTGCCGACGAGCGCTGCGGCCGATCGACTTTCAGGTACCCGGACGACTTGTCGACCTCGTACTTCATCAAATCAAACGGCGTGATCTCGATGAACGCATTGACGACGGCCGGAGGCTCAGGCCCGACCTCGAGACCGTGCCAGGGATGAGGACGGAACTTGTTCATATCCAAACGCACACTAACTGAAAACTCGAAACTTGAAACTTTAAACTTCGGATACTCGGCATGAGGACTCCAGGCTCATCTGACAGTCCGAAGTTTCGAGTTTCAAGTTTCAAGTTTCGAGTTTCGAGTTTAGAGTTTTCTTGTATCCTCCCCCGCATGGACCTGCTCCACCTCGAGCACTTTCTGGCGGTCGTCGAAGAAGGCACCTTCACGCGGGCGGCCGAGCGGATGAACCGCACCCAGCCGGCGATCAGCCAGAGCATCCGGCGGCTGGAAGAAGAAGTCGGCGCGTCGCTGTTCGCGCGCGACATCCACGAGGTCACGCTGACCGAGGCCGGCCGCGTGCTCGCCGATTACGCCCGGCGGCTGCTCACGATGCGCGACGACGCGATGCGGCAGGTGTCGGAGTTACGCACGCTGAAAGCCGGCCGGCTGACGATTGCCGCCCACGAGTCGGCCGCGGTCTACCTGCTGCCGGCGCCGCTGCGCAACTATCTCCAGAAGTTTCCCAACATCAAGGTCGGCATCCAGCGCAGCCGGCTGGCCGAAATCCCGCGCCAGGTCATGGACCGCGAAGTCGACGTCGGCTTCGTCAAGGACGAGCCGGCGTTCCACGAGTTGCACTGGGTCGACGTCCATCTCGACGAGATGGTGATGGTCGCGTCGCCCCGTCACGGGCTGGCCGGCCGCACCGCGCTGCAATTGCGCGACGTCGGCGAGGAATCGTTCGTCATCCATCACCAGTGCAACGCCACGACCGACAGCATTCTGCGGCTCTTCGAGCAGCATGCGACCCGCTGCCGGGTCGTCGCCGAGCTCTGGAGCTTCGAAAACGTCAAGACGTTCGTCCGCGAAGAGGTGGGCCTGGCGATCGTGCCCGCTATCACCGTTCGCCAGGAGCTCGCCGACGGGACGCTCATCCGCATTCCGATCCGCGAGCTGTCGATGCCGCGGCGGACCTTGATGGTCTACCGCGACCAGGGCTATGTCTCGGACTCGGCGAGCGAGTTGATCAAGCTGGTCCGGAACTTCAACTGGGAACAGCACGGCGCCCCGCCGGTCACGCGCGCCGAGCGCGCCAGGGCCGGCTCGCGCCGGCCGGCATCAGGCGCGCCGGCGAAGAGCTCATTGCACTAGCTCATTCATTGCTTGGAGCTAGGTGCTTGGTGGCGAGGTGCTTTGTGCTCGTGCTGCTGCTTGGTGCGGTGTAGATCTCAGCGCATCGAGTAGCGAGATATCTCGGTGCTCGATCCGCCGAGATGTTCACTGCACCAGGCAGCAAGCACCTGCACAAAGCACCTAGCACCGAGCAGCTTGCACTGAGCAAAACTGCTACCGCGCCTGGTGCCTCGTCACCACGATGATGTACGCATGCGGTGATCCCTCGTTCAGGATCCACGGCGCGTCCGGATCCGTGCCGGTCGCGCCGATGTCCTTGTTGGTCAGGTAGGGCGCGTAAAACATCACGTGCGGCGCGTAGTGGATGACGCGATCGCCGGCCGGGACGTAGTTCGCCGTTGAAATCATGTAGGCGACGCCGCCGCGACGCGGTGCACGGAATTTCCCGTCAGCGAAGCCCTGCGCGACCCGGCGCTCGATCTCGTCGTCTTTCACGCCCTGCGCGCGCCACGCCGCCTTCGCGACGACCACCGGCATGATCGTCTCGCTGCCCTCGCGGTCCCAGCAAATCGGCTCCTGGGAATCCGGCGTCGATTGCTCGACGAGACAATTCACGCCGCTCGCGCCCGCTTTCGCCCTGCGGTAGCCCTCTTTGCCGAGGACGTGCACCGCGGCCTCGGCGCGCAACGACTCGGGCAGCGCGCTCAGCGCCAAGGTGATTTCCTCGGCCTCGGTAGCCGGCCGAGCGAATGTCGGCGCCTGGGCCTTGGGCCCTGGGCTTTGAGCCGTGGGCGTTAGGCTCTGGGCGTTGGGCCCTGGGCGCTGGGCGTTGGGCCCTTGGTTTTGAGCCGTGAGCCCTGAGCCCTGAGCCATCGCAAGAACAACCGTCATCAGCAACCCGCGCATAATCCCTCCCACGCCGGCCAACGATCGGCGGCGACGCTGTCACTCACTCAGTGACACCCGCGGGCTCGAGGGTTGCAGATAGACGATCGGGAGTTGGTCGCGCGATTTCTGAACCGGCGGGATGAGGCAGCGTTTCGCGCGCTCTTCCGCCGTTACAGCCCTCGTTTGCTCGCGATGGCCCTGCGGCTCACCGGCGGCAAGCACAGCGACGCGGAGGATGTCGTCCAGGAAGCCTGGATGCGCGCCGCGCGACGCCTGGCCGAGTTCGAGTGGCGCTCGTCGCTGTCGACGTGGCTGCAGTCGATCGTGATCAACTGTGCCCGCGAACGCTGGCGCATCGCGACGTGGACATCACTCGATGATCCCGGCAGGGTTGAGACGGAGGCCCGCGAAGGTCTTCGCACGTCGCACCCGGCATCGGGCACGTCGCACGGAGCGAGCGAGGCGATCGACCTGGAGCGCGCGATTGCTTCGCTCGCCGACGGCTACCGAGCCGTCCTGGTTCTCCACGATGTCGAGGGCTACACGCACCCGGAGATTGCGGCGCTGTGCGGCATCTCCGAAGGCACCAGCAAGAGTCAGTTGTTTCACGCGAGGCGGGCGCTGCGCGCACGTTTATCGCGCTCGTCCTGACGAGGTCACCAGCGATGCACGACGACAATGATGTAGACGAACTGACGGCCGGCGAGCGCGAGGCGTTTCGGCGACTGCCGCGTGAAATCGCTCCGTCCGCCGCGCTCGAGGATCGCGTCGCGAGCGCGTTGCGTGACAGCGGCACCCTGCGTCGCCGCCGCCCCTGGCACCCGCACGTCTGGCAGGTCGCCGCCGCGATGCTGCTGATCGCCGGCGGATTCTTCGCCGGCCGGCTTCGGGCGCCGGCGGTCGCGCCGCCGGCCGAGACGCGCGGTCAGCAGTACCTGCTGCTGCTCTACGGCGCGCCATCGGCGACACCCGACATCGAACGCGCGCGCGTCGCGGAGTACGGCAACTGGGCGCGGGCCGAAGCGGCCGCGGGCCGGCTCATCATGGGCGAGCGCCTCGGCGACAACCGCGCCGTCCTGGGCAGCGACACCGCGGCGCCGCCGGCGTCACACGAGCCGTCAGGTTTTTTCCTGATTCGCGCGGCGACCTTCGAAGAAGCCTCGCGCACCGCGGCGCGTTGTCCGCACGTCGCGCATGGCGGGACGGTGGTGGTCAGGCGGATTGAATAGCGCCGCCGCCATTTGCGATTTGTAATCTGCAATTTGCAATTGCATTGGCGATTGGCAATTGGCGATTGCTATTGCCTATTGCTCATCGCGGCTGAGCTCAGCGCCATGCAATCGCCAATATTTCAATCGCCACTAGCAATAGCCAATTGCCCAATCACCAATGCAATTGCAAATTGCAAATTACAAATCGCAAATGGACGGGCTACCCGTAGAATCCGGCGCGCCCAGATCCCGTCTGCTCGGGAATCGTCGACCCGAACCCGCCGACGTTGTTGCGCCGCAGGCCAAGGAGAGCAATCGCCGCATACCACGCGCGTCTGAATCCGGAAGGCTCCGCGACGCGGACGTCGTCCTCGATCGTTGCGGTGTCGAGATCGACGAGCCGGATCCGCAGGCCCGCCTGCTGCCAGCGCAGCAGGACGTGAGTCAGATCGGCGGCGGCGGTGCCGCGGCCGCGCTGGATCAGAATCGCCTCGGTGATCCCGTGGCTGCGCAGCAGCGCCGCCGACGGCAAGTCCTGCGGCAGGACGATCCACCGGTTGTCGTAGTCGCCGGGCGAGGCCGGCGCCGTGCCGCCGCGGCGCGAGTCGAGCAGAAACGCCGGCCGCGCGTCGGTCGGCAGCCGCAGGCTCTCGAGCCAGGCGGCGCTGCGCCCGAGCTCGGTCACGATCGGCTCGACGTCGACCACCGGCCGCGGCCCATGCGTGCCGTTGAACAACGGCACCGGCCGAAACCCGGCCGCCGCCAGCAACAACCCCGCCTGAACCGCCTCCGATCCCGGCAGATCGACGACGACCGCCGCCTCCGTCCAGCTCTCGGGCAGCCCCGGCAGCCGCCACGCCGGCATCGCGATCGGCGGCTCGATCGGCAGAAACCCCACCGTCGTCACGAACGCCGCCGGCTTGGCCCACGGCGACCACCGCGCATCATCGGGCGCCCAGACGACGAAACACTCCTCGCTCGAGATCATGAAAAGCGCTTGTCAACTTTAAACTCGAAACTTGAAACTCGAAACGCTTGAGTCTGCATTCGTATGTACTCTTTCTTCAACAAATCATTCAGATCCAACTGTTTTCTGGAAAGAGAACTCCGAGTCGGCGAAGCCCACTCGCGATCATGAAAAGCGCCTGCCAACTTTAAACTCGAAACTTGAAACTGAAAGAATTCCGAGTCGGCGAAGCCCACCTCAGTTTCGAGTTTCGAGTTTCGAGTTTAAAGTTGATTCGTCTCTTATCAGGAGCACAGCCGCGTCCTGAGCCATCGAATCAATCAACGGCCGCGACGCGACCCGGCCGTAGGCGCCGATCGCGCGTTCGTTCAGTGTGTACACGCCCAGGCACGGATAGGTGGCGCCGCCGGCGGCGGGAATTGACACCGTCTCGAACCGGCGTTGCGCGACCCAGTGCGACGGAGACCAGCGGATCGCGCGCGAGATCTTGTTCCAGTCGGCGGCGTCGCTGATGCCGGTGATGCCCACGCCTTCGCCGACGCGGCCGAGGGCCGGCTTGACCACCCAGTCGGGCGAGCCGCGCCACGAGACGTCGCGCGGATCGCGCGTTTCCGGCAGCAGCGCGCGCCAGGCCGGCAACGGCGTGTCGAGTTCGTTCCAGATCGTCGGAAATCGTTTCGACTGCACCAGGATCGCGGTCGCCGGGTTGCTGAGCGGCGTTCGGCTGCCCGAGAAGAGATAGTCGGGCTCGCACGCCCGTGGCAGTTGATAGAGCCACTCGGCCGGGAAGAAGCGCACGACGAGGTCGAGCGGGCCGCGCCACCACGACGCGTGCAGATGCGCGCGCCCATCGCGCCAGCGCAGATGTGCCGGGCTGGCCAGATGCGCGACTCGGCCCCTTGGTTCGAGGCGGCGGGCGACAAACGCCATCATCTGCTCGTCATCGCTGTAGGCGGTCGCATGAATCAGGGCAATCGCGCCGCCGTCGGGCGTCGCGGCGGAGAGCGCATCCACATACGACTGCGCCGGATCACCGATCGCGGTGGCGCCTGTGTAATACGGCGCGAACAGCGGCGGGAATCCTGCGGCCTCGTTGAGGCCGCCAGGCACGTCGACGTTGGCTTCCGAAATCCGCCAGCCGTCGGTGGTGAAGTGAAAGTCGAAGCGAATCAGACGTACATCCGTGCGTGATGCGCCGGTGCGCGATGCGCCGTGCGGGGTTCTACGGGTGCCGCGAGCTGCGTCCTTAGCAGCTTTCGCCAGCGACCGCCGTGTCCCGCGCGGCAGGCCGAGACGGCCGTGCAGATCGGGCCGGCGGATCAGCTCGGCTTCCGCGGCGCGCGTTTCGCGGGCCAGCGCCTCGGCGAGCGCGGCGACCTCCGTCCATGCGTCGCGATTGACGACCAGCGGCGCCCGCGCGATCACCGCGGCGTCGCCGACCTGCGGATCCCACTTGCAGCAGTCAAAGATCGCCCGGCGCCGCAGCGCGCCGTACGCGGCGCTGTCGATCGGGTCGACCGCGCGCCATGGGCTGATCACGCCCAGGCTCCGCCGCTGAACCACACCGCGGCCACGGCCGCGCCAACTTCCAGCACGGCCGGCAACATGCCCATCGTCACGAGCGGCGCCAGCGGCCGCTCGGCGCGCGGTCGCGCGACACGCTCCAACAGGATCGCGACGACGAGGACGGCCGAGACCGCGGGGAGCCAGCGCACCCAGTCGGCGACCAATTCGTGGGCCGACGTCCAATCGCCGGCCACCGAACGTCCGAGCAGCACACCACACGCAATCAGCAGTCCAGCGAGCCGCCAGCCCGCCGAGGGGTCCCTGTCGATCACAATCGTGTCGCTCACCGACGTGACCTGCGCAAACAGCATCCACGCGACGACCAGCGTCGCCGTCGCCAGCGCGGCCGACAGCAGCACCACCCACCAACCGGGGCCGTCCCCGACGTTCCCGCCCGCGTAGCAGCAGGTGACGCCGATCAGCGCGCCCGCCACCGCCGGCGTCGCCGCGCGGTTACGACGTTCAATGACGTCATCGCGGACACTGAGCCCGAGGTACGCGAAAAACGGCTCCACTAGCCGCAGCCACGCCAGGCCGAGCACGACGTACATGAAGAGGTAGAGCTCGCTGTCACGGACGTCGAAGGATGCCGAAGTGCGCAGGACGCTGAAAATCAGGGCGGCACAGACGGCCAGCGTCAGGGTGAGCCAGGGCAGGTCGGACACCCGGCCGTCCAGCCGCCGCGGCCGGGACGCCCGAATCAGCCAAATCAGCCATGCGACCGGGCCAAATGCGATGGAAATGGCGGTGACAATCAGCTCATCGTCCGACATGCCGGCGATGGTCATCGTGTCATGAAAAACGGGTGACGGCCCGATAAGGAGAGAGCTATATGACCGTCGACGCGGCGTCCACCACCGAACAGCCCGGCCCGGCCGATGTGCTGGCCGTCCGGTTCTACCTCGCCTCTGGCCTGATCGCCGGCATCGTCGCCGCGGCGGCCGCGGGGGTCGTCGCCGGATGGCTGTTTTCGATTCCTGCGTTGAAGAGCGTGTTCCCGGGCTTCGTCAGCATGAAGCTCAATGCCGCGCTCTGCCTGCTGCTCTCCGCGGCGGCACTGTGGGCGTACCGCGCGCGCACATTCACGAGCTGGAAAGATCAGATCGTCCGCTATTGCGCCATCGCCATCTGCGTGATCGCGGGTCTGACGCTCATCGAGTACGTGATCGGCGTCAACCTCCGCATCGATCAGCTGATCGTCTCCGACACGGACCTGCCGCTCGGCGACTCACCCGGGCGCATGGCGATCGCGACCGCCATGTGCCTGCTTCTGTACGCAGCAGGATTGCTGCTGGTCAACACGCCGGGGCGGTTCGGGATTGCCCAGGCGATTGTCGCGGTGTGCGCCGGCCTGGCCACCCTCGGCATCGTCCAGTATCTGCTCGGCCTGACGGTGCTCGTGGGCCTGGCGTCGTACACGTCGATGGCGATCCACACCTCGGTGTCGCTGCTGCTGCTCTGCCTCGGCTTCATGTTCGCGCGGCCGGACGAAGGCCTGATGGCCGACGTCATCGAGTCCGGACCGGCGGGTCTGGTGATCCGCCAGCTCGTGCCGGCGGTGTTCTTTCTTCCGATTCTGCTCGGCTGGATCGCGTGGCAGGGCGTGCGCGGCGGCTGGTACGAAGCCGAGTTCGCGGTGACGCTGTTCATCGTGCTGACCGTCTCGGTGTTGACCTACGCGGTCTGGTTCGGCGGCCGGATGCTGCGGTCATTCGAAGGGAAGCGCGTCGCCGCCGAGCAGCTTCGCCAGCAGAGCGAAGAGCGGCTGAAGCGCGCGGTGGCCGGCGCGCCGGTGCCGATGATCATCCACGACGACGCCGACCACATCCTGCACATGAGCCGCGGCTGGGCGGACATCTCCGGGTACACGCTCGCCGACACGCCGACGATCACCGAGTGGGCGGCGCGCGCCCAGCCGGAAATGAAATTTCAGATCCGCGAGTATCTCGACCGGGTCGCCAAGATCCAGCAGACGGCACACGGCGGCGAATCGATCGTCCACACCCGGGAAGGCGCCTCGCGCACCTGGGAATTCTCCTCGACGCCGCTGGGCGACCTCGGCACCGAGCGCCGGGCCTTTCTGACGATGGCGGTCGACGTCACCGAGCGCAAGCAGGCGGAAGCCGACCTGCGGCGGATGAACGAAAGCCTCGAGCAGCGCATCGCCGACCGCACCATCGAGCTGACCAAGGCGAACGACACGCTGAAGCGCCAGACCGATCAGGTGCAGGAGCAGGCGGCGCTGCTCGACCTGGTCCGCGACGGCATCCTGGTCCGCGATCTCTACGGCACCGTCGTCTACTGGAGCGCCGGCGCCGCGGAAATGTACGGCTACAACCGCAACGAGGCGCTCGGCCAGGTCTCGCACAAGATGCTGCGCGCGATCTATCCGCTGCCGCTCAAGGACATCGAGAAGATCGTCATCGACACCGGCTTCTGGGCCGGTGAAGTGCGGCACACGACGCGGCAGAACGTCGAGCTGGCGGTCGAGGCGCGGTGGACGCTGACCCGGACGGATCGCGGCATTCCGCAGGGATTCCTCGAGGTCAACCGCGACATCACCGAGCGCAAGCGCGCCGAGCAGACCGTCCGCGACAGCGAGGTCCGTTTCCGCGCCGTTTCCGAAACCGCCAACGAGAGCATCATCACCACCGACGTCAAGGGCGTCGTCCGCTACTGGAACCCGGGCGCGTCACGGATGTTCGGCCGTTCCGCCGAGGAGATGAACGGCCAGTCGCTGTCGCTGCTCCTGCCCGAGCCGCACCGATCGGATTTCCTCAAGCGCGGCATCGATCATCTGGTCGGGCAAACCGTCGAGTTACAAGGCGTGCGCAAGGACGGCACGCTCTTCCCCGTCGAGATGTCGTTGTCGCGCTGGGAAAGCGCGCTCGGCACGTTCTATACGGGCATCCTCCGCGACGTCACCGATCGCAAGAACGCCGAGCGGGAGCTCGAGCTGAAGAACGAGGAGCTGTCGCGCTCGAACCAGGAGCTCGAGCAGTTCGCCTACGTGGCGTCGCACGACCTGCAGGAGCCGCTGCGGATGGTCTCGAACTACACGCAGATGCTGGCGCGGCGCTACAAGGACAACCTCGACGCCGACGCCAACGAGTTCATCGACTTCGCGGTGGACGGCGCCAAGCGGATGCAGGCGCTCATTCACGACCTGCTGCAGTACGCGCGGGTCGGCACGCGCGGCAAGGAATTCAAGCCGGTCCCGGGCGCCAAGGTGGTGGGCGACGGCCTGGCGAATCTGACCAGCGCGATCGAAGAGTCCCAGGCCGAGATCAAGGTCGGCGACCTCCCGGTGTTCAACTGCGACGCGATTCAGCTCGCGCAGGTCTTTCAAAATCTGATCGGCAACGCGATCAAGTTCCGGCGGCCGAACAGCGTGCCGGTCATCACCGTCACCTCGACCCGGAAGGCCGACCATCACCTGGTCACGATCGCCGACAACGGGATCGGCATCGATCCAAAATACTTCGAGCGGATATTCCAGATGTTCCAGCGCTTGCACGGCCGCACGGAATATCCGGGCACCGGCATCGGGCTGGCGCTGTGCAAGAAGATCGTCGAGCGCCACGGCGGCCGGATTAGCGTCGAGTCCGAACCGGGCAAGGGCACGACGTTCTCGTTCACGCTTCCCTTCGACTCCGCTCAGGTCAGGCCCTTCGACTCGGCCCTTTCGGGCCTCGCTCAGGGCGCGCCCTCCGACTCGGCCGGCTCGGGCGTCGCTCAGGGCAGGGCCTCCGACTCGGCCGGCTCGGGCGTCGCGCAAGTCCAACCCGTTGAATCCCCCGCCGTGACCTCCGCCGCCTCGAACCCGGTGGAGACCTCCCTGCTCACGCCCGTCTCACGAAAGGCGCCATGAAACCGATTGAGATCCTGCTCGTCGAAGACAATCCCGGCGACGCCAGACTCACCCGTGAGGCGCTGGCGCAAAGCAAGGTCAAGAACAACCTCAGCCACGCGCGCGACGGCGAGGAGGCGATTGCGTTTCTGCGCCGCGAGCCGCCGTTCGACGACGCGCCGACCCCCGACCTCGTGCTGCTCGATCTGAACCTGCCGAAGCGCGACGGTCGAGAGGTGCTCGAGGACATCAAGAAGGATCCGAAGCTGCGGCACATCCCGGTCGTCATCCTGACGTCGTCGCAGGCCGAGGAAGACATCCTGCGCAGCTACCGGCTGCACGCCAACTGTTTCATCACCAAGCCTGTGGACTTCGAGCAACTCACGAAAGTCGTGCTTGGCATCGAGCAGTTCTGGTTCACGCTGGTCAAACTGCCCCCGGAGGTGTAGTTCCGATGGACGAACAGCCGATCGACGTCCTCCTCGTGGAGGACAACCCCGGCGACGCCCGGCTGGTCGTGGAAATGCTCAGGGAAGAGTCGTCGAGCCGCTTCAACGTGAAGCAGGCGGCGACGGTGGGCGACGCGTGCGATCACCTCAACGGCGAACATCCGATTGACGTGGTGCTGCTCGACCTCAGTCTTCCCGACGAGACCGGCCTCGACACCGTGCGCCGCATCGTCGCCACTGCCGGCGCGGCCAGCGTTGTCGTCATGACCGGCGCCGGCGACGACGAGTTGGGCCGCGCGGCGATGCACGCCGGCGCGCAGGATTATCTGGTCAAGGGCCAGGTGGACGGCCGGATGCTGCGCCGCGCGCTGCGCTACGCGATCGAGCGGCATCAGATGAAGCGCCAGCTCGAAAACCTGTCGTTGAAGGACGACCTGACCGGCCTGAACAACCGGCGCGGGTTCTTGCTGCTCGCCGAGCAGCAGCTCAAGATCGCGCGCCGCAACCGGGTCGGGTTTCTGCTGCTGTTCGTGGATCTCGACGAACTCAAGCACATCAACGACACGCTCGGGCATGCCGAAGGCAATCGCGCGATTAGCGAGGCGGCCGACGTGCTGCGCGCCTGCTTCCGGCAGAGCGACCTCGTGGCGCGGCTGGGCGGCGACGAGTTTGCCGCGTTCACGCTGGCGTCGTCGGAGTCCGGCGAACAGGTGTTACGGGCCCGACTCGACGCCTGCCTGGCCTCTGCCAACGCCCAGCCGGATCGCCTGTATCCGTTGAATTTCAGCGTCGGCGTGCTGAGCTGCGACGCGTCGGAGACCGGCTCGGTCGAAGCCTTGCTGGATAAGGCCGACGAGCTGATGTATCGCGAGAAGAAGACGAAGGGACGCGGGCGGTGAGCGGCCTGCAGGCTGCGGGCTGCAGGCTGCGGGCTAACTCTTGCTTCGAGCCTTGTGCCGTGAGCCCTGAGCCACTCGCGCTTTTTCCGCCATGTCTTCATACGTCTTGCGAATCTTGTCGAGTTCGGCTTCCTCTAATTCTTCGAGGTCGAGCAGTTTGTTGCTGGCGGCGGCCGTAACGCGAATCAGCTCGTCGAGCTTGATCTGGAGCGCCTCGGTATCGCGGTTCTGGGTGTTCTGGATCAGGAACACCATCAGAAAGGTCACGATGGTGGTGCCGGTGTTGATGGCGAGCTGCCAGGTGTCGCTGAACGCGAACAGCGGCCCGGTCACGGCCCAGATGACGATGATGCTGGCGGCCAGGACGAAGGTGCCCGGCCGTCCCGACCAGCGCGCGGTTTTCTTGGCGAAGCGGGAGAAGAAGGACTGGTTGGTCGGCATTCAGCCTGTGCACTACTTTGCCAGAAAACGCGGGTGCTGAGGTTTCTCAAGCGAATGCCGTTCTCGACGCCAGCCAACCAGTCGTTCAGCCCCTGGCTGCTCTTGTCCGCGAGCGTGCTGGCGGTGGCGCCAGTCTGGATTCCGGCGCTGCCGGTGCTGACCGATCTCCCTCAGCATGCTGCACAGATCGCGCTGCTGAAACAGCTCGCTGATCCCACGTTCCCGTACCGCCATCAGTTCGAGCTGAAATGGCTCACGCCGTACCTGGCGGATCTCATTGCCTTGCCGCTTGTGCCGTTGGTCGGCGTTGTCGCGGCCATAAAACTCGTAACGTCCTTGGCATTGATCGCTGTTCCCTTGAGCGCGGCGTTGTTCATGAAGGAGACGGGGACTGATCGGCGATGGGCCTTTCTCTCGATCCCGGGCACGTACGGAATCTCGTTTCAGTGGGGATTCTTGAATTTCCTGATCGCCGTCCCTCTCGGCCTCTATCTGGTTACATTGGCCGCGCGTCAGGCGAACGCGCCGAGCCGTCGACGAGATCTCGCCATTGGCGCGCTCATGCTCGCGTTGTTTTTCTCACACGTGCTTGCGTGCGCTTTCTTTGGCGCCATCGCCGGCCTGTTCCTACTGTTGACCGCACGATCATTATCAGAGGCGATCCGCCGCTTATGGCCTCTGGCGATTGTGGTACCGCTCGTGGCGGTGTGGCTGCCCGGCTTTCGGGCTCATCCGCTCGGCACGCATCCGGCCATTTGGGACCTGAGCTTTGAGCGCTTCCTTCGGGCGCCACAGTGGATGCTGGGTTTGTCGCCCGCCGGCTCTCTGGTCGGCGGACTGTTGATCGCTGCGCTGCCGTTCGCTGCGGGCGGGGTCATCCGCCCGGGTCTTGCGGCGATTCCCCTGGTCGTCTGCGTTCTCACCGTGTTGTTGGCGCCCTGGCAAGTGATGACAGCAACGGAGTTGGCGCAACGTTTTGCATGGCTCTTGTTGCCCTTCTACTTCGGCGTTTTCGAGCCGCCGCCTCGGCGTGGCTGGCCCAACTGGGTGTGGATCTGTTGCGGTCTTCTGGCCACCGGTTCCGTTGCGATTGCCAGTGTGGAGGCGGGCCGCTCGCGCGGCGAAGCCGCTTCGTTCGTCAGAATGCTCGACGGCATGGCGCCCCGACAGCGCGCGGCGTGGCTTCCGCTCGACCCTATCGGCTACTCACACTTGGCGCCGTCCTACTTGCACTTCGGCGTCTGGTATTCGGCGGCAAAAGGCGGCGTGGTCGATCCCAGTATGGCGGCGGCCCACACGCCGATCGTTCGCTACAAGGCCGAGCATCGGCCTGCCATCTTGAACGCCGAGTTCGAGCTCAATCCGACTTCCTTCGATTGGCGCGCAATGAACGGCGAACAATATCTTTACTACATGGCGCGGTCATCGACGGATCCTGGCGGGCTGATATCCCGAAATGCCGGATGCACCATCCGACTGATTTTCCACGAAGATTTCTGGTGGTTATACGAGCGAGGCGCGGATTGCCGCAAGTCGAGTTAGGTGCGGTACCATCGCTGCCACCCTACCTTGATGCAATCCAGCAACAGAGGTCGAGATTCACAGTCTGTCCGGGTGGTCGTGGCAACGGGCCTTCTCGCGACCATCCCGGTGTGGCTGCCCGCATTTCCACCCATGACCGACCTGCCGCAGCACGCGGCGCAGGTCGCGCTCCTGCGGGCGGTACGCTCGGCCGACTTTCCCTACGCCTCACTTTTCCAGGTCAACTGGTTAACACCCTACCTGCTGGGCCATCTGCTGATCTATGCCCTGGTGCCACTGGTTGGCATGATCTGGGCCCTTAAGTTAGTCATCGCAGGGGCTCTCGGCGCAATGCCGTGGGCCACCACGACCTTGATGAAGGAGTCAGACACCGACTGTCGCTGGGCGCTCCTCACCATCCCAGGCATGTACGGTTTCTCGTATCAGCTGGGGTTTCTCAATTTCATTGTCGCTGCGCCCCTTGGCGTCTATTTCGTGGCCTTGGCACTTCGGCATGCCCGAGAGCCACAACGGCGACGCGCAGTAGCGCTCGCCATCCTGACGCTCGTACTCTTCTTTTCACACGCGCTCGTATGCGCGTTCTTCGGCACGATCGCATTTTTTGTGCTGCTGTCGACGGCACACACAGGAACGACGGCGATTCGCCGCGTCATGCCCCTGACGGTTGTGTTCCCGTTTCTGCTGCTCTGGATTCCTCGCGTACTGGCTCACCCACTTGGCGGGTCGCCGATGAGCTGGCTGCTCGGTTGGTACAGGCTTCCGGGATCGCTGATTTGGATTCTAGGGCAGCCGATCAACGCGGCGATGCCCGTAGTCGGCTTCGCGTTGGTGGCGCTGCCACTCTTTGCCGGCGGGAGGCCGCGACCGCTGAAGGCCTGGATTCCCTTTTGGGTCTGCGTGGCGACCCTCGCCTTCGCACCGATCAAGGTGTTGGGCACGGCGTTTGTCTTTCCGAGATTCGCCTGGCTCCTGCTACCGTTCTACTTCATCGCGTTCGAGCCCCCACACCGACAGGCATGGCCACGATGGGTGTGGCCCGCCTGTCTCGTAGTCGTCGGCACGTGGATTAGCGTGGTCGTGACAAATGTCCGGCGATACGACCAGGAATCGGCGTCGTTCGCAAACGTTCTGACGACCATGGAATCCGGACAACGGGCGGTCTGGTTTGCGCTTGAGCCCGACAGCCCGTTCGCTGCTGCGCCGTACCTGCATTTCGGTTCCTGGTACACAGCACTCCGAGGGGGCCTCGTAGACCCGAGCATGGCCAGTGCGCACACCACTGCAGTATTGTACAAGCCCGAGTATCAACCGGCAATCCGGGCGGTTAGCTTTGAGCTGAATCCGACGAGCTTCGACTGGAAGAAAATGAGGGGCAGCCAATACCGGTACTTTTTCGCTCGATCGTCCACCGACCCAGGCGCGATCATTTCCCGCAACGCGCCATGCGCGATTCATCTGACCTATCACGCCGATCAGTGGTGGGTTTATGAACGGGATGCGGCGTGTCCGGACCGATGAGCGTCCGCTGACGATCTGACCGCTCGTCTACCTGTCTTTTTCCTTCGGCCCGAAATACCCGCCCTTGCTCTCAATGACGATGCCGTCGCGCTTCGACCTGATCTCGACCTTGCGCCACGCGCCGTCGCGCCGGAAGTTCGTCGACGTGTACGAAATCGTGTAGCGGCGGCGCAGGTTCTCGAGAATGCGGCGGTACTCGCCGGCCAGCGAGCCGACCTCGGCCGGGAAGTAGGACTCGCCGCCGGAGTCGTCCGCGACCATCTCGAGCTTCGGCCGATCGACGTTGGGCCCGAGCCCGATCGTGTAGATCCGCGTGTCGGCGTTGGCCTTGATCGCCTTCAGCACGTCGTCGAACGTATGGGTGCTGCCGGCGGCGGTGCCGGCGTTGTTCTCGTCGCGGCCATCCGTCAGGACGACGACGGCGCGCTGCCCTTCAGCCTTCTTGAGATGGTTGATGCTCTCGACCAGCGCATCCCATAGCGCCGTGCCGCCCACCGTCTGATACTTGACGATCGCCTGCAGCGTCCACTCGCGCAGCGTCGTCAGGTCGTGCGCCAGATCGGGTTTGTCGGCGAACGTCATCAACGCGAGCTTGTCCTTCTTCGGCAGCGCCTCGACGAAGCTCTTCGCGGCGTCGATGACCTGGGTCGCGTCCTTCTTCATGCTGCCGCTCGAGTCGAGCACCATCATCAGCGACACCGGCGTCAGCGACTCGCTGAACGCCTCGATCGACTGCTCGACGCCGTCTTCGACGACCACCAGGTCCTCGGCGCTGACATCGATGAACTGCTTGTTGGTGTCGCGGATGATCAGATCGAGCTGTGGCTTGACCGGTGGCGGCGCCGGCGAGAAATAGCCGGGCCGCACCTTGATGCCGTAGTCAGGGTTTGACGTCTTGAGCGTGATCGTCCGCCAGCTGCCGTCCTGCGTCTGATTCGACGGCGTATAGGTGAGGACGTAGCGCTGCTGCACGTCCGAGGCAATCAGGCCGTTGATGTCGCTGAGCTGGAATTCGCGCGACGGGAAGAACGCCTGCCCGCCGGTCTCCTTGGCGAGCCGCTTGAGCAGTTCCTCGCCCTTCATCGAGATCCCCGCGGTCCCGGCGACGCCGACGACGTAGACCGTCGCTTGTGTGCTCTTGATGTCGTCCAGCGACTTCTCATAGGCGAGGTTGCTGTTCTCGTCGTAGCCGTCGGTAATCAGCACGATGATGTGACGGCCCGGCACCGAGCGAATCTGCTGCGCGACGGCAGCCAGCGAGTTCAAGATTGCCGTCCCGCCGGTCGACTGGATGCCGGTGATCGCCGACGCGATGGTCTCGCGATCCTGCGTCGGCCCGGTCACGCTGCCGAGCTTGGTCGTGAACGGGACGACGATGACCTGGTCCTGAGGCCGGAGACGCTCGGGCAGCGCCTTCGCGGCGTCGCGGACGAAGTCCATGCGCCGCGACATGCTCTGGCTGCTGTCGACCAGCAGCGTGTAGGTCGCCGGGATCGTGTCCGGCGACGCCAGATCGAGCTTCTGAGGCTCGTCGTCTTCGAACACTTCGAAATCTTCGGCCTTGAGGTTGTTGATCGGCCGGCCGCGGTTGTCGGTCACCGTCGCCTCGAGCAGCACGCTCGCAACCGACGTCGAGTCGACGACCTCGATCGGCTTCAGCTCGACCGTGTCCTTGGCGGTGTTCCCGCGTGAGTCGGCGACCTGGACGACGAGTTCACGTTTCTCGAATGGATTGTCGTCGACCCACTCGATCGCGTACGGCGGGCCGTCCTTGTCTTCGCCGAGCAGCTTGCCGTCGACGTAGAACTGGACCGGACTGAGGGTCGCCTCTTTCTCCTGGGTGACGCGCGCGACGATGCGGACCGGTCCGGTGATCCCGGTACGGCCGAGCGGCGAG
>DASUGM010000098.1:0-7488 GCA_036274055.1 Vicinamibacterales bacterium | reverse complement strand
CGATCGGCACCCAGTCGCTCTTCGAAAGGAAGCCTTTGATGGCGACTTCGGCGCCCGCTGGCTCGCTGGCGAGCGACGCATCCGCGGAGGCATTGGCCCACAACTGCTGCAGGTAGGTGTCGCCCTGCAGGATCGCCAATGCCTCGCGCGTTCGCCGATACGCCGAGTCGAAGTCGCCGGCCTGCAGATCGCGCTCGATTTCCGGGATCGCCACCGTTCGCGCCCAGTTGGCTCGCGATGACCGCTGCCACGTCCATCCGGCAATACTTATGGCGACGATCGCAACCAACACCGCGCCGGCGATCGCGACACGGCGCCAGGATCGCTGGGAGGCATCAGTCGCGCCCCGCGCCGTGTCGAGGGGCGCGCGCAATCGCTTGAGATCGATCGAGAGCTCGCGCGCCGACGCGTACCGATTGCCGGGCTCTCGCGCGAGCGCGCGTGAGACGATGCGGACGAGGCCAGGCGGCACGTCGGTCCGAATGCGACCGACGTCGGGCGCGTCCGAGTTCATCGTCGCGTTCATCGTGGCCCAGGCGGTGTCGCCCGTGAACGGCCGGTCGCCGGTGAGCAGTTCGAACATCACGACGCCCAGCGCGAAGACGTCGCTGCGTGCGTCAGCCGGCCGTCCTTCGATTTGTTCCGGAGCCATGTAGCCGATCGTGCCGGCGGCCCCATGATGCGTGGCGAACTCGGCGGTGATCGCGCGCGTTTCGTCGGCCGGCGCCGCCGGCAGGTGCCGCGCCAGTCCGAAATCGAGGACCTTCACCCGGCCGTTGGGCATGATCATGACGTTGCCGGGCTTGATGTCCCGATGCACGAGCCCGGCTTCATGTGCCGCCGCCAGCGCATCGGCGATCTGCGTGGCATAGTCGAGGACGCGATCGGTCGGCAGTCCACCGGGCTTGATCAACGCCGAGAGCGGTGTGCCCTCGACGTACTCCATGACCAGAAACTCGGTCTCGCCGCTCCTGCCCAGCTCGTGAAGGGTGACGATGTTCGGATGGTTGAGACGGGACGCGGCCCTGGCCTCGCGCAGGATGCGCGGCGCCGCATCGGCGTCGCCGACGGCGTCGGCGGACAGCACTTTGAGGGCGACGGTGCGGCCGAGGACGGTATCGCGGGCGCGGTAGACCGTGCCCATTCCACCCTGACCGAGTTTGGCCTCGATCTCGTAATGACCGAGCGTCGTGCCAATCATCTTTGCGGGAGTCAGTATACCGGCGCCCAAGAATTAGAATGACGCCATGCCACGATTCCGATCGATGCTCGTGCCCGCCCTTGCCGCAGCGTTGCTGCTGATCGGCGCGCTCGAGCTCTCGGCGCAAACGCTTGCGGCGCATCAGCAGCTGGCGCGCGACGTCTACAAGCAGCTCATCGAGATCAACACCAGCGACAGCGTCGGGGACAACACTGCCGCAGCGGAAGCCATGGCCGCGCGCTTTCGCGCCGCCGGGTTTCCTGCCGCGGACGTCTTCGTCGGCGGCCCGGCGCCGCGCAAAGGCAACCTCGTCGTCCGGTATCGCGGCCGGCCGGGCACATCGCAGAAGCCGATTCTGCTGCTCGCGCACCTCGATGTCGTCGAGGCGAAGAAAGAGGACTGGTCCCCCGATCTCGATCCCTTCAAGTTCATCGAGAAGGACGGCTACTTCTACGGCCGCGGCACCGCGGACGACAAGGCGATGGCCGCGATTTTCGTCGCCAACCTGCTGCGCATGAAGCAGCAGAACCTCGTGCCCGAGCGCGACATCATCCTCGCGCTGACCGCGGACGAGGAGGGCGGCGACCATAACGGCGTCGAGTGGCTGATCGCCAATCACCGCGCGCTCGTCGACGCCGAATTCGGTTTGAACGAAGGCGGCGGGGGACAGGCGAAGGCGGGCCGCCGGATCGCGAACCGCGTGCAGGCGTCCGAGAAGATCTACGCCGACTTCACACTGGAGATCACCAACAAAGGCGGGCACAGCTCGCAGCCGCAGCCGGAAAACGCGATCTATGAGATCGCCGAGGCGCTGGCGCGGATCGGCAAGTTCACGTTTCCGGCACAGCTCAACGAGGTCACGCGCGCGTACTTCGAAAAGATGGCGGGTATCGAAACGGGTCCGCTGGCGGCGGACTTCAAGGCGATCGCCCGGCCGACCCCGGACGCCGCGGCAGTCGCGCGGCTGTCGGCGGCGCCGCTCTACAACGCGATGCTCCGCACGACGTGCGTGGCGACGATGGTCAACGGCGGGCACGCGTTGAACGCGTTGCCGCAGCGGGCGACGGCGAATGTGAATTGCCGGATTCTTCCCGGCGAGGATCCTCAGGCGGTGCTGAAGACGCTGACGCAAGCGGTCAACGATCCGAAGATCGCCATCACGCCGGTGAAGCCCGCGAAGCCGAGCCCACCGTCGCCGCTGACCCCGGCGATCATGTCGGTGCTCACTCGCGTCACCGAGGAGATGTGGCCGGGCGTGCCGGTGGTGCCGTTCATGAGCACCGGCGCGACCGACGGCCTCTACTTCCGCCAGATCGGCGTTCCGATCTACGGCGTGTCGGGCCTGTTCGGCGACATGGACGACGTCCGCGCGCACGGGCGCGACGAGCGGATGGGGGTGAAGGAGTTCTTCGACGGCCAGGAATTTCTGTGGTGGGTGGTGACCGCGCTGAGCGGCACGAGGCCGCGATAGACGATGGAAATGCGAGCGAAGCGACCGCTCAGAGAACCGGTGCGCGAGGCGCCCGGGCCGACGCTGAAGAACTACATCACGCCGGCCGGGCTGCAGCGCCTCAAAGACGAACACCGGTTCCTGCTCAACCGCGAACGGCCGGCAGTGACGAAAGTCGTGGCGTGGGCGGCGGGCAACGGCGATCGCAGCGAGAACGCCGATTACCTCTACGCCAAGCGACGGCTGCGCCAGATCGATTCGCGAATTCGATTCCTGACCAAACGTATCGATGCCGCGGAAGTCGTCGATCCGGAGATGCCCCGGCAAGGATCGGCGGCGGCACGTGTGTTCTTCGGCGCGACGGTCCGCTACGCGGATGCCTCAGGCGCCGAACGTGTGGTCAGCATCGTCGGCATCGACGAAGTCGATCTGAACCGGCGCTACATCAGCTGGATCTCGCCGCTGGCGCGCGCGCTGATGAAATCCGGGCCGGGCGACACGGTCGTGCTCAGCGCGCCGAAGAAGACCGAGGAGCTGGAAGTCCTCGCCGTGCACTACGCGCGCATTCCGATGGAGCCGTTTCGGGAACCGCCCGGCGCCGAGGCCGCGCCGAAGCCGTAGTCAACCAAGAGCAGAATCACAGGGAGAAGCACGAGAAGAGCAAGAGAAAGAATCCACCCTTCGTAGACGCTCGGCGCGCGCAGGTTGCGGCGGTCACGCGTACACGATTCGCGGCACCGCTTCCGACAGGCGTGCGCAATAGGGCCAGTAGGGTAAGTGCGACAGCACCGTGAAGGTGCCATGGAGGACGATCTAGGAGCGTGAAGGAACCCGCTCTTTCGAAAACACGCAGCTCCTCTATGCTCCTGCAACCTCCTTCAGGGGATCCTTCATGGTGCTGTCGGTTGCTCGTCGCTCGTCGCCCGCATGATCGCCTCGATGTGCGCGCGCGCGCAGTCGAGATGCGGGAAAGGCGTGTTCGACGCATCGAACATCATCGCGAAGTCGGTGCCGGCCAGCAGGATCGACTCGACGCCGTCGCGTTTCTGCAGTGTGTCCGCGAGCGCCACGAACCGCCGGCGGTCGTCGTCGGTCACGATCGCGGTTTGCGCCAGTCGCAGGTAGGCGTCGTGGACGAACGCGATCTCCGGCTCGCGCGGCCGCACGATCTCGACGCCGCTCAAGCGGCCGAACATGTCGGACTCGATCACGAAGCGCGTTCCGAACAGCGCCACTCTCGAAAGCTTGCGTGTGCGAACCTCGTCCGAGACGACCCTGGTGATGTCGATCACCGGCAGGGGCGCGATCGGCGTCAGCTCGTCGATACACAAGTGCGGCGTCACCGCGGGAATGACGCCGAGTGTCGCGCCCGCGGCTTTGAGCTCTGACAACAGGCCGGCGAGATACACCGCCAGCCCCTTCCGATCGCCGGCCGACGCGTATCCGGTCGCTCTTGATATCGACGCATGGTTCATCACCAGCCGCAGCGGCTGGCGCGCGTCGTCGTGTGCCGCGGCGAGCTCGCGGTAGTAGTGAATGCCGGCCCCGACGCCGAGGCCGCCGATCAGTCCAATGATCATGTTGCGATTGACTCTAGCGCGATTTCAGAATCGACAACGACAGCGGTCAATGCGAATTTCGCATCGAGCTTTGCACGGGATTCATGAAGGCTGGTCCTACTTCCTCATCAACGATTCCCAGTTCAAGAGCACGCGCAGCGTCGTCGCCGCCGACGGTGTGGCAGTCGCGGCCGGGACATTGACGACGAACGTGCCGTTCTTCAACACGTCGAACGGGATGTAGTTCGTATATTTCGTCTCGAAGAGCTTCTGAGGAATGCCGGGTTTGAGCGATGCGCCCGTGGGTACCACGGACGCGGCCATCATCGCCTCGCCCTGCAGAAAAAAAATCTCGTGGCCATCAGGGCTCCATCGCGGCTTGTCGCCGCCGGCAACGGAGATCTGAATCTTGACGTCGCCGAAGACCGGCGTGCGGTCGGGGTAGAAGTCGCGCACGTACACCTCCGGGCTGCCCGAATCCGTCGACCGGTAGGCCAGCCATTTCCCGTCAGGCGAGACCGTGGCGACCGTTTCATCCGCCGCGGTCGCCAGCAACGTGACCGGCGCGCCGCCTTCGCGCCGCACCATCAGCAGGTCCTGCGAGCGGCCAGGCACGTGCTCGTCGTAAATCAGGAAGCGGCCGTCGCGTGTCCAGCTGTTGGCATGCTTCGCGTTCGGGCTGACCACCAGCGCCCGCGCGTCCGCCACGCCGTTTGCCGGCCGCACGTAGAGATCCTTGCTCCCGCCCTCTGGCGAGTACGTGAAGGCCACGAGGTTGTCCGGCGCCACGGCGGCGGCAAAGTCGGTGACCGTGCCCGGGTTCAGACGCGTGAAGACGGCCCGCGCGGGATCGACGATGTACAAGTTGCCGGCGTCGCCGGTCACGGAACGCGCGATCGCCAGACCGACGCCGTCGGCGAGCGCGTTGACGTCGCCGTACCGGGCGGGCGGACCAATCTTGCCGAGGACGGTACCCTTGCGATCGAACCGCACGATCTCGGAGAACGGCGCCTCGTCGCTGGCCGCCGTGCGATACAGCAGCCGGCCGTCGTCCGACACAGAGATGGTCGAGCCGACGCCGGACGCGATCTGCACTGGCGTCCCGCCGAGCACGCCGCGCTCGGCGTCGAACGGCTGCGCCATCAGACTTCCGCGCCGGACGAAGAGCAGGTGCCCCGACGGTGCGTAGACCGGTGGACCGTCCGCCGTGAACAGCGCCGCCGCGTCCTGCTCGCTCGGCTTCCGATCGATCGACCCCACGCGGATGTCGTTGTCGTTTGTGCTGAGGTTCGCGCCGTAGGCCACATACAGAAACCGACGGCCGTCCGGCAGAAACCCCGACGGTCGATGCGCCAGCTCCCCGCTGCTGAGCGCGGTGACCTGCACCGGCGCGCCGCCCGACTCGGCGATGCGCCAGATGCCCGCTCCGCGGCCGTCGATCGCGCTGCGCTGGCCGTAAAGGATGGTCCCGTCGCGGCCCCACGCGCCCGGAATCAACACCACCGCCGATCCTGGCGACTTGACGAGGTTCGTTGCCTGGCCGCTGATCACATCAATCCGCGAGAGACCGCCGGTCGAGGAAAAGACAATCGACCTGCTGTCGGGCGACCACGGAAGGTTGCCGATCCACGACGCTCTGCGGATGAGCGCGCCCTCCGTCCCGGCGAGGGGGCGTATCTCCATCGATGCGAGCGATCGGATCCATACCCGCGATGGACTGCTATCGGTCTGCAGCGTGCCAAAGACGACGTGACGGCCATCGGGTGAGAGCGACATGGCCGGCCCGGCGCCGGGCGCGGTGATCTCGAACGCCACGGCTTCGGGCGGTGCCGGCGTCGGGCGCGACGCCGTGAAGAGGGCAGCGGTGGCCGCGGCGCCGAGAGTGAGCGCGCCGAGCGGCGCGAGCGCGCGGCGCCAGAGCGGCGGTGGCGGTGTTCGTGCCTGGACGACGGGATCCGACGCATCCGGATTCTTCGCGATCACTTCGAGTTCGTGCCGCACGTCGCCGATCGCCTGCCAGCGACGCTTCGGGTGTTTGTCGAGGCACCGTGCGACGAGGTCCGTCAGCCGGAGCGGGATCGCCTTGGGCAGGGCGGTCAGATCCGGATCGCGCGCCAGCACCGAGGCCAGCACGTCGCTGATGGTCTCGCCTTGAAACGGCTGGCGGCCGCTGAGCATCTCGTAGAGCACGACACCGAACGAAAACACGTCGCTGCGGTGATCGCCGCTCAGGCCGCGGGCCTGCTCGGGCGACATATAGGACGCGGTACCGAGAATCATGCCGGCCTGCGTGCCCATCGCGGTGAGCGTCGGCGAGTTGGCGAGCGTCGGCGACAGCCCGGACGCGTCGTTGGCGGCGCCCTCCGCGCCGGCCTTCGCCAGCCCGAAGTCGAGCACTTTGACTTTCTCGTCCGGCGTGATCTTGACGTTCGCGGGTTTGAGATCGCGGTGCACGATGCCTTTTTCGTGCGCCGCTTCGAGCGCTTCGGCGATCTGGCGCGCGATGTCGATGGCGGCACCCAGGGTCATCGGCCCGGCCGCCAGTGTCTCGGCCAGCGTCCGGCCCGCCACCAGCTCCATCACCAGGAAGTGGCGGCCGCCGGCTTCCTCCATGCCGTGCAGCGTCGCGATGTTCGGATGATTGAGCGCCGCCAGTGCCCTGGCTTCGCGCTCGAAGCGCAGCAACCGGTCCCGATCGGCGAGAAACGCCTCGAGGACGACCTTGATGGCGACCTCGCGCCCGAGCTTGGTATCGCGGGCGCGATACACCTCGCCCATTCCGCCTGCGCCAAGCGTCGCGACGATCTCGTAGGTGCCGAGCTTCTGGCCGATCATGACGCTGTCGGCGCCAATCATAGACGAGCGCTCGTCAGGAACCGCAAACCGGCGAGCCGTGGCGCACGATCCGGATATGCTCGCCCGATGAGTCACGCCAATCGCCGCGCTCTCGAGCCTGACGCGATCATCGAGCGGCTCGGCCTCGAGCCACATCCGGAACGCGGTTACTACAAGGAAACCTACCGCGCTTCGACGTCAGTGCACGTCGATCGTCCGGACGGCGCGCGCGCAGCGTCCACGGCCATTTACTTCTTCATCACCGCTCGCGAGCCCGCGACCTTTCTCCATCGGCTCGTGTCGGACGAGATCTTTCATCTCTACGACGGCGGACCGCTCGACATCCTCCGGCTTCGCCCCGGCGGCACCTGGGACGTCGCCCGTCTCGGTCTGAATCTCGCCGCCGGCGAGCGGCCGCAGATCGTCGTTCCGGCCGGCACCTG
>DASUGM010000097.1:0-2131 GCA_036274055.1 Vicinamibacterales bacterium | reverse complement strand
GCGCGCAATCTTCGAGGCGGCGGTCAAGGCGGGCAAGCGAACCGGTAAGCCGGTGGTGCCGGAGGTCATGGTGCCGCTCATTGCCACCAAGGCCGAGCTCGACATCGTCAAGGCGCGCATCGACGCGATGGCGGAGGCGGTCGCGAAGGAAACCGGCGCCAAGCTCAAGTATCAGGTCGGCACCATGATCGAATTGCCGCGCGCCGCGCTGATCGCCGACGAGATCGCGCAGAGCGCCGAGTTCTTCTCGTTCGGCACCAACGACCTGACGCAGACCACGTTTGGCATCAGCCGCGACGACGCGGCGAGCTTCCTCGGCATCTACACCGCGCGCGGCATCCTGCCCGGCGATCCGTTCGTGTCGATCGACCGCGACGGCGTCGGCGCGCTGGTGAAGATCGGCGTCGAGCGCGGCCGCAAGACCCGCAAGGGCCTCAAGGTCGGCATCTGCGGCGAGCATGGCGGCGATCCCGCCTCGGTCGCGTTCTGCCACGAGGCCGCGCTCGACTACGTGTCGTGCTCGCCGTTCCGGGTTCCCATCGCCCGGCTTGCCGCCGCGCAGGCGGCGCTCGGCAAGAAGGCCGCGGGCGAGGCGTAGGTTCCTCCGACTTTCGCCGGGTATTCCGCCGCCTCGTGCCCATGCTAGCGTCCGCCGGGGCAAGACCGTTCAGAGTTGCGAGGGGGAATGGCGGAGGAGACGAAGCCGGCCGCGGAATCGCTGGCGATTTCCAACGACAAGATCAAGAAAGCGGAAGCCTACATCGAGGCCGAGGAGGGTGCGCTCAACCGGCTCTCCGGCATCGCCGGCATCGCGGTGACCACCATCGCGGTAGTGATGTCGCTGTTCCATCTCTACGCGGCGGTGGCCGGCGCCTGGCCGCTGCGCGATTTCCCCATCATCCCGACCCAGCCGCTGCGCTACGCGCACGTCGCGTTCGTGCTGATGCTGTCGTTTCTGCTGTTTCCGGTGTCGCGCAGCTTCCGCGACCGCATCCGCTGGTGGGATGTGGTCGCGGGCGTCGTCGGCGCGGCGATCCTGGTCTACGCCATCGAGGGCGGCGAGGACTTCACCGACCGCGCCACGATGCCGACGCAGCTCGACAACATCCTGGGCTGCATCTTCATCGTTCTGCTGCTCGAAGCGACGCGGCGCACCACCGGCTGGATCGTGCCGGTCATCTCGATCGGCTTCATCGCCTACGCCTATTTCGGTCCGTACATGCCGCCGCCGTGGACGCACCGCGGCTTCGATGTCGGCCAGCTTGTCGGCCATCTGTTCATCACGCTCGAAGGCATCTTCGGCGTCCCGGTCGACGTGTCGTCGAGCCTGATCATCCTGTTCACGATCTACGGCGCGTTCCTGCAGCATTCCGGCGCGGGCGCGTTCTTCATCGATTTCTCGATGGCGCTGCTCGGCAACAAGCCCAACAGCGCCGGACGCACCGTGGTGCTCTCCTCGTTCCTGCTCGGCGGGCCGTCGGGCTCGGGCGTCGCCACCACGGTGACGGTCGGCGCCGTCGCCTATCCGATGATGGAGAGGGCGGGCTTCGACAAGAACGCCGCGGGCGGGCTGCTCGCGGCCGGCGGACTCGGTGCCATCATCTCGCCGCCGGTGCTCGGCGCCGCCGCGTTCCTGATCGCCGAATTCCTCAAGATCAGCTACCTCGACGTCATCGCCATGGCGATGATCCCGACCTGCCTCTACTACCTGTCGCTGCTCTTCATGGTGGAGCTCGACGCCAAGAAGTACGGCGCCAACATCGTCGATGTGTCGACCAAGCTGACGCTGTCGCAGCTCACGCGACGCTACGGCTTCCACTTCATGTCTCTGGTCTCGGTCGTCGTCTTCATGCTGTGGGGTTATTCGCCGACGCTCTCGGTGTTCTGGGCGACGGTCGTGACCTTTGCCTTGAGCTTCCTGACGCGCGAAACCGCGCTTGTGCCGAAGAAGCTGGTTCGCGCGCTGTCCGACGGCTCGACCAGCGTGCTCACCGCGGCGACGACGTGCGCCACCGCCGGCATCATCGTCGGCGTGGTCACCCTCACCGGCCTCGGCCTGAAGTTCTCGTCGATCGTCATCAGCTACGCCGGCGGCAGCCTCCTCCTCACCGCGATCTACACCGCGCTGATC
>DASUGM010000096.1:0-2334 GCA_036274055.1 Vicinamibacterales bacterium | reverse complement strand
CGGCAGAAACTGCCCGCAACCGTTGCCCTCAACGAGCTGGCTCACGTACTGCTGCCACTGCTCCGCCGTCCCATCGGGAGCAAACGGGCGCGAGGCGTCCGACGGCTCGAAGGCGCGACCCAGGAGCGCCGCCGCGGGATTCAGATCGTCAGGGCTCCAGATACGCATCCCCGTGCCGATCGGCTCAATACCGAGCCCAATGCGGCGCAGGTACCGGTAACGATCGACGGCGAGGCCGCGAGCGCGGAGTTCGCCGACGAGTGCCGGCGCGTCGGTGAAGGCGAACACGGTGATTCGTTCAGCGCCGAGTGTTTCAGTGTCCGCAAGTACATCGCTGAGCAGCGCGGACGTGACCGCTTCTGACTCGGCCACCAGGCCGCCAATCTGGAGAGCCCCTTCATGGACGAGGAAGTAGGTCCAGCCGGCGATCCTTCCCTCCCGATTAACCGCCACGAAGCCGGAAACGGTCCCGAGTTGCCGTCCGCGCTCGAGCTCGGCCCATGCATTGCCCGGATCCCAATCGAGTCGGTGCTCCCAGCGGCCTTGCTCCGTGGCGTACAGGCGATTCATGTCGGCGTCGCTCATGGCGCGCCAGTCGTGGCACACGATCTGGCGGACGACGCCCGGGCTTGCCATTACTTCAGGAAGTCGAGCAGCGACAGCTTGAGGGTGTTGGCGACGGCGGAAAGCGCCGCGCGGTATGCGGTCTCCGACTGGGCAAGGCGCGCGCTGGCCTCTGCCAGATCGGCATCTTCGACCTTCGACAGGCGCGACACGGCGGTCTGCCGGACCGACACCAGCTGCATCCGGACGTCGTCAAGCGAGCGGAGATCGTTTCCAATCCGTGACTGGGCCAGCGTCGCGCGGTCGAAGGCTCGCGTGATTGCGTCCACGCCGTTTGCCATGCCAACGGGATCGGCGGCGAGGATTGACGCGGCGAGGTCCGTCAGCGCATCGAGGACGTGCTGCGGATCGGAGCCCTGAAGAATCTCCTGGCCGTCGAACGTCGCGGCCACGTCGCGTCCGTTGCTGACGTCGATCCGTGCGGCGGTGGCGTCGCCCTGATAGGCGGAAAAGCCCGGACCCACGCGCGTGTAAGGCGCGGCGAGGACGTTTGAGCCGCTGAACAGGTAGGCGCCCTGCAACTGGACATTGATGTCGCTGAAAATCGCGTCGCGAATCGCCAGAATCTCGTTCGCGATCGCCTGCCGCTGAGCCGCCGTGATATTCGATCCGCGTGCGGAGAGCGCACTCGACTGCGCCGCCGTCAGCTGCGTGACGATGTCCGACATGACGGTGTCGGCCAGGGCGAGGCGTGAGTACGCATCGCCGGCAGCGCTCGAGTAGGCATCGACGCGAGCGAGCGTCGCATGCTCCGAAATCGCCGTCATCGTGCCGAGCGGGTCGTCGGATGGACTGTCGATGCGTCGTCCGGATGAGAGCTGGCGCTGCGCCTCGGCCAGAGCCGCGGACGCATTGTTGATGTTGCGGACGCCATCGTCGAATGCGGCATTGAAGGCAACGCGCATCAGCTCACCAGATTCATCAATTGTTCCAGCGCCCGATCGGCGACCTGGAAGAAGCGGGCATTCGCTTCGTACGAGCGCTGGAACCTCATCAGCATCGCCGCCTCTTCGTCGATCGACACGCCGGACACCTGATCGCGGAGCGTCCGCAGCTGCTGAACCACATCGTCATGGACCGCCGCGGCGTCCTTCGCCCCTCGCGCGTCGGTCGCAATCCGCGAGACCAGGGCGCCCCAGGCGTCGACGGGACGCGCCGAGCCGCCGCTGACAGCGGAATCCTGCAGGGCCGCAATCGCGCGGGCGACGTCGTTGTTGCCGGAGGCGGACGTGCCCGCCGCGACGACCCGGCGAACGTTGCCGGCAACGGCAGCATTCACCGTGATGCCGGCGGCGGCGCCGGCAACTCCCGCGAGCGGGTTGAACAGCGCGAGGCCGGCGTTGCCGTCCAGGTCGAAGCCGCTCGTGGTCAGCGCGTTGACGTCGATCACGATCCCGTGCGCGAGCTGGTCGAGCTGCTGCTGATACGAGGGTACCGTCGTGTCGCGAATCTGCAGCAGCGCCCCGATGCGCCCGCCGGTAATCTCCGAGGTGATGTCCGTCGTGACGTCGGCGCCGTTGGTCAAGATGCTCGCAAACCCGAGCGGCGGCGTTCCGGCCGCCGTCAGGTCGTAGTGGCGATCTCCGACGACGAGCGCCCGGCCGTTGCCGATCGCGACGTCGAGCGCCCCGTCGGCCCGATGGATCACGTCGATGTCGGCCAGCGCGCTCAGCCTCGAGAGCACGACAGCCTGGCGGTCGTGCAGCGCTT
>DASUGM010000095.1:0-23380 GCA_036274055.1 Vicinamibacterales bacterium | reverse complement strand
CTTGAAGGTCGGGCCGGCCTGGACGACGAAGGTCTGGCCGTAGTCGTTGGTGAAGAACAGCTTGTCGCCGACCGCGACCGGAGATGACGAAAAGCCCTCCTTGATCGGTTCGCCGAGACGATCCTGGTACATCAACTTGCCGGTCTTCGCGTCGAAGACCGTCAGGATGCTCTGGATGTCGTTGACCATGTAGAGCAGATCGCCGTGCAGAATCGGCGACGGCACGAAGGGCGAGCCGCGCGGCGTCGACCAGGCGACGTGCGTGCTGGTGACGTCGCCGCTCCCGCCCGGGCGAATCGCGATCGTCGGACCCTGACGGCCGGACGAGCAGAACACCAGCCCGTGGCCGACCACCGGCGTCGGGATCACCTCGAACGACATCCCGCGGACGCTCCAGAGTTCCTTCCCGTCGGCGGGGTTGTAGCCGATGACGCTGCGCTGGCTGTTGATGACCAGCTCGTCGTGATCGCCGACGCGGACGACGACCGGCGTGCCCCAGCCGACGGTCTGCGGTCGCGCGGTCTTCCAGATCACGTCACCGGTCTTCGCGTTGAAGGCCGCGACCCACGAGCCGTTGTCGTTGTCCTGGTAGACGAACAGCCGATCTTTGTAGAGCAACGGCGATCCGGCGCTGCCGTGGTAGTTCGAGATCTCGGCAATCTTCTTGTGCCAGACGAGTTTTCCGCCGAAGTCGAACGCCGCCAGCCCATGCGCGCCAAACGACGCGTAGACCAGCGTCCCGTCGGTCGTCGCGGTCGCCGAGGCGCGGCTGTTCTTCTCATAGACGTGCTCGACGTACGGCGTCGGCACCGGCGTCTCCCACAGCAGCTTGCCGTCGGCGCGGTTGAACGCGAGCATCGACAGCTTCGCGCCGCCGTCGCGCGCCGTGGTCAGGAAAATATGATCTTTCCAGACGATCGGCGACGAGTGGCCGAAGCCCGGGACCGGC
The DNA here is from genome assembly GCA_036274055.1 of Vicinamibacterales bacterium. Taxonomy (GTDB): domain Bacteria; phylum Acidobacteriota; class Vicinamibacteria; order Vicinamibacterales; family SCN-69-37; genus DASUGM01. The sequence goes on along the minus strand of DASUGM010000095.1, from coordinate 22,431 downwards.
ACCTTCCATTTCACGTTGGTCGTGTCCGACCAGGTGTCGACGTAGTTCACGCCCGGGACCGCGCCCTGCCCGGATGGCCCGCGCCAGCGGGTCCAGTACTTCGCGCCTTCGCCGTCGACCGGGATCAGCTCGCCAGGCTCGATGGACGCCGCAATTGGCAGAGCGGTGACGAGAGCTGCCGCCAGGGCGGACCAGCGGAACGATGGAAGCATGGCAAGAGACTAGCAGGCCCTTGGCGCGGGGCCCTAGGCCCTTGGGACGAAAAGCCGTCGGGTGACTTTTTTGGTCTTTGCAAAAAAGCCACCCGACGGCTTTTTCGCCGAGGAACCCAGGAACCCAGGGCCCAGCGCTGGCGCCTAGAGCTCCCGAAGTGCTTGTGAAATCGGGAGCCTCGCCGCTCTGAGCGCCGGGAAGATCCCGCCGACGAGACCCATCGCCAGCGAGTAGAGGATCCCCTGCACGAGCAGCGCCGGCGTGACCGCGAACGCGAACGCGACCTGGCTGAACGTCTGCCAGTTCATCGTCGACGTCTGGTAGCCGTTGAAAATCAGAAAGGCGAGCGCGCCACCGATGACGCCGCCGCAGAGGGCGAGAAAGATCGACTCGCCGATCACGGAGAGCAGCACCGGCATCGAGCCGAAGCCGAGCGCGCGCAGCGTCGCGATCTCGCGCGTCCGCGTCACGACCGCCGCGTACATCGTCAGCACCGCGCCGAACACCGCGCCGATGCCCATCAGGATCGCGATGATCGACCCGAGGATGCGCACCAGCGTCGTCAGCGCGCGCGATTGCGATTCGAGATACTCCGACTCACGGCGCACCTGGACGTCGATCTGCGGATTGCTCGTCAGCCAGTCCTTGAACGGGTCGAACGAGGCGGCCGAGTCGAGGCGCACCAGCACCGATTGATAGGAGTTGCCGCGGCGGTAGTTGCTCTGCAGGATCTTGACGTCGCACCAGATCTCGGTTTCGGCGACCGAGCCCCTGGCTTCGAAGACGCCGACGATCTGCCAGCTGATTTCGCCCGAGTGCAGCAGGTCGCCGACGTTGAGCTTGCTGAACTGCCGGTTGGCGGCGCGTCCGACGATGACCTCGTTGGTGCCGAAGCTGAACATCCTGCCTTCGACGATCTTTACTTCCGGACGGACCTCGAGCACCGTCGCGTCGACACCGCGCAGCGGCACGTTGGCGGCGGTGTTGGTCGCCTTGCGGTTGACGTCGATGACGACGAACATCTCCGAGGACGCCAGTGGTGTGGCGTTCGTGCCCTGAAGGATGCCCGGCGCGGTCTTGATGATGTTGACGTGGTCGCCGGCCAGGCCGCTGGACATCTCGCTGTCGGCGCCGCTGCGCATGATGATGGCGCGGTCGCTGCGGCCGGCGTTGGTCATCGCCGCCTTGAAGCCCTCGCCAATCGACAGCACCGCGACGAACACGACGACGACGCCGGTGATGCCGACGACGGCGACCAGCGACGAGCTGAGCCGCTGCGGAATCGTGCGGATGCTGACCGCGGTGACGGCAAGGGCTTGTCTCAGGAATCGCATCGGCTCAGCTCCTCCGCAACGCGTCGGTGATCCGCAGCCGCATCGCCGCGACCGCCGGAATCGCGCCGGCGAGCGTGCCGATGACGATCGCCAGCACGAACCCGAGCACCATGTCTTTTCCCGACAGCGCGAACACCGGCAGGAAGCCGCCGGTTGGATCGCCTTGCAGAGCGAAGAGCCAGGCCATGAAAAGGCCGAGGGCGCCGCCGATCAACGTGAGCGTCACCGACTCGAACAGCACCAGGCCGAGCAGCGTGCTGTCGCCAAAGCCCATCGCCTTCATCGCCCCAAGCTCGCTGGTGCGCTCGCGCACCGACAACGCCATCGTGTTGGCCGCGATCAGCAGGATGATGAACAGCACTACGGCCGCGACATAGGTCATGATCGCGCCGATGTCGCCGACCTGATTGGCGAACGACTGCGCGACCGCCTTCTCCGTCGCCGTCTTCGTCTCCGCCGACGAGTTCTGGAACAGCGCGTCGATCGACGTCGCGGTTTCCGCCGACTTGGCGGGATCGGCGACCTTGATCAGGTACCAGCCGGTCATCCCGCGCCCGTTGGTCCGGGTCTCGTCGAGGTAGTCGTAGCGGAACAGGAACTGCGTCTTGTCGACGTCCTTGGCGCCGTCGTAGATGCCGACGAGGTTGAACTCCCAGGTGGTGCCGTCGCCGCCGCGCGGCCGGTTGAACGTTCCTTTGATCGGAATGCGATCCCCGATCTTCCACCCGAGGCGGGTCGCGAGATCGCGGCCGGCGATGAAGCCCTGGCGATCGGCAAGCCACGCCTTCAGTTGCTCGGGCGGCAGTTTGAACTCCGGGTACATCTTCAAGTACGTCTCGGGCTCGACCGCGAACTCGAAGACGTTGGTGGACGGATCCTGGTAGATGCCGCCGAACCAGCTGGCGTGCGAGACCATCGTGACGTTGGGCACCGCCTGAATCCGCGGCAGGTAGGAGATCGGCAGCGGCTGGATGATCGAGATCTTGTTCGTCATCATCAGCCGATCGACGCCGGCGACCTCGACGCCCATGCTGAACGCGACCCGGATCACCATCAGGATCCCGAACAGCAGGAACGACACGAAGATCGACAGCAGCGTCATCGTCGTCCGGAACTTGCGCCGGAGCATGTTGCGCCAGACCAGGTGCGCGTATTTCATGCCGACATCCCCGCGAGCAGGCCTTTATCGAGGTGCAGCGTGCGCTTGGCGCGATCGGCGGCGTGCGGATCGTGCGTGACCATGATGATCGTCTTGCCGTGGTCGCGATTGAGCGACTGCAGCAGGTCGAGAATTTCGTCGCCGGCCTTGCGATCGAGATCGCCGGTCGGCTCGTCGCAGAGCAGCAGCGTCGGGTCGGTGACGATGGCGCGGGCGATGCCGACGCGCTGTTCCTGACCGCCGGAGAGCTGGCGCGGATAGTGGCGGGCACGCTCGGCCAGGCCGACGACCTTGAGCGCAATGCCGACGCGGCGGCGGCGATCGGCTTTGCTCAACGACGTCAACAGCAACGGCAGCTCGACGTTGCGCTCGGCGGTCAGCACCGGCAGCAGGTTGTAGAGCTGGAACACGAAGCCGACGTGCTGCGAACGCCAGCGCGACAACGCGCCGCCGCTCAAGCCGCCGATGGCGACGTTGTCGACTTCGATATCGCCGCCGGTCGGCTGATCGAGTCCGCCCATCAGGTTGAGAAGCGTCGTCTTGCCCGAGCCGGACGGACCCATCAAGGCGAGGAAATCGCCCGGCGGAATGTCGAGGTTGACGCCTTTGAGGACGTCGATCCGTTCGCTGCCGCGCGTGAAGTGCTTGTGGACGTTCTTGACTCGAACCAGCGCGTTCCCGTTGCTCATCGATGCACCTATTTGATCTGAATCTTCACGCCGTCGGCGAGCGCCTGCGGCGGCGACATCACCACGCGTTCGCCGTTGCGCAGTCCGGCCTTGACCTCGACGCGGTCGCCGTCGGTGCCGCCGACGGTGACCGCGCGGCGCTCGACGGCGTCGCCCTGGACGACGAAGGCGACGGTGGCGCTGCCCTCGGTTCTGAGCGCGGCCTTCGGCACCAGCGTCACCGGCTGCGCGGCCACTTCCGGCTGGCCGTCGCCCTCGTCCGGACGCAGAAACGACACCTTCACGCCCATGTCGGGCAGGATGCGCGGATCGAGCTGGTTGAACCCGATGCGCACCAGCACCGTGGCCTTCTGGCGATCGCCGGCCGGAATCGTCGTGATTACGCGCGCGGGAATCTGCCACTCGGGATATGCGTTGAGCGTCGCCAGCACGTCCTGATTCGGACGCACGCGATCGATATAGGTCTCGTTGACGTCGACTTCGATTTCGAGCGAGCTCATGTCGACGATCGTGCAGATGCCGGTGCGGGTGAAGCCACCGCCGGCCGACACCGGCGACACCATCTCGCCGGGCTGCGCGTCTTTCGAGATCGCGATGCCGCTGAACGGCGCGCGGATGATCGTGTTGTCGATGTCGGTCTTCTGCAGCGCGATTTGACGTTCGGCGACGACGACCTGGGTCTTGGCGGCGAGGATGCGCGCCTCGATCGAATCCACGTTGGCTCGGGTGGCATCGACGTCGGCTTGCGTGACGATGCCGTCCTTCAGGAGCGCGGCCAGACGCGACAGCGTGACCTTCGCTTCCGCGAGCCGGACGTCGCTCTCGGCGAGCTGGCGGCGCGCCGATTCCGCCTGCGCCTCCGCCAGAGACAATGCCGCCTGCGCCGTGGACGGATCCAGCCGCGCGAGGATCTGGCCTTGCGTCACCGCCTTGCCCTCCTCGACGTTGATCTCGATGACCTTGCCGGTGATCTTCGAAGACACCGTGGCGCGCCGCCTCGCCGTGACGTAGCCGTTGCCGGTCAGCACCTGCGCCCGGCCGCCGACCGCCCGCATCGAGACGGTCGCGACCTCGACCTCGACCGGCTTGACCCGTGTCGCGAACGCATAAGCGGCATACCCGCCGCCGCCGAGCAGCAGGAGCGCGACGATCCATCCGATCGGCAGGCCGCCACGGCGGCCGATCTTCTCGGGCGTGCGCTCGATCTTCAGCGCGGCGAGGTCATCTTTCAGTTCGGACATGACAGTTGGCTCACGGCTCAGGGCTCACGGCTCGGCGTCAGAACTCGGGATAGGCGACCCCGAGCCGTGAGCCTTGAGCCCTGAGCCAGCCCCCAAGTATACGAAGGACTGTGACGGAGACGGTCAGACCGGTGCCTGACCCAATCGGTCAGGGACGGCCGAGCGTCGGTGGACGGCGGAAACGTTCGGGAAAACACGCAATCAGAGTATCGGCCAGAAGGGGGACGGGGGTTGCTCGCGCAAAGCACCCCCGTCCCCCTTTCGGCAAGAATGGTGGGGATGCCCGCAACCTACCCCAACTTCATCGACGGCCGCCCGGTTGAATCCAGCGACCGCAATCCCGACATCAACCCCTCCAATACGGCCGACGTCGTCGGCGAATTTGCGCGCGCGTCGCGGCAGGACCTCGACGCCGCGATCGCGTCGGCGCGCCAGGCGTTCACGACCTGGTCGCGCTCGAATCCGCAGCAGCGGTTCGACATCCTGGACAAGGCCGGCACCGAGATGCTGGCCCGCAAGGAAGAGCTGGGCCGGATGCTGGCGCGCGAGCAGGGCAAGCCGATGGCCGACGGCATCGGCGAGGCCACCCGCGCCGGCATGATCTTCAAATTCTTCGCCGGCGAAGCCGTGCGGCTCACCGGCGATCGGGTTGACTCGACCCGGCCCGGTATCGACGTCGAGGTGACGCGCGAGCCGCTCGGCGTTATCGCGGCGATCACGCCGTGGAATTTCCCGTTGGCAATCGTCGCCTGGAAGCTTGCGCCGGCCCTCGCCTGCGGCAACACCGTCGTCTTGAAGCCGGCCGAACTCGTGCCCGCGTCACCGTGGGCGATCGCGGACATCGTCAATCGCGCCGGCCTGCCGCCAGGGGTGTTGAACCTGGTGCTCGGCCCGGGCTCGAAACTGGGGCCCGCGCTCGCCTCATCGCCTGACGTCGATGCCGTCACGTTCACAGGTTCGCAGGACGTCGGCCCGTCCGTCGCTGCCGCCGCGGTCGCCGCCGGCTCGCGGATTCAGCTCGAAATGGGTGGCAAGAACCCGCTCATCGTCGTCGACGACGCCGATTTGAACATCGCCGTGAACATTGCCGTCAACGGCGCGTTCTTTCAAAGCGGCCAGCGCTGCACGGCATCGAGCCGTCTGATCGTGACCGAGGGGATTCACGATCGGTTCGTCGCCGCGATGATCGAGCGGATGAGGACGCTCGTGATCGACGACGCGATGAAGCCGGGAATCGACATCGGGCCGGTCGTCGACGCCAAGCAACTCGAGAAGAACCTCAGCTACCTGGAGATCGGCAGGAAGGAGGGCGCGAAACTGGCGACCGGCGGCGAGCGCCTCAAGCGCGACACCGACGGCTTCTACATGGCGCCCGCGCTCTTCACCGAGACGACGAACAGCATGCGGTTGAACACCGAGGAAGTGTTTGGACCGGTCGCCGCGGTGATTCGCGTCAAGGACTACGACGAGGCGCTGGCGGTCGCCAACGACACGCCGTACGGCCTCTCGTCAGGCATCGCGACGACGTCGCTGAAGCTGGCGAGTCACTTCAAGCGCAACTCGACGAGCGGCCTGGTGATGGTCAATCAGCCGACGGCGGGCCTGGATTATCACGTGCCGTTTGGCGGCCGGAAGAAGAGCAGTTACGGCCCGCGCGAGCAGGGCAGCTACGCGAAGGACTTCTACACGATTCTGAAGACGGCGTACACGGCGCCCTGACCGGTCCGCCGCCAGTAGGTTGTGTCGCTTGCCTACACTGATTCTATGTGTGAGAATCATGTGTATGCCGACCAACCTGGCCATCGATGACCGGCTGCTGGAGACGGCGTTGCGCGTCGGCGGGCGGAAGACCAAGCGCGAAACCGTCAACGACGCCCTTCGGGAATTCATCCAGCGCAGACAGCGGGCGGAGCTGGTCAAACTGTTCGACACCGTCGACTACGATCCCGCATACGACTACAAGAAAGAGCGTCGCCGCCGTTGATTCTGCTGGACACGTCGGTGCTCTCGCGGGCGTTCCGGCGGCGTCGTCCAGGTCCGGCCGAGGCGAGCCTCAGGGCCATCGTCGAGTCGCTGTTGGACGGCGATGCCGACCTCGGCGTGCCGGGCATTGTCCTGCAGGAAGTACTCAGTGGGATTCGGTCGGAACGGCAGTTTGCCGATCTTCAGCGCACGCTGGTGACCGCCTTTTCGATCGTCCATGCGACAACGGAGGACCACGTCGAAGCGGCTCGTTTGCGAAACCGGTGTCTGGCCAGTGGCGTGAACGCCTCAGGCACGGATTGCCTGATCGCCGCCGTAGCGGTGGCAGGCGGCCATGCGTTGTTTGCTATGGACGACGACTTCGTCGCCATCGCGAAACTGGCTCCGCTCGAGCTGTATCGTCCGGCACGCCATTGAACGCGGCGGCACGTCGCGCAGATACGGATGAATCGGCGCGAGCGCGGCGGCGAGCCGACGCATGTTCTCGTCGCTGCGCCGACAGACCACGTCCAGGTCGACAGTCGTTCGTGCCGACCCGAGCAGGTTGGCGGCGACACCGCCGACGACGATGCACTCGACGCCCGCCGTGGCAAGTACGCGAATCAGCCCGACGATGTCGGTCATGCGCGGCGAGGATCTGTCGAGAACGTCTGTCGAAGCGCGTCGAGATCCTGGAGCGCCTTCTGGAGCTGGAGCAGGCGTTCGTACGGGCTGAGCCGAAGGTTGGCGCGAAGCAGCGAGCGATCCACGTCGCGCTTCAGTACTTCCATGACCGGATCAGGCGTGAGCGGGAGCAGCCGGCGGGCCATGCCGGCAGTCTAGCACTGGATTTCGGCCAATCTCCTACCGCCCGGGCACTCCCAGCCACGGCCGCGAGATGTAGTCGCTCATCGTGATCCCGAACATGATGATCAGCCACAGGAACCCGGCGACCGCGGTGACCTTGATCAGCGGCGTGTTGTAGCGCAGTCCCATGAAGAACCACACCACCAGCGTCGCTTTGATCACGGCGACGGTGAGCGCCACCGGTGTGTTCAGCGCGCCAAAGTCCTGGCTGGCGACATAGACGGTGAACCCGGTCAGGATGAACAGCGAGATCCAGGTGATCAGGTAGGTCGAAACCGGAGTAATCGGATGCGATGACGACATGAGAAACCTCTACGCTCCCGGTCCGCCATGGAAGCCGAGCAGGTACAGCAGCGGAAACAGGAAAATCCAGACGATGTCGACGAAGTGCCAGTAGAGACCGCCGACTTCCACCGGCGTGTAGTAGTGCGGCCCGAACTTGCCGCGCCACGCCATCACCAGAATCACCGCCATCAGCACGATGCCGATCACCATGTGCGCGGCGTGGATGCCGGTCATGATGAAGTACAGCGCGAAGAAGATCTGCATCTGGTTGCCGATGGCTTCCATCCCGGCCGGCGCCTGGAAGTGCGGCCCGGGGACCAGATGATGCGTGAACTTCGCCGCGTACTCGAAGTACTTGATCACCAGGAAGGTGCTGCCGAGGATCATCGTCCCGATGAGATTGAAGATCTGTCCGGTGCGCCATCCGGTCTGCGCCGATCGCACCGCCATCGCCATCGTGAACGAGCTGACGATCAGCACCGCGGTGTTGATGCCGCCGAGATAGACGTTGAGCTCGTGGCTGCTCTCGATCCACGCGGTCGGATACATCGTCCGGTAGACGATGTAGGCCATGAACAGGCCGCCGAAGAACATGACTTCGGTGACCAGGAACACCCACATCCCGAGCACGGACGCTTCGAGCTGCTGGTCCATGCTGTAGAAGTGATGCTGCAGATTTGGATTCTCGTCGTGCGCCGCATGCGCCGTATGCGCCGGTGCGCCCATGGACGCGGCGTGACTGTGCGCCATGGATGTTTCGCCGAGCCCGGGCCTGAGCGCAGTCGAAGGCTTAGCCATTGACGTGCACCTCGTGGCGCGGCTTGTAGTGATACGCCGGCTCGTTCACGACCGGATCCTCGTCGAAGTTGAAGGTCGGCGGCGGTGACGGCACCTGCCACTCGAGCCCGGTCGCGCCCCACGGATTGGCCGGCGCGGCCTTGCCTTTGAACAGCGAGTAGGTGAAGTAGAACGCCGGCAGCAGGTAGCCGAGCGCGAGAATCGACGCGCCCGCCGACGACAGGACATTGAGCACCTGCCAGATCGGCTCGGCCGGATAGGCGTGATAGCGGCGCGGCATGCCCAGATAGCCGAGCAGGAACTGCGGGAAGAACGTGAAGTTGAAGCCGACGAAGACGAGGATCGCCGACGCCTTGGCGCCGGCTTCGCTGAACATCTTGCCGGTCATCTTCGGCCAGTAGAAGTGCAGGCCGCCCATGTAGGCCATGATCGCGCCGCCGACCATGATGTAGTGGAAGTGCGCGACGACGAAATACGTGTCGGTCAGATGGATGTCGAGGCCCATCGTCGCGAGAAACAGGCCGGTCAGGCCGCCGATGGTGAACAGGCCCATGAAGCCGAGCACCCAGTAGGTCGGCGACTCCCACGTCACCGAGCCCTTGTACATCGTCGCCGCCCAGTTGAACGTCTTCACCGCGGAGGGCACGGCGACGAGCATCGTGATGATCGAAAACACGAGGCCGGCGTAGATCGACTGGCTGCTGACGAAGAGGTGGTGGCCCCAGACCAGGAAGCCGAGGATCGCGATCGCGAGGCTCGAGAACGCGACGAAGCCGTAGCCGAAGACCTGTTTGCGGGATACCGCGGCGACCAGCTCGGACATCACGCCCATGCCCGGCAGGATCATGATGTAGACCGCGGGGTGCGAGTAGAACCAGAACAAGTGCTGGAACAGGACCGGGTCGCCGCCGAGTTTCGGGTCGAAGATGCCGAGGTGCAGCGCCCGTTCCGCGGCGACCAGCAGCACGGTGATCGCGATCACCGGCGTGCCGAGGATCATCACCAGCGAGGTCGCGTACTGCGCCCACACGAACAACGGCAGGCGGAACCAGGTCATGCCCGGCGCCCGCATCCGGTGCACGGTGACGATGAAGTTCAGGCCGGTGAGGATCGATGAGAAGCCGGTGACGAAGACGCCGATCGCCGCGGTGGTGACCGCGGTTTCGGATGAGATCGACGAGTACGGCGTGTAGAACGTCCAGCCGGTGTCGAGACCGCCGGAGAACACCGCGGCCAGCGTGATGATCGCGCCAGCGACGTAGATGTACCAGCTCAGCAGGTTGATGCGCGGAAACGCCAGGTCCTTGGCGCCAATCATGATCGGCAGCATGAAGTTGCCGAGCACCGCCGGGATCGACGGGATCAGGAAGAAGAAGATCATCACGACGCCGTGCAGCGTGAAGAGCTTGTTGTACATGTCCGGCGTCCACAGGTCGCCCTGCGGCGTCGTCAGCTCCAGACGGATGCCGGCGGCGAACAAGCCCCCGACCGCGAAGAAGATCGTGATCGAGATCAGATACAGAATCGCGATGCGCTTGTGGTCCTTGGTGAGGAGCCACGCGGCCAGGCCGTAGGGCGCGCCGAGATAGCTGTGATTTTCCTGCTGAGGAACGGTTGCCATAAAAAGACCCGCTACTTCTTCACCGCGTCAGCCGGCGCCGCCGGCTTCAGCGTCTTGATGTAGGCGATCAACTGCATCAGGTTTTCTTCGCTGACCATGCCCTGGAATGCCGGCATGATCGGCTGGAAGCCCTGCACCACCTTCGCCTGCGAGTTCATGATCGACTCACGCAGATAGTTCTCGTCGGCGACGACCTTGCGGCCATCGGCGAGCTGGACGGTACTGCCGAAGACGCCGTGCAGCGACGGGCCGCGCCCGGTCGAATCCGGTTTGTGGCAGGTGTTGCACGACAGCGTCGAGAACAGCCGCTCGCCGTTTTCGACCGGGGTGCCGGTCGAGCGGCCGCCGGCGAGCCACGCCTCGTAATCCTGCGGCTCCATCGCGATCACTTCGCCGATCATCCCGCTGTGCTTGGTGCCGCAGTACTCCGCGCAGAAGATGTGGTACGTCCCGGCCTGTGTCGCCTTGAACCACATCGTCGTGATCTTGCCGGGGACGGCGTCCATCTTCACGCGGAACGCCGGGATCGAGTAGTCGTGGAGCACGTCTTCGGAGCCGAGAAAAATACGGACGTTGCGGCCGATCGGCACGTGCATCTGATTGATTTCGCGGACGCCGGCCGGATGCTGCACCTTCCACATCCACTGCTTGCCGACGACGAACATGTCCATCGCGTCGGCTGGCGGGCGCGCCAGGCGGTAGAACAAATCGGCGCCCCACACGAACATCACCATCGAGAGCACGAAGGGAATGAAGGTCCAGGTCAGCTCGAGGACGAGCGAGCCATGGATGTCGGCACCGACCTCGTCAGGGTGGCGCCGGCGGTACTTGACCGCGAAAATCAGCGTCAGTGCGGCCACGAGCACGACGAAAAAGGCACTGACGGCGGTGATGAAGAGATAGAGGAGGTCCATCTCCATCGCCACCGACGACGCGCTCGGGGGAAACAGGGGGATGTTCTGCATCTAGCGAGTACCCGTGGCGGTCGGACCGACCGCGTGTGCCTGGCGCCGATCACGCCGGAGGTTGAGCATGATGAAAGCTCCCAGCGCCACGATCGTGAGGATCGCGGCCAGCCGGACGATGTTCATGACCACGAAGCCGTACTTCCCGGTTTCGGGGTCGTAGTGGTAGCAGAAGAGCAGCGCCTGATCGAGGGTGGTGCCAATCTTGTGGTCGGCGGCTTCGACCAGCGCCAGCCGCAGATCGCGCGGCGCGAATTCGATGCCGAACAGATAGCGCGACACCCGGCCCTCGGCCGTCAGCACGGTAATCGCCGCCGGGTGCGCGTACTGATCGAGCTTCTCGTCGTAGGCGTAGCGGAAGCCGACGGCGCCGGTCAGCGCCTTGATCGATTCGCTGCGCCCGGTGAGGAAATGAATCCCCGCCTCGGTGCCGGCGCGGCCGTAGCGTCTGATGTAGGTCTGCCGTTTCTGCGCCGCCAGCGACGGCGTCTCCCCGGCGTCGAAGCTGACGACGACCAGTTCGAACTCCCGGCCCGGGCTGAAAGTCAGGCCTTCGAGCGAACCGCTCAACCCGTTGAGCACCTGCGTGCACAGCATCGGGCAGTCGTAATAGACGAGCGCGAGCACGACCGGCTTGGCGCCGAAGTACTGGCGCAGCGTCACGTCCTTGCCGTCCTGATCGACGAACGGCGTGTCGAGCGGAACCTGCTGGTCGAGCTTCTGATCGATGCCGACTTCGCGCAGCATCGGAATCTGTTTGGTCGCGGCGATTCCCGGCGGCGGCACCGACATCGGGCCGCTCGGCTGTGCCTCCGCGAGTGACACCCCGGCCGCGCCGACGAGCATCAGGCTCATCAGAGACGCGCGCAGGAATGTCCGAGCGGATCTATTCATCGCAGTGCAGTCTTATTTCCCGGCCTTCTTCGCGCCCTTGTCCGCCGCAGCGTCGGGCGACGAAGGTGCGGAGGCGGAGCGCACCGGCAGGCCGCGCTCGAGAATCAGTTCCTTCGCCTTTTCGATCGGCAGCCGCACCGTACCGGCGTTCTGATCGACCCAGCCGTAGGTCTCGAGCGCCGTCGTTTCGGCATCGCGGAAGTGCTTCAGGTTCGCCGGCTCGTCGGTGAGCAGATTCGGCGTCGGCGGCAACGTCCCGGTCGGCGCGGCGACGGCGGACCGCGCCGGGTCGCGCGCGAATTCGCGGCTCTGCATGTATTCGAACAGGCCCCAGACCAGCAGCTGGCAGAACAGCGTCGTGACCGTGAGGATCACGACGAACCAGACGATGCCGGAGTAACTGACGCCGTCGCCTTCGACCGGGATCTGATCGGCGTGATGCGCGTTAGTGTCCGCCATGAGCCATCGCTTCCTTGAAGTACGGGTCGTGCGCCGGCACCAGCGGGCGGCCGGCCAGATTGCGCCAGAACAGCGCCAGCCACAACAGGCCGAGGCCGAGCACCGAGGCGAAGTCGAGCCAGTGCAGCGACGAGCCCTCGTGACGGAACACCGGGCCGATCGTCCAGGCGATGTCGACGACGCGCATCGCCAGGATGAAGAGCGCGACCAGGCGCACCTTCGACGGCGTCCGCTTGAGGCTGCGCGACAACAGCAGCAGGAACGGCAGCGCGAACTGGCCGAGCAGCACCAGGACGCTGATCGGATACCACGGCCCGTGCAGGCGCTCGAGGTAGAACGGAATCTCTTCCGGCAGGTTCGCCGACCAGATGATCAGCAGCTGCGAGACCGAGAAGTACGCCCACAACATCGTGAACGCGAACATCAGCTTGCTGAGGTCGTGGAAGTTCTCGGCGGTGGCGACCCGCGACATCGGCGAGAACTTCACCAGCGACGCCAGCACGACGATGGTGAACGCGAGCGTCGACAGGCCCGCGCCGCCGAGCGCCAGCACGCCGAAGATCGTCGAATACCAATGCGGGTCGAGCGACATCACCCAGTCGACGCTCATGAAGGTGATCGTCAGCACCCACAGGCACAGCCCCGGCGCCGAGACCATGCGGAAACGCCGATCCTGCGGACCCGGGAGCAGCGTCGGGTGCTCGTCCTGCTCGCGCGACCACTTGGTCAGAATCCAGGTCAGGCCGGCCCAGATGCCGAAGTACAGCGCCGCGCGGACGTAGAAGAACGTCGGGTTCAGGTAGGCGGCCTTCTCGTGGATGATCGGGTCGCTCGCCGCTTCGGGCCGCGCCCACACGTAGAGTTCCGGCAGCGAGAACGCGATCGGCAGAAACAGGATCGCCATCAACGGCACGTTCTTGGCGCCGGCTTCCCAGACCCGGCGGCCGACCATGCCCCACGCGCCTCCAGACAGGTGATGCACCATCAGCACGGCGAGCGAGCCAACGGTGAGCCCGGTCCAGAACATGTAGGCGATCAGGTACGACTGCATGAACGTCTCACGCGCCGCGAAGAACCCGATCGCCATCAGAGCGGCGCCGAGAGCGCCGAGCATCATCGACTTGTTGCCGAGCGCGCTGAGCTCGGCGCGCGGCCGCTGCAACAGCGCCGCGTCGTCGAAGTGAGTGTCGTGCGAAGCCATCTAGCGTGACCCCCCGCTGCCGCTGCCGCTGCCGCCTTGTGCCGCCGCGGGCGCTGGCGCCGGCGCCGGCGCGCCGGATTTCAACCGTTCGAGTTCCGCCGCCGGCACATCCGCGGCCGTGCCGTTGTGGCTGAGCTGCAACGCGCGCACGTAGGCGACGATGCGCCAGCGGTCTTCCACCGGGATCTGGGCGCGGTAGTCCGGCATCGCGCCGAAGCCGTTCGAGATCACGTCGAAGAAGTAGCCGACCGGCATCGTCCTGAGGCGATCGATGTGGTACGTCGCCGCCTGCTTGTAGCCGCGCTGAACGACCATGCCGTTGCCTTCGCCGGTGCGGCCGTGGCACGGCGCGCAGTAGATGTTGAAGCGCTGCTGGCCGCGATCGAGATCGGCGCGGGTGATCGCAAATGGAAACACCGCCGCCAGCTGATCGCCGGTCTTGCCGGTGTGAAGCAGCTCGTCGTCGTTCAACTGCCCGCGCGCGACGGTGCCCTCGACAAGCGGCTGCGCCGACGCGCCCTTCATCAGCACCGGGCTCGCTTCGAGCGGATCGTAGCGGGGCGCGTCGTGCATATCCTGACGGCAGGCGGCGCTTGTCAGTGACGCCGCGAAGATCGCGGCGATCACGCGATTGCGCCGCGCACGCCAGGCCCTGGGCGCTGGGCCCTTGGCCCTGGCCTGCGAGCCCGCCCAGAGCCTAGTGCCCAGGGCCCAGGGCCTGACAGGAATCTGGTTACTCATCGACTACCACCACTTCCCGCGCGTGCAGACCCGACAGGAACGATCGTGTCTGGTCGAGGTTGAATCTCGGATCGGTCGCTTCGATCACGAGGAAGAACCGGTCCTGGCTGGCGCCGCTGAAGCGCGGCACGTTGAACACCGGGTGATACGGCCGCGGCAGGCCGTTGAGCGCGATCATCGTCAGGCCGGCCGTGAAGGAGGCGAACAGGATCGTCGTCTCGAACGTCGGCGGGATGAATGACACCCACGAGTGGAACGGGCGGCCGCCGATGTTGAGCGGAAACGCGATCACCTGGGTGTAGTACTGCAGGCCGTAGCCGAACAACGCGCCGGCAATGCCGCCCATCAGGACAATAAAGGAGATGCGCCGATCCTTGAACCCGAGCGCCTCGGCGAGGCCGTGGATCGGAAACGGCGAGAACGCGTCGGCTTTGGTGTAGCCCGCCTTGCCGACCTGGTGCGCCGCGTCGAGCAGCGTCTGCGCCGAGTCGAACTCGGCCATCAGGCCGTAGAAACCGGGCGTGGCTGGGGCCGTGTGCGACATTAGTGCGACCCTCCCTCGGGCTGCTTCGGATTCGCCTCAGGCAGCAGCGTCCGCATTTCGAAGACCGAAATCAGCGGCAGCACGCGCACGAACAGGAACATCAGCGTCATGAACAGGCCGATCGTGCCGAACAGCGTGATGAAATCCCACTTCGTCGGGTAGTACATCTCCCACGACGAGGGCAGGAAGTCGCGGTGCAGGCTGGTGACGATGATGACGAAGCGCTCGAGCCACATGCCGACGTTCACGAACATGCACACCATGAACAGAATCGGAATGCTCTGGCGGCACTTCTTGAACCAGAACAACTGCGGCACGATGAAGTTGCAGAGCAGCAGCGTCCAGTAGGACCACGCGTACGGCCCGTGCCAGGTGCGGTTCCACATCATGAACCGCTCGTACTCATTGGCGCTGTACCAGCCGAAGAACGCCTCGCAGAAGTAGCCGTAGACGACCACCAGGCCGGTCACCAGTGTCACCTTCGCCATGTTCTCGAGGTGGCGCATGGTGATGAAGTCCTGCAGCCCGTACATCGCGCGCAACGGAATTGCCAGCGTGATGACCATGGCGAAACCGGCGAAGATCGCGCCGGCGACGAAGTAGGGCGGGAAGATCGTCGCGTGCCAGCCCGGCAGCACCGAGACCGCGAAGTCGAAACTGACGACGGTGTGGACCGAAAGGACCAGCGGCGTCGACAGACCGGCGAGCAGCAGGTAGGCATGCTCGTAGCGCGCCCAGTGAATCGCCGACCCGCGCCAGCCGAGCGCCAGGATCCCGTAGATGCGCTTGACGATCGGATTCTCCGCCTTGTCACGGAATGTCGCCAGGTCCGGGATCAGGCCGATGAACCAGAACAGCAACGACACCGATCCGTAGGTCGAGACCGCGAACACGTCCCAGATCAGGGGGCTGCGGAAGTTCGGCCAGATCGTCATCGCGTTCGGGTATGGCAGCAGCCAGTACGCCGCCAGCCACGGCCGGCCGGTGTGGACGATCGGGAAGATCAGCGCGCAGGCCACCGCAAACAGGGTCATCGCTTCGGCGAAGCGGTTGATCGAGGTGCGCCAGTCCTGTTTGAAGAGCAGCAGAATCGCCGAGATCAGCGTGCCGGCATGGCCGATGCCGATCCACCAGACGAAGTTGATGATGTCGAACGCCCAGCCGACCGGGACGTTGTTGCCCCAGATCCCGATGCCCTTGGCGAACAGGTAGGTGAGGGCGACGTTGAGCCCGAGGAACAGCGTGAAGCCGAAGAACATGAAGACGAACCAGCCGATCGGCGTGTTCGTCGTCAGTACAACCGAGGCGAGCTTGTCGGTGATCGATCGCGAGCTGTGCCCCGGTCCGATGACCGGCGCCGCCCGTCGATAGTCGCCCTGTGGGTATTGCGATGACTCCACCGGAAATCTCCAGTTCCTACAACGCCGGGTTCGGATTGCGCACCTTCGCCAGGTACGTCGTCCGCGGCCGCGTGCCGAGATCCTCGAGCACGCCGTAATTCCGTTCCTGCGCCTTCAGCTTGGCGACGCGGCTGTTCGGGTCGTTGATGTCGCCGAACACGATCGCGTTGGCCGGGCACGCCTGCTCGCAGGCGGTGACGATGGCCCCGTCGGCGATCGGCGTGCCCGCGGTCTTGGCGTCGATGCGCGCGTGATTGATGCGCTGCACGCAGTAGGTGCACTTCTCCATGACGCCGCGGCTGCGGATGGTGACGTCGGGATTGCGCTGCGCGTAGAGCTCCGGCGTGTAGAAATCCGCGTAGAGCATGAAGTTGAAGCGGCGCACCTTGTACGGGCAGTTGTTCGAGCAGTAGCGGGTGCCGACGCAGCGGTTGTAGACCATGTCGTTCAGGCCTTCATCGCTGTGCACCGTCGCCGCGACCGGGCAGACCACTTCGCAGGGCGCGTTCTCGCATTGCTGGCAGGGCACCGGCTGGTGATAGATCGCCGAGGGCGAGTTGGCGTCGCCTTCGTAGTAGGTGTCGACGCGGAGCCAGTGCATCTCGCGGCTCTTGTTGACCTGGATCTTGCCGACGACCGGGATGTTGTTCTCGGCCACGCAGGCGGCGACGCAGGCGCCGCAGCCGGTGCAGGCGTTCAAGTCGAGGGTCATGCCCCACTTGTTGCCGTTGTACTGGTGCTCGTCGGGGTTGTAGAGCGTCAGCGTCTTGGGCGGACGATTGTGGCCCAGCGCGGCGACCGACTTCGGATTGGTGCGGTACTCGGTGAGATCGACGGCGCGGACCGGATTGCGCCCTTCCATCGCGAAGTGGTTCTGCGTCGACACCACGAGATACGTCTCGCCGGCCTTCGCCACCTGAGCGCCGCTCTCGAACCACGGCGCCGCCGACGAGCGCAGGCCGAACACGTTGTGGCCGACATCCTTGCCGACGCGACCCGACTTCTTGCTCCCGTACCCGAAATGCACCGCGATGACGTCGTCGGCCGTGCCGGGCATGATCCACACCGGAATCCGCGCCGGCGTCGAGCGGCCGGGGAGCGTGATGTCAATCAGCTCCTGATTCTGGTTGCCGACGCGATACGTGCTGATACCGAGACGCTCCGCCGTGCGCGGGCTCATGTAGGCGACGTTGTCCCAGACCACTTTCGACAACGGCTTCGGCAGTTCCTGCAGCCAGCCGTTGTTGGCGTTGCGCCCGTCGAGAATGTGCGGATCGGGACGGAAGACGATCTCGATGCCCGCCGCAGCAGCCGCAGGCTGCGAAGGCGCGGCCGCCGCCGCGCCCACCGAAGCAGGCGCAGCCTGCGAAGGTGGGTTGCTGATCATCGACGTGCTCGCGATGAACCCGTCGTGCAACGCGTGGCGCCAGAACGCGTCAGCCGTCGCAAACGCGCGGCCGTTGCGATCGTTCAGCGACCACTTGTCCTTGGTCTGGCCTTCGAACGCGCGCGTCCAGTAGTCCTTGACCAGGTCGAGCCCGGGCTTCGGCACGCCATTGAGCGCGCCGACGACTTCGAGCGCGCTGTGGCCGTCGTAAATCGGCGCGATCAGCGGCTGAATCAGCGAAATCGTGCCGTCGAAGGCGCGCACGTCGCCCCACATCTCGAGGTAGTGCGCTTCGTTGACGTGCCACTGGCAGCGCTCGGCGGTCTCGTCGACGTAAGTGCCGAGATGCACGCGCATCGCGACCTTGTCGAGCGCCGCGACGAAATTCAGATCGGCGGGCGCATTGAATACCGGGTTGCCGCCGAGCATCACGAGCATGTCGACCTTGCCCGCGTTCATGTCGGCGACCAGCTCGACGATCGAGGCGGTGCCGTCGGCCGGCGACGCTGCGATCGGCGCGACGTAGTGCACGGTCTGGCCGATGTTGCCGAGCTGCTGATTGATCGACCGCGCGAGCGCGTGAACCGCGGCCGGCTGATGATCGCCGGCGACGACAACGCACTTGCCGGCGTTGGCCTTGAGATCGGCGACGACCGCCGGAATCCACTTGGAGCGCACGTCGTCGGCGAGCGTGCCGGCCGGCGCGCCGACGTTGACGCCAACGCCGGTCGCGAGACTGGCGACAACGTCATGAATCTCGCGTGCCTTCACGGCGACGCGATGATCGGCATTGGCGCCCGTCACCGTCGTCACCGGCTCGGCGACGTAGAGACGGTTGAGCGCATCGGCCGGCGTGTTGAGACGGCGGCGCGACGAGAAGTCCTTGGTGTAGCGCAGTTGCGCCGGGCCCCAGCCGAGGAAATCGGCGTCGAGCGAGACGACGACGTCGGCCTTGGCGAAGTTGTAGATCGCGTCGAAGCCCGGCGCGCCGCCCTGGCGCGCGCCGTACACGGCGTCCCACTGGTGCCACTTGGCCTGCGGCAAATCCTCGAGCAACGTTTGGATCTGATCGACCAGCGACGGCGAGGTGATCGGCTCAGTGAGGATGCGGAGGCCGGCCCCCTCGAGCGCGCGATGAGACGTCATCGCCGCCTGCATCGCGGTGATGAACGCGTTCCACGTCTTGACGTCGCCGCGTTCGATCACGGTGCGCGAGCGATCCGGATCGTAGAGGTTGAGCACCGACGCCTGGCTGAGGATGTCCGAGGCCCCGAGGCTGGCCGGGTGTTCGGGGTTGCCCTCGAGCTTCGTCGGGCGGCCCATGTGGTTCTCGGCGAGCAGCGGCACGCCGACGCCGCCCTGCGGCATCGCCGTCGCGTAGTACAGGGGACGGCCGGGGACGATCTCCTCGGGCTGCTTGACGTACGGAACCAGCTTTTCTTCCGGCTGGCGCGTGCAGGCGCTGACGCCGGCGAGGGCGAGCGACGCCCCCATCAACTTCAGGAACGTGCGGCGTCCGGCCGGGTCGTTGAATTCAGAAGCCTGATCGGGAAACTCGCGATGCACGTACTCCTTGAAGTCAGGAGTGTCGGCGAGCTCCTCGAGGCTTCGCCAATAGGCGCGGCCTTCGAGACCGGCCAGCCGCGAGCGGACGTCAGCAAGGGTCATGGATGAACAGCCTGTGATCTCGGGTAGCGGCTATCGCCGCACAGCCCTTAAAACTACCGGTGGCAGATCGAGCAACTCGTCATGTGCCTGATGTCCGCCACGTTGTATTCCTTCTTGAGCCGGAGTCCGAGTTCGAGCTGCTCGGCCCCCGACGGCGCCTGATAGGCCATGTTGAAGACCTCGTCGCGCGGGCGGAGGAACTTTTCCGGGGCCCGGTGGCAGTCGAGGCACCACTCCATCAGGAGCGGTTTGGCCTGATACATGAGTGGCATCTTGTCAACAGGCCCGTGGCAAGTGACGCAGCCAACTCCTTGGCGGACATGGATTTGATGGTTGAAGTAGACGAAATCTGGTAGGTCGTTAACCCTAATCCAGTTCAGATTGGTATTGTCGCGGAAGCTCGCCCGGACCGGCTCGAGAATTGGCGCATTCGTCCAAAGCTGCGAATGGCAGTTTATGCAGGTCTTGGTCGGCGGGATGCCCGCGAACGACGACTTCTCGACCGAGGTATGGCAATAGCGGCAGTCGAGACCAACGCCGCCAACGTGATGGGCGTGACTGAACTGGACCGGCTGGGCCACGAACTCGTTCTGCTTGGTCACCCAGGACGAGCGCATCAGGGTGAAGATGACCCAGCCCCCAAAGAGGGCCAGACCGATCACACCGGCCAAACTCATGCGGGCAGTGGCGTTGGCACTGCGAGGGAATAGCTGGCTCATAAACGGTTGCGAAGCGCCCTAAGCCTACATTGATTCAAGGCGAAGAGGACACGCACATGCGGGGCACCGTCCCGAAGGCGCTTATATAATGTGAAACGTTTCACAATCCTGTCAAATCGCCTGAAATGACCCCGGCCATCGCGATTCGGAGCGTCCGCAAACAGTTCGGCGCGCACCTCGCCGTGAATGACCTCACACTCGATGTGCCGGAAGGATCCATCTACGGCTTCATCGGGCCCAACGGGTCCGGGAAGACGACGACGATCCGGATGGTGATGAACATCATCCTGCCAGACGCCGGCGACATCCGCGTGCTGGGTCAACCGGTGACGTCTTCATCGCGCGACGACATCGGGTACCTGCCCGAAGAGCGCGGCCTCTACAAGAAGATGCAGGTCCGTCGCCTGCTGCGCTACTACGGACAGTTGAAAGGACGCGCCATCGCCGACCTCGATCCGGTGATCAAGCAGTGGCTCGATCGGCTGCGCCTGACCGAGTGGGCGGACAAACGGATCGATCAGCTGTCCAAGGGCATGGCGCAGAAGGTGCAATTTATTTCCGCGATCGTCGCCAGACCGAAACTGCTGATTCTCGACGAGCCGTTTTCCGGCCTCGACCCGGTCAACGCCGAGTCGCTGCGCGACGCGGTCTTCGAACTGCGCCGCGGCGGAACGACGGTTGTCTTCTCGACGCATGACATGTCCACCGCTGAGAAGATGTGCGATCGCATCTTCATGATCTTTCGCGGCAACAAGGTGCTCGACGGATCGCTCGACGAGATCCAGGCGCAGTACGGACACGACACCGTCCGCGTTCGCACAACTGGCGGCGCGGCCATCCTGCACGAGCTGGCCGGCGTCGAGTCGGTCAACGACCACGGCAACGTCCAGGACGTGCGGCTGGCCGGCGACCCGCAGGCGTTCCTGCGCCAGCTCGTCGAGAAGACCAGCGTGCAGCAGTTCGAGATCACCAAGCCGTCGCTGCACGACATCTTCGTCCGCATCGCCCGGCCGAGCGCCGAAGAAATGCTCGAGCCGGAGGTGGCGTGATGCGCCGCGCGCTCATCATCGCGCAGACCGAGTTCCTCGCGCTGGTCCGCACCAAGTTCTTCATCATCGGCATCGTCGCGATGCCGGTGCTGATGGGCGGGTTGTTCGCGTTCATGGGCTACGCGGGCAGGCAGGTCGATCACAAGGATCGGACGTTTGCCGTCGTCGACCGCACCGGCGCGCTCTATGCGCCGATTCAGGCGGCGGCGCTCGCCAACAACGCCGAGGTCGCGGCGAAGGGTGCGTCGACCGGACCGAAAGTGTTTCCGACCAGCGTCGATCCAGCCGGCAAAAGCGACGAGGCACTGACCGTCGAGTTGTCCGACCGCGTCCGCCAGGGCGAGATCTTTGCCTTCGTGCTCCTGCCTGCCGAGCTGATGGATCCGGAGTCGACGCTGCCGATCCTCTACTACTCGCAGAACACGTCCTACGAGCGCCTCTCCGACTGGCTGCGGACGACGCTGCGCGACGCGATTCAGGAGGTGCGCTTCAGCCGCGCCGGCATCGATCGGACGCTGGTCTCGAAGCTCTCGGCCCGCGCCGACTTCTCGACGTTCAGCCTGGTCGAGAAGCGCTCCGACGGCACGGTGTCGGCGGCGCGCGAAGTCGACGAAATCGAGCAGTTCGGGATCCCGTTCTTCTTCCTGATCCTGATGTTCATGGCGGTGATGACGACGGCGCAGCACCTGATCAACACGATCATCGAAGAGAAGATGAGCAAGATCAGCGAGGTTCTGCTCGGGTCGGTGACGCCGTTCCAGCTGATGGCCGGCAAGCTGCTCGGCATCGTTTCGGTGTCGTTCCTGTTGTCGTTCGTCTATCTCGGCGGCGGCGTCTACGCGCTGCTGCAGATGGGCCGTCCTGATCTGATCGATCCGGTGCTGGTTGGCTGGTTCCTGTTGTTCCTGGTCTGCGCGGCGCTGATGTTCGGGTCGGTGTTCCAGGCGCTCAGCTCGGCCTGCTCGGACCTCAAGGACGCACAGAGCATGCTGCAGCCGGCGATGATGATCCTGATCGCGAGCTACGTCGTCTCGGTGCTGGTCATCCGCGCGCCGGACTCGCCGATGGCGACGGTGCTGTCGATGATTCCGATGGTCGCGCCGTTCGCGATGATGATCCGGCTGACGATGCCGCCCGGTCCGCCGATGTGGGAAGTGCTGCTCGGCCTCTCGATCCTGGCGACGTCGACGGTCGTGGTGCTCTGGGCCGCCGGCCGGATTTTCCGTGTCGGGCTC
>DASUGM010000094.1:0-2267 GCA_036274055.1 Vicinamibacterales bacterium | reverse complement strand
CCCCTACTTTCGCGCGAAGCGAATCAGCCGGGTCGCGCCTTCGCGCAGTTGTTCGAGCGAGTTGGCGTAGGAGAGGCGGAGGTAGCCGGGCGTGTCGAACGCCTCGCCGGCGGTGGTGACAACGTGCTCATCCCGCAGCAGCGCGTCGGCGAAATCGATCGACGTCCGGTACTTGTCAGGCGAGAGAAAGGCGGCGATCGACGGGAACAGATAGAACGCGCCCTGCGGTACCGTGCAGACCAGACGCGGTTCTTCCGCCAGCCACTCGATCAACTGATCGCGCCGCCGCTGGTACTCGAGCAACATGTCGGTGACGCACTGCTGCGGGCCACTCAGCGCCGCAATCGCCGCCTTCTGCGTAATCGAGTTGACGTTCGATGTCTCATGGCTCTGAAGCGCGTTGGCGGCCTGGATCACCGCCTTCGGGCCGGCCGCCCAGCCGCACCGCCAGCCGGTCATCGCGTAGGCTTTCGACGTCGACCCGCACAACAGCGTGCGATCGCGCATCGCGTCGGCGAAGATCTTCGGCAGGTTGTGTGGCACGTTGTCGTAGATCAGCCTCTCGTAGCAGAGGTCGATCACGACCCACCAGCCGCGCCGCGCCGCCTCGGCAGCAAGCCGGCGCGCTTCGGTCTCGGACAACAGCGCGCCGGTCGGATTGGTCGGCGAGTTCAACACGATCGCGCGCGTTCGCGGCGTGGCCGCGTCGAGGAACATCTGCGCGGTGAGCGCGAAGCCGTCTTCGGCCTGAGCGCGCACAATCACCGGCGTCGCGCCGGCGAGCTTGATCTGTTCGACCAACGTCGGCCAGCCCGGCGCGTGCGTGATCACGTCGTCGCCCGGCCCGAACAGCGCCAGCGCCGCGTGATACAACGCCTGCTTGCCGCCGGCCGTGATGATGACTTCGTCGCCGGTGTAGTCGGTGCCGTAGTCGTCGCGGTAGCGGTGCGCCACCGCCTCGCGCAGGTCGGAAATTCCCGGGTTGGGCGTGTACTTGGTGAAGTTCTTGTCGAGTGCCGCGTGAGCGGCGGCGGTGACGTGAGCCGGCGTCGGGAAGTCCGGTTCGCCGGCGCCCAAGTCGATGACGTTGACGCCCTGGCGTCGCAGCCGTTCCGCTTCGATGGTGCCTTTCATCGTCGGCGACAGCCCGACGTGCTGCATTCGTTCGGCCAGAGGATTGATGGTCACAGTCATCGACGTTACACCTTCCGCGTGGTTGCAGGTGACTGGCGCTGCGCCAGGCGGGCGGCCACGGTATCCGGCACCAGCCCCACGATCGAGCCGCCGAGCGCCGCGACTTCCTTCACCAGCCGTGAGCTGACGTAGGTGAAGCGCTCCGACGGCATCAGAAAGACCGTCTCGATCTCGTCGCGCAGGTGGCGATTCATCAGCGCCATCTGCATTTCGTAGTCGAAATCCGACACCGAGCGCAGGCCGCGGATGATCGCCGCCGCGCCGCGCTGGCGCGCGAACTCGACCAGCAGCCCGTTGAAGGTCGCGACTTCGACGCCCGAGTGACGCGCGAAAACCTCGCGTGCGATCTCGACGCGCTCGTCGGGGCTGAACAGCGGTTTCTTTTCTGCGTTGACGAGGATGCTGACAATGACGCGGTCGAACAGCCGCAGGCTGCGCTCGACGACGTCGACGTGGCCGTTGGTCAGCGGATCGAACGAGCCGGGAAAGATGGCGAGTTTCAGGGCAGGTCCCTCGGGCGCGTGTAAAAGGATAGCGCGCTGTCACCGGCAACGAGCACGCGAGTCCGCGATGCGCTGCCGGCGGCCGCCGGCGAGTCTCGCCGCCGGCTGTGCTCGAGCACCAACTGCCCGCCCGGCGCCAGGGCGCCGGCCGCCGCGGTCGCAATCGCCGCCAGGTCCGCGACGTCGTAGGGCGGATCGACGATCACCAGCTCGAACGCCGCGTGCAAATCGGCGCGGCGCGCGGCGCGCACGAAATCGTCGCGGATGATAACACACGCATTTGTCGCGTCGAGAGCGCTGATGTTGCGATTCAGCACAGTAATCACGCGCGAATCGCGCTCGACGAACGTCGCCCGGGCGGCGCCGCGGCTGAGCGCTTCGAGACCGATCGCGCCGGTGCCCGCGAAGCCGTCGAGCACGCGCGCGCCGTCGACGTCCGCGAGCACGTTGAACAGCGTCTCGCGCAGCCGATCCGACGTTGGCCGCGTCCCCTGCCCAGCCGGCGCCTGCAGCTGACGTCCTTTCCATTTTCCGGTGATGATTCGCATGCGTGTTGGGGTCAGACTGGGG
>DASUGM010000093.1:0-8454 GCA_036274055.1 Vicinamibacterales bacterium | reverse complement strand
CGTACGTCAATTCAAGACGCGACCCCAAACAAGTGTCCTCTCCGGGACACGATTTCTCAGAGCGTCCTCAGGACTCGCAAGACCTCGAATTGTTAGAGTTTTCGCATACACCCAGATGCCCCGCCTCGTCACCACCCGTCTGCCTCGTCTCCTGCTCTGCGCCGTCGGCCTGGCCGCGGCATCGGGCTGCTCGCTCAAGACGATGGCGGTCAAGACGGTCGCCAACACGCTGTCCGATACCGGCGACGTCTTCACGCGAGACGATGACCCGGAACTGATCAAGAGCGCGATCCCGTTCGGCCTGAAACTCAACGAATCGCTGCTCGAGTCGGTGCCGACGCACGTCCCGCTGTTGATCTCGACCTGCGGCGGCTTCACGCAATACGGCTACGCGTTCGTCGAAGCCGAGGCCGACATTCTCGGCGAGGCGAAACACGACGACGCCAAAGCGGCGCGCGAGCGCGCGCTCAAGCTGTATCTCCGCGCCAAGGGCTACTGCTTCCGCGGGCTCGAAGCGCGCTTCGGCAAGGGCACCACCGACAAACTTCTGCAGGATCCGAAAGCGGCGCTCGCAAAGGCGAAGAAAGAGGACGTGCCGCTCCTCTACTGGACCGCCGCGGCGTGGGGCTCGGCCATTGCCCTTGGCATCGATCGTCCCGACCTCGTGATTGACATGCCGTCGGTGCGCGATCTCGCCGACAAGGCGCTCGCGCTCGACGAGGCCTGGAGCCGCGGCGCGATTCACGAGCTGTTCATCTCGCTCGATAGCCTGCCGGAGGCGCTTGGCGGCAGCCCGGAGAAGGCGCGGGCGCACTTCGCGCGCGCTTTGGAACTGCAGCGGGGTCTGTCCCCGTCGCCTTACGTGGCGCTGGCCCTGGGAGTCAGCGTGCCGGCCCAGAATCGGGCGGAGTACGAACAGTTGTTGAAGGACGCGCTCGCGATCGACCCGGAGAAAGATCCGTCGAATCGCCTGGTTACGCTCGTCACCCAGCGCCGCGCCCGGGCGCTGCTCGAGCAAATCGACACGAAGTTCGCGAAGTAGCGCGCCGGCTTGCGCGCGTGGAGGACCGAGGAATGTCACCGTTGAAGAAACTCTCTCTTGTCTCCGGTCTGGCGGTCGCGCTCGTCGCGACGCCGGCCGCGCAGGAGCCCCTCAACATCAAGCTCGCGACGCAGGTGCCGACCAATTCGTCGTGGCACAAGGCGCTCACCGACATGGGCGCCGAATGGACCGCGAAAACCGGCGGCCGCGTCAAGCTGACGGTGTATCCGGGCGGCACGCAGGGCGACGAAGAGTCGACGATCCGGTTGATGCGGCCCGGCGTCGATCAGCTCCAGGCCAACCTGCTGACGATTGGCGGGCTCGCGCACATCGACAAGGCGTTCAACGTCTTCGGCATGCCGTTCTTCTTCGAGAACGACGCGGAGATGCAGTACGTCCTCACCAAGCTGTCGCCGACGCTGACACCGCGGCTCGAGGCCAAGGGCTTCAAGGTCCTGTCGTGGGGCAGCGGCGGATGGGTGCAGCTGTTTTCGAAAGAGCCGATCAGCACGCTCGACGGCGTCAAGAAAGCCAAGCTCTTCACGGCCAAGGGCGACGAAGAGATGGTGCAGTGGTACCGCACCAACGGCTTCAATCCGGTGGCGCTGACGATCAACGACATCCCGGCGCAGTTGCGGATTCCGAACGGGATGATCAACGCCGCGCCGATGCCGCCCTACGGCGCGATGGTGCTGCAGATTTTCAAGGACGCGAAATACGTGATGGACGTCCGCGTCGCGCCGCTGGTCGGCGCCCTGGTGGTGAGCAACGCCGCCTGGAACAAGATCAGCGCCGCCGATCAGGCCGTGATGATCGCCAGCGCCAGGGCCTTCGAGACCACCGTCAACGCCAAGGCACCGGAACAGGACGCCGACTCGATCAAGTTGATGAAAACCCGCGGCCTCACGGTGACCTCGCTCGACGCCAAGGGGCTGGCGGATTTCCGCACCGCGGTCGAGAAGATGTCGGCGTCGATGAAGGGGACGATCGTCCCGGCCGACGTCTACGACATGGCCCTGCGCGACCGCGACGCCTACCGCAAGACCAGGAAGTAGATGCGCGCCCTCGCGCTCCGCACCGAGAACCTGCTCGCGACGCTCGCGCTCGGCGGCTTGATGCTGCTGCCGCTCGCGGAGATCGTCACGCGCCGGTTCTTCGCGTCGGGCATCCCCGGCGCCGGACCGTTCGCGCAGAACCTGACGATCTGGGTCGGCCTGCTCGGCGCCGCGATCGCGGCGCGCGAAGGCAAGCTTCTGACGCTGGCCACCGGCGAGTTCCTGCCCGCCGGCACGATCACCCGCGTCGCCCACGTCATCGCCGGGTTCGTCGGCGCCGCGGTATCGACGATCTTCGCGGTCGGCGGCGCGGCGCTGGTCCAGACCGAGCGCAGCGTCGGCGACATCATCGCCGTCGACGTCCCGGTGTGGGTCGCGACGCTCGCCTTTCCCCTGGCGTTCGCGCTGATCGCCGCGCGCCTGGTCTGGCGCGCGTCGCCGCACTGGCTCGGGCGCGCCATCGCTCTCGGCGGCATTGCCGCCGGCTACTGGATCGCCACGCATTACCAGGTGCTCGAGGGGCGCGCGGTGTGGCCGTGGATCACCGCGATCGTTGTCGCCGGCGTGCTCGGCGCGCCGATTTTCACGCTGCTCGGCGGCATTGCGATGTTCGCGTTCTTCGCCGACGGCAGCCGGCCAATCGTTCCGCTGATCAAAGCCTACGAAGAACTGACCTCGCCGTCGGCCAACCTCGCCGCGATCCCGCTGTTCACGTTCACGGGGTTCCTCCTCGCCGAGGGCAAATCATCCGAACGTCTGATGCGCGCCCTGCGCGGCGTGGTCGGCTGGATGCCGGGCGGCACCGCGATCGCCGCGGCGACGTTGTGCGCGTTCTTCACGCTGTTCACCGGCGGCTCGGGCGTGACCATCCTCGCGCTCGGCGGCCTGCTGCTCCCGGTGCTGATCAAGGAGGGCTACCGCGAGAAATTCGCGATCGGCCTGCTGACCGCATCCGGCTCGCTCGGCCTGCTCTTTCCTCTTTCGGTGCCGTTGATCCTCTACGGCATCGTCGCGCAGAACGTCGCGATTGAAGATCTCTTCATCGGCGGCCTGCTGCCCGGCCTGTTGATGCTCGGATTGCTCGCGGTGCTCGGCGTCCGCGAGGCGATCATCAGCAAGACGGTGCGCACGCCGTTTCGTTTCGGCGAATCGGTGGCGGCGCTGTGGGACGCGAAGTGGGAGCTGCTGCTGCCGGTCGTCGTCCTCTACGCGCTGCTCGGCGGTTACGTGACGATGTCGGAGACGGCGGCGATCGCGGCGCTCTACGCGCTGATCGTCCAGCGCTTCATCCACCGCGATCTGCAGTCGTTCCGCGACGTGCTGCGCGTCGCCAGCGAGTGCACCGCGCTGGTCGGCGGCGTGCTCGTGATTCTCGCCGTCGCCGTCGGCCTGACCAACTACCTCGTCAACGCGCAGGTGCCGACGCAGCTGATCGACTGGACGCGGGCACACGTCGAATCGAAGCTCGTCTTCCTGCTCGCGCTGAACATCTTCCTGCTGCTGGTCGGCACGGTGATGGACATCTTCTCCGCCATCGTCGTCGTCGTCCCGCTGCTGGTGCCGCTGGCGGCGGAGTACGACATCAGCCTGGTGCATCTCGGCGTGATTTTCATCGCCAACCTCGAGCTCGGCTTCCTGCACCCGCCGCTGGGCCTGAACCTGCTGCTCGCCTCGGTCCGATTCAAGAAGCCGGTGCTGCAGGTGATGTGGGCGACACTGCCGATGCTGGGCATACTCGCGGTGGGTGTCCTGCTGATCACCTACATTCCGTGGCTGACGGAGGGCCTGCTCCGCTGGATGGGGAAGATGTAGATTCCATTCACCCATTCACCCATTCCCCATTCACCCATTCACACATTCACCCACTGCCCCATTAACATGGGGCCCATGCGAAAACCCCTTCTGCTCGTCCTGGTCGGCATCGTCTGCCTGTCCTCGTCCGTGCCCCGGGCCCAGCAGAGTGCCGGGCCGCTCGACCAGATCGCCAACGCGCTGAGCTTCCGCAACATCGGCCCGTTCCGCACCGCGGCGTGGGTCACCGAAGTCGCGGTGCCCGATGCGCCGCTGCGCGAGCATCTCTACACGATGTACGCGGCGACCCGCAGCGGCGGGCTGTGGCGCACCACCAACGCCGGGACGACGTGGCGCGCGGTCAGCGACAGCGTCGAAGTCGGCGCCGTCGGCGCGGTCGCGGTCGCGCCGTCGGACGGCAAGGTCGTATGGCTCGGCAGCGGCGCCAATGACAACGCCCGCTCGTCGATCTCCGGCAAGGGCGTGTTCAAGTCGACCGACGGCGGCGACACCTGGGAATTCGCCGGCCTGCCGGACTCGCATCACATTGCGCGGATCGTCATTCATCCGACCAATCCGCAGATCGTCTACGTCGCCGCGATCGGCCACCTGTTCTCGAAGAACGAAGAGCGCGGCGTGTTCCGCACCATCGACGGCGGCAAGAGCTGGAAGAAGGTGCTCTACGTCAACGACGGCGTCGGCGCAATCGACCTGGTGATCAACCGCAAGACGCCGACGCAGCTGTTCGCGGCGATGTACGACAAGGATCGGCGGCCGTGGCAAATCATCGAGAGCGGCCCGGGCACGGCGCTCTATCGCACCGACAACGGCGGCGAGGCGTGGACGAAGCTCGGCGGCGGTCTGCCGGAGGGCAAGCTCGGCCGGATTGGACTCGACATCTATCAGAAGAACCCGCTGATTCTCTACGCGCTGATTGAGAACCAGAATCCCGCTTCACCGCCCGGCGGCGCTGCGGCGGGCCGGGGCGCGGCGCCGGCAGAGCAGGCGACGCCGACGGGACCGCTGGCGCGCGGCATCATCGGCAACGAGCTCTATCGCACCGACGACGGCGGCAAGACGTGGCGGAACGTCAGCGGCGCCACCAACGTCGCCGGCGGCAAGGCGCCGTACTCGTTCAATCAGATCAAGATCAAGCCCGACGACGACAAGACCGTGGTGGTGACGAGCGACTCGATGTTCATCACCCGCGACGGCGGCGCGACCTGGGGCGGTGAGTTCTTCCGCGGCGTGTTCGGCGATTTCCGCAGCATCTGGTGGGACGCGCAGGACACCCAGCGCATCATCCTCGGCAGCGACGGCGGCGTGAATGTCTCGGTGGACGGCGGCCGCACCGGCGACTACTTCCCGAACATGGGCGTCGGTGAGGCGTATGCGCTCGGCATCGACATGGACGACCCGTACAACGTGTACGCCGGCTTTCAGGATCACGATTCGTGGAAAGGACCGAGCAACAGTCCGACCGGACGGATCACGCTCGAGCATTGGGTCGCGGTCGGCCCCGGCGACGGCATGTACAACATGGTCGATCCGACCGACAGCCGCTGGGTCTACAACACCCGCGAGCTGAATCAGATGGGGCGGCTCGATCAGAAGACCGGCGTGCGCACCAACATCATGCCGACGCGGCCGCAGGGCGGCGCCCGTCTGCGCTGGAACTGGATCGCGCCGATCGCGATGTCGCCGCACAACTCGCAGGTCATCTACGCCGGCGCGCAGGTGCTGTTCCGCTCGTTCAATCGCGGCGACACCTGGGAAGAAATCAGTCCGGACCTGACCACCAACGACAGCACGAAGATCGGCTTGAATGTTCCCTACTGCACGATCACGACGATCGCGGAGTCGTCGCGCCGCGCCGGCGTGATCTGGGTCGGCACCGACGACGGCAAAGTCCAGTTGACGCAGAATCACGGCGGCACGTGGACCGACCTCACGCCGGCGCTCACCGCCGCGGGCGCGCCGGCCGACCGCTGGGTCAGCCGCGTCTACGCGTCGACGCACGATCCTGCCACCGCGTTCGTCTCCAAGAGCGGCTACCGCAACGACGACTTCACGCCGTATCTCTACAAGACGACTGATTACGGCAGGACGTGGACCTTGATTGCCGGCAATCTGCCAAAGCATTCGATCAACGTCGTCGTCCAGGATCGCAGGAATCCGAATCTGCTGGTCGTCGGCAACGACGTCGGCGTGTGGTTCTCGATTGACGGCGGCGCGGCGTGGACGCGGCTGAAAGCGAACCTGCCGGCGGTCGCGGTGCACGACCTGACGATCCATCCGCGCGAGAACGATCTCGTGCTCGCGACGTATGGCCGCGCGCTGTGGACCGGCGACATCACGCCGTTGCAGGAACTGTCGGCGGAGGTGCTGAACAAGAACGTGCATCTATTCGACATCGAGCCGCGGGCGCGCTACGGCTTCAGCACGCAGGGCATGAACTACCACCTGTTCGGCGACAAGTTTCTCGAGGTGCCGAACGAGCCGGACGCGATCGTCATCAACTACTACCTGAAGAACGCCGGCTCGGGTAACGCGCGAATCACGATCACTGATCTGCAGGGCAAGCCGGTCGCGGAAGTGAGCGGGCCGGCGCAGGCGGGGCTCAATCGCGCGCAGTGGAACATGCGCGAATCGCCGGCGGGCGGCGCCGGGGGCGGCCGCGGCGGTGCGGGCGCGGGCGGTCGAGGTGCGGGCGGCGGCGGACGCGGCGGCGGCGGCGTGTTCGCGCCGACCGGCGACTACCTGATCACGATCGACGTCGGCGGCGAGAAGATCACCAAGACCGGGCGGATTCGGGAACGAATTGGCGTGCGATAAGATCCCGCGCGGAGGCGGAACGATGCATCGCACTCACGTTGCCGGCATCGCGTTGGCGCTCGTCGCGGCGGTCGCTTGCGGCAAATCCGAGGACCAGAAGAAGGCCGAGGAAGCCGCGAGGCAGATCCAGCAGGGCGCACAACAGGCGGCGCAGGGCGCGGCTCAAGCGGCGCAAGGCGCGCAGCAGGCCGGGCAGCCGGGCAGCACCCAAATGGCGCAAGGGCTCCAGCAGATGGCCGCGGGCCTCCAGCAGATCGGCAAGAGCGGCGCCAAGCCCGTCGACTACGAGCTGCTCAAAGGGATGATTCCCGAAGTCAACGGCTGGACGCGCGGCGACGTGAAGGGCGAACAACAATCGGCGATGGGCGTCTCGGTCTCGAGCGCGCGCGCCAGTTTTCGCAACGCCGACAGCCGCATCGAGCTGGTCGTCACCGATACGACATTCAGTCAACTGCTGCTCGCGCCAGTCTCGATGATGCTCGCCGCCGGATTCGAAGAGCGCAGCGACGACGGCTACAAAAAGGCCGTGCAGATCGGGCCGTATCCTGGCTACGAAGACTGGAACAGGAAATCGAGGCGCGCCGAAGTCGGGGCGATCGTCGGCAACCGGTTCATGGTGCAGGCCACCGGCCACGACGTCGACGGCATCGAGGTCGTTCGCAAGGCCGTGCAGTCAGTCGACCTGACGAAGCTTGCTCAGATGAAATAGATCGAGAGACGAGAAACCTCGTCTCCTGCCCTATGACAGCCGAAAGCCGCCGCGAAGCGGGTCTTTCGGATCCACGACGAACGAGCAGTCGCCCGTGATCCAGGCCTCGCCGGTCAGCTCCGGGATGATCGCCGGCAGATCGCCGACCGTGGTGCGCTCGACGACGCGCGCGCTGAAGGTGGTGCCGAGCACGCTTTCATGCACGAACGGCTTCGACGGGTCGACCAGGCCCATCGCATCGAGCACCGCCAGCACCGCACACGTGCCGGTGCCGCAGGGCGAGCGGTCGACTTCACGATCCGCGAAGATCGTGACATTGCGAAGATCGGCGCCGGCGACCGTCGGCGGTCCGGTGAAGATCGTGCCGTAGATCCCGGTCAAACCGGGCTCGAGCGGGTGGACGACGTTGACCGCTTTCTCGGCGGCGCGCGCGATCGCGTCGCCGACGTTGCGCAGATCGGTCAGGCCGTCAGGCCGGATCGCGAGCCCGCATTGCTCGGCGTCGACGATCGCGTAGAACGCGCCGCCGAACGCGATGTCGACGGTCATCGTCCGGGCCCCGATCGTCACCGGCACGCCGGCGGCAAACAAGAACGACGGCACGTTGATGAACGATACGCTGCGGACGCGGGTGCCGCCGCCGCCGCGGACGACATCGGCGCGGGCGCGGATCTGGCCGGCGGGCGCGTCGAGCACGATCGCGTCGGCCGCCCGCGGCGTCAGCAGCCCGCGCTCGATCGCGATCGTGACCACGGCGACGATGCCGTGACCGCACATTGTGCTCAGCCCTTCGTTGTGCATGAACAGGACGCCGCAGTCCGAGTCGGCGCGCTCGGGCTCGGTCAGCAGCGCGCCGTACATGTCGGCGTGGCCGCGCGGCTCGAGCATCACCGCGCGGCGCAGATGGTCCTGCTGGTCCCTGACCCACTCGCGCCGCTCGAGCATGGTTGAGCCCTGGGGCGCCGGCCAGCCCGCCACGATGAGCCGCAAGGGCTCGCCGGCGGTGTGAGCGTCGATCGATC